>NZ_CP009283.1:5467500-5777500 GCF_000758625.1 Paenibacillus sp. FSL R7-0273
CAAAGTCAAGGTTGATCAGACCAGGTACAGCAATAAGGTCGGAAATACCCTGTACAGCCTGACGGAGCACGTTATCCGCTTCGCGGAAAGCCTCCAGCATCGGCGTCTTCTTATCCACAATTTCCAGCAGGCGGTCATTCGGGATAACGATAAGGGTATCTACTTTTTCCTTCAGAGCTTCGATTCCAAGCTCAGCCTGGTTGGACCGCTTTCTTCCTTCAAAAGTAAACGGGCGGGTGACAACACCCACTGTCAACGCTCCGCATTCTCTGGCAATTTCAGCAATGACAGGAGCAGCACCGGTACCCGTACCGCCGCCCATTCCTGCAGTGACGAATACCATATCTGCACCCTTAAGCGTATTTGAGATCAGATCGCGGGACTCCTCAGCTGCCTTCTTGCCTACTTCAGGATTGGCGCCTGCGCCAAGACCCCGGGTAAGCTTGTCCCCGATTTGCAGTTTATGCTCCGATTTGGCCATATGCAGCGCTTGGGCATCTGTATTAACCGTGATGAACTCAACACCCTGAACGCCATTTTCGATCATCCGGTTGACAGCATTGCTTCCGCCGCCGCCTACGCCGATGACTTTTATTTGCGCCAAGCTCTCCATTTCAAAATCAAATTCCAACATATTGATTCCATCTCCCCCTTGAGTAGTGCTTGGATGGCCGGTCCAAGTATATCTGGACTTACGCTTATATGAACTCGCTGAACATATTTTTTATACGCTCCATCAGACCCGGCTTCTTGTCGATCTCCTGGCTTGGAGCAGCGCTTTGCTTGCTTCGGTTGACCGTCTTCTTATTTGCGCTTACACCGTTATTGCTGCGTACACGGAAACGGCGGACAACATTATGCAGAATACCTACACCGCCGGTAAAGCCAGGGTCACGTACTCCGATATAGTCAGGCACAGCAATGCGCACTGAAGCTGACAATTCGGATTGTGCTGCCTTTAATACACCCGGCATAGATACAGTTCCGCCCGTAAGTATATAACCTCCGGGAAGGTCGTTGTAACCGAGGCGCTTCACTTCCTGACGGATCAGGTGGAAGATTTCCTGGACTCTCGGCTCGATAATGGCTGCCAGATCCTCCTGGTTAAATTCCTTTTCCACATTGCTGCCGATACGGAGCACCTTAAATACGACATCTGAGGCGGCATCATCAATCCAGGCGCAGCCGTACTTCAGCTTTACCTTTTCCGCCTGATCCGTAAGTGTACGGAGCCCGTAGGCAATATCATTGGTTACAAATTCTCCGCCGATCGGGATCGTGGAAGTAGCACAAAGGGAACCTTCTTCATAAACGGCAATCGTCGTTGAGCCTGCACCGATATCAACCAGTACTGCCCCCATCGACTTTTCATCTTTGGACAGCGCCAATCCGCCGGCTCCAAGAGACATCAGTACAAGATCCTTTACTTTAAGCCCTGATTTCTCTACACAACGAAGCAGATTATGTATTGGCGTCTTCGCCCCGGTTATAATCGTCGCCTCAACCTCCAGACGAACCCCGATCATACCGCGGGGATCCTGGATTCCTTCCAGGCCGTCAACGATATATTGCTTGGCAACAACGTCGATGACTTCCCGTTCAGGCGGCATAGCAATAACTTCTGCCGCTTTGATCACCCGGTCAATGTCCTCTTCGCCGATCTCCCGGTCCTCATTCTGAACGGCAACGACGCCATGGCTGGATTGCAGACCGATGTGATTGCCGGAAATCCCGACGTATACCTCAGATATTTGAATACCGACCATCTGCTCTGCATACTCCACAGCACTTCTGATCGATTGCACAGTCTGATCGATATCTACAATCGCACCCTTGCGAATCCCTTCGGAATCAGCAGATCCAACGCCAATAATATTAAAGGTTCCATTAGTAACTTCTCCGATAATTGCCCGTACTTTGGATGTACCGATGTCCAAACTAACAATGATGTCATTGTTGCTCAAGCCCTATGGCACCTCCTGTTATAATCATAATAAAAGATGATGCTGAAGAATCACACGATTTCCGCTGCCGGAAAGCTTCTCTGTACATATTCAACATCACGATTCCTTTCCCTCTTTTTTCTACAATTTTTTTGAATGTTATAATATGGAATTCCGGGTGATAAAGAAATACAAGGATACTCAGAAAAATGCGGGGATAGCCCGGTCTTCTTTTTCAAAAAATCCGCAGAAAAAAGAGGGATATACCTTATTGCCCGTAAAACCGATTGTAACATTTATTCCGCATTATTAGTAGGGACTATTTACTCTTGTATGTCCTCATCATCCTCATTTTCTGCCGCGAAGGGTACATAGGTATCAGCCTCCAGCATCTTGATCAGGCCGGGCTCCTCAGTCTCTATCACCTGGTTCAAATATTCGACCTTGTCTTTCAGAAGCGAAATCGCTGTTATAACCTCAAAATGCGAACGTGTGTACAGCTTGATCCGGTCCGGAAAGGACAGGGTCGGTGAAGGAACAATCTCGGAGATGTCACTGGTCAATTCATTCGGAATGGCGGCCAGAGCCTGGCTCAGCTTGCTTTTGTAGGGGTCCTCTTCCTTCCAGCCGGTCAGAATCGGCTTCTCCACGGCAATTCCGGTTTCATTCACCTTGACAGCAGCTCCGCTTGAAAGAATAGCCTCAAGGATTCCCTGCTGATCCAGCTCATAGGCTACAGCAGGAAACTCTTCAATTGTTATGTTCACAATTCCGGGAAAATTCTTAACCACTGTTGCTTCCTGCACCGTTTTGAGCTGCTTCAGTGCTTCTTTCACCGAATCAGCCGAGGCTGCAAAAAACTGCCCGCCGATTACAAGACCGCTTCTCTCCAGCAGTTCCTCCCGGGTTGTGTATTTGTTGCCCTGAAAATTGATTTCGGTTATACGGCTGACAGACGAGCGGAAAAAGATAACCGCAAGCAGCGCTAAAAACAGCAGCAGCAGGATAACAGTAATTTTACGGCTCATTTTTTTTACAGGCTTGTCCTCTTTCAGACGAGGCAGTCGGGTTTTAGGCATTCTCATATCTCCGTAATAAGGCCCTGTCTCCTTCACTGGCATCGCCGAAGGAGACAGGGAGCTTTAATTGGCCAAATCAAAGGGACCCGGTACAGGCACTTTGCGGCTGATGCGGGCACCCAGCTTCTGGAACAGCAGCTCGATACCGTCGTAACCGCGGTCAATGTGATGCGCCTGCTCTACCACAGTAGTCCCCTGTGCTGCAAGTCCCGCAATGACCAGGGCGGCTCCCGCCCGCAGATCCGTTGCCTCTACTGTTGCCCCGTACAGCCGCTGCACACCGCGGATAAACGCGCGGTTCAGGTCAGTGGAGATATCCGCCCCCATCCGGGCCATCTCCTCCACATGCTTAAAGCGCCCCTCGAATACAGTCTCTTTAATGACACTGAAACCGTCGGCCAGCGACAGCAGCACCATCACCTGTGATTGCAGATCCGTTGGAAAAGAGGGGTAGGGTGAGGTCACAATCCGCTCTACCGCTCGCGGACGCCCCTTGCAGCTGATATTAATTATATCATTGCAGACTGTGATTTGAACACCTGCCCGCCTCAGCACATGGATGAGCGAGGTTAAATGTCCGGCATTAGTATGGGTGAGTGTAACACTACCGCGCGTAGCGGCTGCGGCAATCATAACCGTTCCGGCGACAATCCGGTCCGGAATGACTTCATACGTGCACGGATAGAGCTTGTTGACTCCGCGGATGGTAATCGTATCGGTGCCTGCACCGATGATCTGGGCCCCCATTGCATTCAGGAAATTCTGCAGGTCCTGGATTTCCGGCTCTCTGGCTGCACCTGATATGGTAGTTGTGCCCTCTGCCGTTGCTGCCGCCATCATGATATTCTCAGTAGCTCCGACACTGGGATAATCCAGATGAATGTCGCTGCCCGTCAGTCTGGCAGCCCGGCAGGATATCCGGCCGTTGCTCTCTTCAATCTCGGCTCCAAGCAGCTTGAGGCCCTGCAGGTGAAGGTCAATCTTGCGTTCCCCGATCGCACAGCCTCCCGGCTGATAGATCGTCACTTCGCCAAATCTGGATAATAGCGGCCCCATCAAAAAAATGGAAGAACGCATCTGCCGCATTAATTCCTCCGGTACATGGGAAGTGCTTAAGGTTGACGTATCCATTGTCACTGTTTCCTCATCATGCACAGCCTTGCAGCCCAGCCGCCCCAAAATATTCAGCATCGTTTCGATGTCCAGCAGCTTCGGCACATTATGCAGTGAGTGAACTCCTTCGGCCAGCAGGCTTGCCGCCAGAATCGGCAATGCCGCATTTTTTGCTCCATGGATACGTATGGTGCCTGACAGGGGACTTCCACCCTCAATCACCAATTTGTCCAATGTATCACCTCCGAGATTACCGCTCACCCGCCACCGGAAACTTCCCGTATAGCTATCATGAACCGCCCGGCAAAAGCATTCGTATAGGCAGTTCACATGACAGGAAGGACCATGGGTGATTGTCACGATTATAGGATTATCCTATGTTAATAACCCCGGGTGTGTGACAGCAGGAGGAGAACATGAAACCCCGTATAGTAACCGGGCTTTCAAATGTGCCCGGACAGGGAGCAAAGCGTTACTGTTTCCGTGTGGCGGCAAGCCGCCGCAGCTCACTGACGACCAGCGCAGCGGAATCCCTTTTGCCCAGACGTCTGGACGATTCCGCCATGCTGCTCCGCAGTGATTCTGCCCCGATAATCCGCTGCACCGCTTCATGCAGAGCCTTGCCGGTCAAGTCCTTCTCCAGCAATACAACTGCTGCACCTTCACGCTCCAGCTGCCTTGCATTCGCTTCCTGGTGATTGTTCGTCACATTAGGGGACGGAATGAGGACGGAGGGGATACCCAGCGCTGTAATCTCGGCCAGAAAGGATGCGCCTGCCCGGTTCACAATCAGTGAGGTACAGGCCAGCACCTCAGGCATATTGTGGACATAGGGGAGCACATGGAGCCAGCCCGGCTCTCCCCCGAGCTTCTGACGCAGAGCTTTGCGGGTTTCTTCAAAGTAAGATTCGCCTGTAACATAAACATAATGAGCTCCATTACCCTTACCCACAAACGGCACCATCTCAATCATCGCCTGGTTGATTGCCCTGGCTCCGCCGCTGCCGCCGACCACAAGCACCACAGTACTCCCTTGCGGAATTCCCAGTGAAGCATAGCCGCGTTGGGGGCTTGCGGCAGTGACAGTTGTAGCCCGGGGATTACCGGTATAGATCACGTTTTTGCCGCCAGGAAAAGCTGACTCTGTACCCTCAAAGCTTACAGCCACCGTATCAGCGTACCGGCTGAGGAACTTGTTGGTCAGTCCGGGAATCGCATTCTGCTCATGAATCAGGGTAGGAATCCCCAGACGGGAAGCGGCATATACCACAGGTCCGCATACATACCCTCCTGTGCCGATAACGACATCAGGCTTGAACTCGCGCAGCATTTCCTTAGAGGCCTTTACCCCCTTCAGAAACCGCATAATTGTTTTTACATTGTCCATGGAAATCTTCCGGCGGAAGCCGGTAATATCAATAGCTTTAAAAGGCAGCTTCTCCTGGGGAACCAGCTTGCTCTCCAGACCGCGTTTGCCGCCGATATAGAGAAAGGCGGATCCGCTCTCTTCTGCTTCAAGCTGTCTGGCGACAGCAACGGCAGGATAGATATGCCCTCCCGTGCCACCGCCGCTTAATACAATACGCATGTCTCTCACCTCGCATAACGGGATAAATTAAGTAAAATGCCGAGTGCTGTAAGCATCAGGGTCAATGATGAGCCCCCGTAGCTGATCAGCGGTAGTGTAATACCGGTAACAGGCATCAGGCCGATAACCACGCCAATGTTGATGATAACCTGAACAGCCACCATGCTGACGATCCCTACCGCCAGATAGCTGCCGAACCGGTCCGGCAGACTCATCGCCACCTTCATTCCCCGCCAGATCAGGATCAGGAACAGGACCAGCACTGCAATCCCGCCGATAAACCCAAGCTCCTCAGCAAGTATGGAAAAAATAAAATCAGTCTGCGGCTCCGGGACATAGCTGTACTTCTGCCGGCTCATCCCAAAGCCGAGTCCGCCTAGTCCGCCGGGACCAATTGCATAGAGTGACTGGATGATCTGGTAGCCGGCGCCAAGCGGATCGGACCAGGGATCCAGAAAAGCGGTGATCCGCTTCAGCCGGTAAGGCGCGGCGGCAATCAGACCGGCAAAGCCCAGCACGCCAAGCGCCCCCAGCGAGAGCAGATGCTTCATCCGGGCGCCAGCTGTAAAGACCATCATCAGCGCCGCACCGAACATAACGGTGCCTGTGCCAAGATCCGGCTGAAGCATAATCAGCGCGAATGCTGAGCCGATCAGGGCGAGCGGCGGCAGCAGGCCGCGCGTGAAGGTGGAGATATCATAATCATCCTTGCCCAGCCAGTTAGCCAGGAACAGGATCATCCCCATCTTCATGAATTCGGAGGGCTGGATACCAAAGCTGCTGATACCCAGCCAGCTCCGCGCACCGCCGCGGACTACCCCGATGCCCGGGATCAATACAAGGACAAGCAGGATAAAGCAGACAATTAGTGCAGGCCGCGCAAATTTCTTCAGCACCAGGTAGTCCGTGTTGGCGGTTACGAACATTGCGCCAAGGCCAAGGCCGGCGAACAGCAGCTGTCTTTTGACAAAATAAAACGAATCGCCATAATTGCGGAAGCCCAGGACAGATCCGGCGCTGTAGACCATCACCATGCCGATGACCAGCAGGGCAAGGATCGGGATCAGCAGCCAGATGTCAGGCGCATGACGCGATTTGTTCATCAGGAGCACACCTCTTGCATCCGTAGTAGGGGCTTATCCACCCCCCTACTTAAAGGTTATGCACCGCCTCTTTAAAAATACGCCCGCGCTCTTCATAGGAGGTAAACATATCCCAGCTGGCACACGCAGGAGACAGGAGAACGACTTCTCCCGGTTCCGCAAGCGCGGAAGCCTCCCGCACAGCCTGCTGCAGCACGGCGGCGGCGCTCTCTCCATTATCGACGGAGATGATGTGCTTTACTCCTGCCATGGCCGCAACCTTCGCCAGCTTGTCCCTGGTTTCGCCGAGGACCACAAGTCCCTTCAGACCGCTGAGGACAGGCAGGAGCTCCATGTAATCGGAGCCGCGGTCCAGACCTCCGGCGATTAGCACCAGCGGCTGCTTGAATGAGCCCAGCGCCATTGTAGTCGCTTTGGAATTGGTAGCTTTGGAGTTGTTATAGTAGGCTGTACCCGCCTTCTCCCCTACATACTCCAGCCTGTGCTCAACGCCGCGGAACGAAGCCAGCACCTCACCGAGCACAGCAGGGTCAGCGCCTGCGGCAATGGCAATTCCGCAGGCTGCCAGCGCGTTCTCTACATTAAAGCGGCCCGGCAGGCCGATTGAGCTGACCTTGGCGATCTCCGTTTCACTCTCGCTGTAATCACGGTAGATAATTACCCGCTCCAGATCATCCCCGGTATCAGGCACATAAGAAGGACGGACAAAAATCCCCTGGACCAGCTCCTCGGTCATGGAGAAGGGCAATATACCCGCCTTGATATAAGGCACCAGCTCCCTGCAGACCGGATCATCCCAGTTCAGCACCGCTGTATCTTCAGGCCCTTGATTGGCGAACAGCTTCGCCTTGGAGGCTACATAGTCCTCCATGCCTCCGTGATAATCCAGATGCGTCTCCGCTACATTCAGCAGAGCGCCCACCTTCGGGCGGAACGTCTCGGTTCCTTTAAGCTGGAAGCTGCTAAGCTCAACAACCATCCAGTTATCCGCTCCCGCCTCCTGTGCAGCCTGAGATAGCGGTGTACCGATATTGCCCGCCACTATCGGATTCATCCCCGCAGCGTCCAGCATTTTGCCTACCCAGGTGGTCGTTGTCGTCTTGCCGTTGGAGCCGGTAATGCCAATCATCGGCGCAGCACAGATACGGTAAGCTACCTCCACCTCGGTCACGATTTCAATGCCGAGCTCCAGCGCCTTTTGCACCGGAGGTACAGAATACGGGATTCCCGGATTCTTCACCACCAGGCTTACCCCTTCATGAATCAGATCATCCGGATGCCCTCCGCATATAACAGAAATTCCCAAAGTTTCCAGTTCGGAAGCTTCGGGACTTTGGTCTCTTTCCTTTTTATCGTTAACCGTAACAAGCGCACCGCGTTCATGCAGCACCTTGGCCACCTGGACGCCGCTTTTCGCGAGCCCCAGGACGACCACCTGCTTGCCTTGGTATTCATCTGGATGCTTCATTGCTTACAACCCCTTGCTCAAGATTAGTCCTACCGCCGCAAGCAGCAGGCTTACCGCCCAGAAGGTGGTGACAACGCGCCACTCCGACCAGCCGCCCAGCTCAAAATGATGATGAATAGGGCTCATACGGAAAATACGCTTGCCGCGTGTTTTGAAGGAAGCCACCTGCAGCACCACGGACAGCATTTCGATAACGAACACACCGCCGATAACTACAAAGAGCAGCTCACTTTTGGTAACAATGGCAATGGCCCCGATTGCACCGCCAATCCCGAAGGAACCGAAGTCCCCCATAAAGACCTTGGCCGGATGTGCATTGAACACCAGAAAGCCGAGTACAGCGCCGATCATCGCCGCCGCACATACGCCTGCGGCAATCGAAGTCGCCTGCATGGCTACGACAGCAAAAGCGGCAAGGGCAATGGCACTGACACCGGAAAGCAGTCCGTCTACACCATCTGTGAAGTTCACTGCATTAGTCACGGCCATCATCATGATAACGATAAACGGATAGTAAAACCAGGGTCCCCAGTCAAAGCTGATGTCTGTGCCGGGAATGCTGATCCCGGTATGGTGGCCGGCATTAATCAGCAGGATGCTCAGCACAATGCCGACCAGAAGCTGGCCTGCCAGCTTCTGCCGTGCAGTAAGCCCTAGTGAACGCTTGAAGGCAATTTTGATATAGTCATCCAGAAAACCGATCAGCCCGTAGCCGAGTGTAGCGACCAGCAGCACATAAAAATCCGAATTCACTACTGAAAATTTCAAAAAGGATAACGTGAAGGCTACCATGATAATAATACCGCCCATTGTAGGCGTTCCCGCTTTTTTCAGGTGGGATTGCGGCCCGTCGTCCCTCACTTGCTGTCCGAATTTCATCCTGCGCAGCAGCGGAATGATCAGCGGAGCGGAAATGACCGCAAGGATAAAGGATACAGCAATTGTCAGCAGCAGAAGTTGATAATCCATGGGTATACCCCTCCTTTTATTTAGGTCTGTTGTTTAAAATGGTCATCCAGGCTGTGCAGCGCTTCTTCCAGACGCATGCCCCGGGAGGCCTTGAACAATACAATGTCCTTGGAGCTGCACGTGCTGTTCAGGACAGCGGACAGCTCCGCCTTATCGGTGAAGGCAAATACCCGCTCCGGACCGAAGCTTTTGACCGCTTCTTCGGCCATTAAAGCCGACAGTGCTCCATAGGTAAAGACCATATCGGTCAATTCCGGATCCAGATACTC
This sequence comes from Paenibacillus sp. FSL R7-0273, assembly GCF_000758625.1. Taxonomy (NCBI): domain Bacteria; kingdom Bacillati; phylum Bacillota; class Bacilli; order Caryophanales; family Paenibacillaceae; genus Paenibacillus; species Paenibacillus sp. FSL R7-0273. Next base: position 5,477,033 of record NZ_CP009283.1, read on the forward strand.
ACCGATTTCCCGGTGAAATTCAGCCTCCTCAGGCCCCAGCTCCAGCATGTCCCCCAGCACGGCAATCCGTTTACCTCCGGTTTTCATGGACTGAAGCACATCGATCGCGGCTTTCATGGAAGTAGGGCTGGCATTATAGGCGTCATTCAGCAGCGTCAGCCCTGAGTCAGTCAGCATCACTTCAATCCGCATACCGGTCAGCTTAAGCCGCTTCAAGCCCTCTTCGATATTCGTCTCGGTGATTCCGAAGTGGCGGGCAACAGCCAGTGCTGCAAGTGCATTACTGACGTTGTGCCGGCCCGGAAGCGGCAGTGAAAAAGCACGCTCTCCGGTCAGATATACAGTTGTAAACGTCATTCCGCCTGTATGTGTCATCATCCCGGTCGGGTAGGCATCGTTATCCCCGGCAAAGCCGAAGCGCAGCGTCTTCATCCCTGCAGGCGCATGGAAGGAAGGCTCTGCCATAACCTCGGTGAGCAGCGGTTCATCCCCGTTGTAAATAAGCAGTCCGCCCGGCTTCAGCCCTTCGGCAATCTCGAGCTTGGCTCTGGCGATTTCCTTGCGGGAGCCAAGCTGCAGCAGATGGGATTCACCTATATTCGTAATGACCGCGACATCAGGAGATGCCAGCGAAGCAAGCAGGGCAATCTCCCCGCGTGAGCTCATGCCCATCTCCAGTATGGCAATCTGAGTATCCTCATTCATCGAGAGCACGGTCAGCGGCAGCCCGATATGATTATTGAAGTTCCCCTGGGTTTTATGAACCTTGTACTGGCCTTCCAGCAGGGCGGCAATCATATCCTTGGTAGTCGTTTTGCCGTTGCTGCCCGTTATGCCTACAACCTGGGAAGCCGTTTCGCTCAAATAAGCAGCAGCCAGCCTCTGCAGCGCAGCCAGCGTGTCTTCAACCAGAATAACGGCACCCTCTGGTGCTGCCCCCTTATTCCGCTGCCACATGGTGGCGGCAGCCCCGGAGGCGAGTGCAGCAGCACTATAGTCATGTCCGTCAAACTGGTCACCGGCAAGCGGCACAAACAGGCAGCCTGCTGTTATTTTGCGGGAATCGGTAACGACTCCGGAAAGTTTGATTTCTGTATCTGCAGCAGAGGACGGTTCTCCTCCGCACATGACAGCCATTTGTTGCAGTGTTCTCGTAATCAATAGCTTCGGCCCCTTATAACTTCTTTGGCGACAAGGCGGTCATCGAAATCATGCACCACTCCGCCGATCAGCTGGTAGGTCTCATGACCTTTCCCCGCAATCAATACTACATCGCCGGGGCTTGCCATTTCAATAGCATTTCTGATAGCTTCCCGGCGGTCCGGAACCGTCTCATAACGCTCTTGCGGAACTCCGTCTTCTCTTAGCCCGGCTTCAATATCCTGCAGGATCAGAAGCGGGTCCTCTGTCCGCGGGTTATCCGATGTCACAAAAACATGATCGCTGTATTTTGCGGCGATTTTACCCATAAGCGGACGTTTTGTCTTATCCCGGTCCCCGCCGCAGCCGAACACAGTCAGCACCTTCCCGCCGGCGAACTCGCAGACGGCTTTCAGCACATTCTCCAGACCGTCCGGCGTATGGGCATAGTCAACAACGACTGCAAAGTCCTGGCCTTCATCCACCGACTCCACACGTCCGGCCACCCCGGCCACCGATTCAAGGCTTGCTTTAATTTCATCCAGCGGTATATCTTCCAGCAGTACTGCGGTTATAGCAGCCAGCGCATTATACACATTGAACTTGCCTACCATCCGCAGCGAAATATCTGCCTCTCCCTTAAACGTATCCACATGGAAAAATGTTCCTTTTGCTGTGATGGAAATTTGTGATGCCCTGACATTGGCATTGCTGTCAATGCCGTATGTAATCACTTCCGCTGCAGTCTGGGCGGCAAAATAGGCACTGGCCTCATCATCGGCATTCAGCACCGCATATTTCCGTTCTTCCTTCCATGGCGAAATGACATTGCCCAGCCGTGAGAAGAACAGCCCCTTCGCGGCACGGTACTCCTCCATCGTATGATGGTAATCCAGATGATCCTGGGTCAGGTTCGTAAAAATAGCCGTACGGTAGTCCGTACCCTTTACACGCCCCTGCTCAAGCGCATGTGAGGATACTTCCATGACACAGCACTCCACACCCTTCAGCGCCATATCATTAAGTGTGCGCTGCAGCTCCAGTGACTCCTGGGTTGTACCGGAGGCAGGATAGACCTGACCGTCATACTGCAGCTGGATCGTACCGATCAGCCCGGTTTTCAGTCCATGGTCAGACATAATACGCTCTATCAGATACGTCGTCGTCGTCTTGCCGTTAGTCCCTGTAACTCCGATCACTTTCATCCTGCTGCTAGGCGAGCTGAAGAATGCATTGCCCAGCACGGACATGGCGAACCGGCAGTCATCAACAATCAGCTGCGGCAGATCTATTTCAAGTTTGCGTTCTACAACCAGCGCCGCAGCACCGGAGGCCGCCGCCTGCGGTGCGTAATCATGTCCGTCCACCGTAAAGCCAGGCAGGCAGATAAACAAATCGCCGGGCTTTACCTTCCGGGAATCCGCCTGAAGATTCATAATCTCAGTTTCCCCGTCTCCCTGCAGGCGTGAAGCCGCAAGGCAAGCAGATAATTCTTTCAATTTCATAACTAATCCCTCACTCTGCAAATTCGGATAAGAAGACTGGCCTTACCTCTATCATTGACTGGAAGTACCCATATAAATCCTGATTGTTGAACCTTGTTCAACTCTTGCTCCCGCTTTTGGAGCCTGATTAATGACTGTATCTCCGGTGCCGGAACGGGCAAGCGTAAAGTTCATGTTCAGGTCCTCATAAATGTCCTGGACTGTCGCCCCTGTAAGATCAGGAACCGTAACAATCGGAGTTTCACCATATTTATAGGTTTTGGGAAGCTGATCCTTGCGTTCCGGCACCTTCAGATAATGCAGTGAATCCTCCAGAATATTCTGGACGATCGGAGCAGCTACAACACCGCCGAACTGTATCCCCTTAGGATTATCCACTGCCGTATATACTACAATCTGCGGGTCATCTGCAGGAGCAAAGCCGATAAAGGAGACGATATGCTCTGTCGGAGAATAACGTCCGTTCACTACTTTTTGTGCTGTCCCTGTCTTGCCTCCCACCCGGTAGCCGTCGATAAAAGCCGGCCGGCCGGTGCCTTTGGCAACCACGCTCTCAAGGGCAGCGCGCACCTTTTTGGAGGTTTCCTCCGAAATGACCTGCCGGACCTCCTTGGGCTGGACCTCGGACACCGTCTCCCCTGTTTCCGGATTAATCCAGGCTTTGGCCACATGGGGGGTATACAGCTTCCCTCCGTTAATCGCTGCCGAAACCGCAGCAATCTGCTGAATCGGAGTCACCGAGACCCCTTGGCCGAAAGCTGTCGTGGCCAGCTCCACCGGGCCCACCTGGGACAGCTTGAACAGGATACCGCTCGCTTCCCCGTTCAGATCAATCCCGGTCTTCGTTCCGAAGCCAAAATCACGAATGTATTGGAACAGTGTCTCTTTGCCTAGCCGCTGCCCCAGTGCAACAAAGCCCGGGTTGCAGGAATTCTCGACCACCTGAAGAAACGTCTGGCTGCCGTGGCCGCCCTTTTTCCAGCAGCGCAGCTTGGCTCCTCCAACCTCCACATATCCCGGATCAAAAAACTGCTCGTTCTGCAGATCAACCTTTTTTTCCTCCAGCGCAGCAGCGAGCGTAATGATTTTGAAGGTGGAGCCCGGTTCATAGGTCATCCAGATCGGCAGGTTGCGGTTATAGACCTCGGCATCATATTCCTTATAGGAGCCCGGCTCATAGCCCGGCCGGCTGGCCATCGCCAGAATCTCCCCGTTCTTCGGGTTCATGGCAATCGACCATGCCCCCTGGGCCTGGTATTTCACCATCGCCTGATCCAGCTCCCGTTCCATAATCGACTGGATCTGCTTATCGATCGTGAGCTGCAGGCTGAGACCTTCCTTCGGCTCGGAATATTTCTCGGAGGAGCCCGGCATCAGCCTGCCGCCCGCATCGGACAGATAGGAGATATTGCCCTCAATTCCCTGCAGCAGCTTATCGTAGATGCTCTCGATTCCGGTAATTCCCTGATTATCAATTCCGGTGAACCCGAGAATATGTGCTGCCAGGTCGCCGTAGGGATAATAACGTTTGTTATCCTCAGCCACAACGATGCCCGGCAGCTGCAAATCACGGATGCTCGCGGCAAGCTCCATCGTAATTTTGCGGCCGCCGGGCTGTAGCTTCACCGACATCGCACGTTTGGACATCAAAGTTACCAGCTTCTCCTCGGTCATCCCAAGGAGCGGAGCCAGCTGCTGTGCCGTCTTCTGCTTATCCTTTACCTGTACAGGAACCGCATAAACCGTAGGAGAGCTGATGTTATAGGCTAGTGCCACACCTTCCCGGTCAACAATCTCTCCCCGCTTTGCGGTATACGGTATATTGCGGCGCCACGACTCTTCCGCCTTGGCACTCAGCTTCTCGCCCTGATATAGCTGCACGTAGGCGAGACGTACGGCCAGCGATCCGAACAATACAACCAGGCCCAGCAGGGTCCACAGCATTCTCCGCCGGGTTACCACCTTCGAAACCTTCATTGTGCTTTCACCCGCTTTCGCTCGTAATAGACATGATCTCTTATCTTCATGACTATTCGGGACAAACAGGGGTTAGAACAAGCCCTGCTTACGGGTATAGCAAGACATTAATAGAATGCATTTGTAAATAAACCGTTTAGCCGCCGGCTAACCTCCGGTATCTCCGGCATCCGCTGCTTCTTCCTCCGAAGCAGCTACCGGAATATCCTCGCCGTATGCATTGAGCGGATTAAGCTTCAGCTGAACCAGCTTTTTGCCATTAGAGGTGGTTTCCGTCTGCTCGGTCACATAGCCTTCGCCTTCTACAGAAATGCCTACCTTGAGCAGATTAAGCACCTCCAGCGCATCGCGCAGCGACTGTCCCTTGAGGTCAGGAATCGATGCCTGTTCACCCTGTTGGCTTAGCAGATAGATTCTCTGCCCCGAAGCAAGCAGGGTCTCTGCCTCCGGATACTGGCTAACCACACTGCTTCCGCTGCCGACCGTTTCAAAGTCGAAGCCCTGCTCAATCAGCAATTTTCTGGCCTCCTGCATCGTTTTGCCGGTCAGATCGGGTGCAGAGCGCTGCGCCGAAGGTGTAGTTTTTCCGGCTGCAGAGCTACTGCCCTCTGATGTTGTAACTTTAGGCACCCCCATATACGGCAATGCCTCGGATACGATCTCTTTGAACACCGGACCTGCCGCAGCACCGCCGCCGACTGCATCGGCAGGCTCGTCAATGACAACATAGACTGCAATTTTCGGGTTATTGGCCGGTGCATATCCGAGGAAAGAAGAGCGCACCTTGTCGCGGTCATACCCGCCCTTGCCGTCAGGCTTAATAGCCGTACCCGTCTTGCCCGCTACCCGGTAGCCTTCAATGTAAGCATGACGGCCGGTTCCATGATCCAGGTCAGCAACGACCTGCTCCAGATAGCTGCTTGTTTCCCTGGCGCTTTCCTCGGATATAACCTGGCGCACCACCTCCGGCTGGGTTACGGTAGTCTTGCCGGAATTGGGATCGGTGATCTCCTTAACCACGTGCGGCACCATCAGCTTGCCGCCGTTAGCGATTGCCGACATAGCGGTCAGCTGCTGAATGGGAGTTACCTGTATCTTGCCGTGTCCGTATGCGATCGTTGCATTCTCTGAAGCATTATTCGGCGTTGGATTAACAAGACCGCTGATTTCACCCGGAAGGTCAATACCGGTAGGCTGGTTAAATCCGAAATCATCCACATATTGCAGCAGCCTTTCGGGTCCGAGCATTTCATAGCCGAGCTTGACGAAGGCCACGTTACTCGAACGCTTCACGCCTTCCAGGTAGGAGATTTCGCCATAACCGCTTCTGTTCTGGTCATACAGCGGCTTGCCGTACCCCTTGATCCGGATAGAACCGGACATGAAGGTTGCGTCCGGATTAAACAACTTCTCCTCCACCGCTCCCGCAAGCGGGACAATCTTGAACGTGGAGCCCGGTTCAAATCTTGTTTTGATAGCATGATTGAAGAAGACCCCGGGATCGGCGGCATACTTCCAGAATTCATTAGGGTTAAAGGTCGGCATGTTAGCCAGACCGAGAATTTCCATCGTATTGGGATCAGCAGCAATGACGGTTATGCTCTTAGGCTTGTACTGGTCATATGCCTTCTGCATAGCTTCTTCGATATAACGCTGAATAGTGCTGTCTATGGTTAGCTTGATATTACTGCCGTTGACCGCAGGCTGATAGGTATCCTGTGATTCCGGGAGCTTAATCCCCTTGCCGTCACTTTGGTAATAGAGCTTGCCGTTTGTACCTTGGAGCTGCTTGTTGAAATAACTTTCCATCCCCATGATGGGCTCTCCATCGCGGTTCGTATAACCTAAAATATGCGCGGCTAAAGAACCCTTCGGATAATAGCGCTTCTGCTCCGTAATCAGTCCGACTCCGGTTTCGAGGATATTATGCTTTTCCTCGAGCTCCTCATAGAAAGCCTTTACCTTATCCGCAAGCTCCTTATTAATTTTCCAGCCCTCGTTACGGATTTCACGGTTTTTGAGATATTTGCCCTTATCATCCTTGGCTTCAACCAGCTTCTTCAGTTCATCCTCCGGTTTGCCCAGCAGCTCATGAAGCCCTTCGATAACCTCAGCTCCAATCCCCCGCTCGGCAATCACCTCGGGATTCACAACTACCGTGTACGCCGGCACATCACTGGCCAGAATACTTCCGTTACGGTCTTCGATCGTCCCCCGCTTCGCTTTGAGGACTGAGGTATGGGCCCATTGGGTAATGGCCTTCTCATGCCAGAAATCATTCTGCATTACCTGAATCCAGAATACCCGGACGACTAAAACAAGAAAAAAGAGGGTAATACACCCTCCTATAAACAGCGTGCGAAGTTTAATTCTCTTTACCATAAGGAAACCTCACAAACTCTATTATTGCGGCTTTATCCGCCGCTAATTGTCGTTTTCGTCAGCTGCCTTACTGTTCGCGGACACGTAAATCGCAGAATCTTCAGGCGGCTGGATGTATCCCAGCTTCTTGGCCTTCTCGGCTACCTGCTGCTCCAGCGTCTGCTTCTCCATCTGATAAGTGGCAATTTGCTTCTGTGTTTCGGCAATTTTGCTATCCAGCCTCTGGGCCTGCAGGTTCAAATCATAAATGTGGACGTAACGCCAAATCAGGGCGACAGCCACCAGCACAAATGCCGCCAGTGTCAGCATATAGAGCAGCTTCTCCTGGACAGGCAGTACCATCCGTCTGGTAACGACTTTCGTCTTCTCGCGGTAAAGCGGGTTTACCTCTTGTTTTCTCTTAGGTTGAACTGCTAAATTGCCGCGGGTATAGGCCATCTCTCTGACTCTCCTTTATCGTCGTTTTATTATAACTTCTCTGCAACGCGCAGCTTTGCGGAACGGGCGCGCGGGTTGTGCTCAAGCTCCTCCTCGGAAGGCACAAGCGGCTTACGGTTCACCAGCTTCAGCTTGCCTTCAGCGCCGCATACGCAAAACGGAAAGTCAGGCGGACAGGTACATCTGCTTAAGTAGCTGCTGAAAATCTGCTTGCAGATCCGGTCTTCCAGTGAGTGGAAGGTAATGACAGAGACTCTTCCCTGAGGTGCAAGGCAGCGTACAGCCCCATGCAGCCCCTCTTCAAATGCGCCCAGTTCGTCATTCACAGCAATTCTAAGCGCCTGAAAGCTGCGTTTAGCCGGATGGCCTCCTGTTCTTCGGGCAGCTGCCGGAATCCCTTCCTTGATCAGCTCTACCAGCTCACCGGTATTTTTAACCGGCTGCTCCTCGCGTCTTTCCACAATTTTGCGGGCAATCCGCCGCGAGAATTTCTCTTCCCCGTACTGGAAAAGCACCCTGGCAATTTCCTGCTCAGGCCATGTGTTGATAATTTCGGCTGCAGTCAGCTCTGCGGACTGGTCCATCCGCATATCAAGCGGGGCATCGTGATTGTAGCTGAATCCCCGTTCCCCTTCATCAAACTGGGGTGAAGATACGCCGAGATCAAACAAAATGCCGTCCACCTGCGGAACCCCGTCCGCCTGCGGTACAAACGGCAGCGTCCTCAGCACCTGTTCCAGGTCACGGAAGTTGGTCTTAACCGTCACTACCTTCTCGCCGTATTCAGCAAGGCGTTCCTTGGCATTATCCAGGGCCCAATCATCCTGATCCAGACAGATCAGCCGGCCGCTGCCGCTAAGCTTGGACGCAATCAGCGAGCTGTGCCCTGCTCCTCCAAGTGTACAGTCGACATATATGCCATCCTCTTTGATGTGCAGCCCCTCTGTCGCTTCTTCCTTAAGCACCGTGATGTGGTGAAACAAGCTGCATCCCTCCAGGGCAGTATTCGAATTGTGTATGTGTGTTATAGGTCAAAATTGAAATCCACCAGCTTCTCGGCAATTTCGTTGAACGATTCCTCTGACTGCTCGAAGTACTGCTCCCATAGCTCTTTGTTCCAGATTTCCACCCGGTTCGAAACGCCCAGAATAACACAGTCCTTGTCCAGCTTGGCATACTGCCGCAAATTCCCCGGCAGATTAACCCTGCCTTGCTTGTCCCATACACATTCCGTCGCTCCCGAGAAAAAGAAGCGGCTGAAGGCACGGGCATCCGATTTCATCAGCGAAAGGCTTTTGAGCTTTTGCTCCATGATTCCCCATTCTTCCATGGGATAAACAAACAGGCAGGAATCGAGGCCGCGGGTCGCCACGAATGAGGCTCCGAGCAATTCACGGAATTTAGCCGGGATAATGATCCGGCCCTTGTCGTCAATGCTATGCTGGAACTCCCCCATGAACATCGGCTTCCCCACTCCCTGTTACCAATTCCCCACTTTACCCCACTTTACACCACCTAAGCATAATAGATTCGCCATTAAAAATCAAAAACCTTTTTCACACCCGAGGTAATTTTTTCTTGTTTGTCAAGTCATCCTTTTAACGAATATTCCAGCCTTTAACGTTTGCTTTACAGGCTCAAAATCCGCAAATAATAAAAATACAAGCGTGAAGCACCAGGAAAAAGGGTACATAATATCTTGAATCGTAATTAAGTTAAGACTAAAGTCGGACATTCTCAGGAGGAACAGCATGGGAAAATATATCGGAGTTGTAAATCAGGTAAGTCATAAAAGGGTTGCAGACAGCTGTAACGGTTTATCAGCGTGCAAAGCCCATAAACAGCAAAATGCCCGGGCCGCTGCATGGCTCCCGGACATTTTGCTAATTGATACACAATCTAATTAGTCATTCAGATTCCAGCTGTCTAGATATTCGACCTGTGCCGGAGTCAGGCTGTCAATTGAAATCCCCAGGCTTTCCAGCTTATAGCGGGCTACCTGCTCATCCAGCTCGTAAGGGACATTTTCCACTTTAACTCCGATGTTATTGTAATTGTCATTTACATATTTGAGCGACAGAGCCTGCAGCGCAAAAGTAGTATCCATAATTTCTGCCGGATGGCCGTCTGCAGCCCCGAGGTTGACCAGTCTGCCTTCTGCCAGCAGGTACAGCTTACGGCCGTCCTTCAGCTGATACTCCTCGATGTTTTTGCGGACAACGCGCTGGGATACGGAACGCTCTGCCAATTCTGGCTTATTCACTTCCACGTCGAAATGTCCGGCATTGCAGAGGATTGCTCCGTCCTTCATCACATCGTAATGCTCACCGCGGATTACATAACGGTTCCCGGTTACAGTTACGAAGAAATCACCGTGCTTGGCCGCTTCCTCCATCTTCATAACCTGGAAGCCGTCCATGTGCGCTTCAACCGCTTTGATTGCATCAACCTCTGTTACAATTACATTTGCTCCAAGGCCTTTTGCACGCATTGCCACACCTTTACCACACCAGCCGTAACCGACTACAACTACTGTTTTGCCCGCTACAATCAGGTTGGTTGTGCGGACGATGCCGTCCCAGGCTGACTGGCCTGTGCCATAGCGGTTATCGAACAGATACTTGCAGTAAGCATCATTAACAGCTACCATCGGGAACTTCAGGATACCCTGCTTCTGCAGTGCCTTCAACCGGATAATACCGGTAGTTGTTTCTTCGGCACCGCCGCGGATATTCTCCATCAGATCCGGCCGCTCCGAGTGCAGCAGTGTTGCGAAATCGCCGCCGTCATCAATAATCAGGTCCGGCTTGCTTTCCAGTGCCTTGATATTCAGTGCCTTGAACTCCTCCGGAGCCGGATTATATTTGGCGAATACTGTAATTCCGTCTTCGACAAGCGCTGCACAGACATCATCCTGCGTAGAAAGAGGATTGGAGCCGGTAATTGTCACTTCAGCGCCGCCGGCCTGAACCACCTTTGCAAGATACGCTGTTTTTGCTTCCAGATGCAGCGTAATCGACACCTTCAGTCCCTTGAACGGCTGCTCGGCTTCAAATTGCTCACGGATACGGTTTAGCACCGGCATATGCTGGCGGACCCAGTCGATTTTGAGATGGCCTTCCGGGGCAAGCGACATATCCGCAACGATACTGTTTTGTTTCGACAATGAACTCATAATACAACCTCCTAAAATTTTGGATTAATTATGTTCCTACATATATATAATACGATGTGATCCGCTGAAGTCGGCGGGCATCTCCATCAGCTCATCAAGCCAGGCCAGGCCGTAGCGGTTAAGGTAGTACATAACGTTATAAGCACGTTCCTGCAGCTTGCCTGCAGGCATCAGCGACAGCTCAATCCGTTCCCACTGGCGAAGCGCAGCTTCATTCTGCTTCTCCATCGCGTCCTGGGCTTTAGCCTGCAGGAAGGAAATCTGGTCGATGATCTTCTCCTTATTGTTGTTCCCCAGCTTGAGCAGTCCGGCCTGGATGCTGCCGAGCTGTTCAATCAGCGGCTCATACAAGGCTGTGAAGGACTCCTTAACCTCCAGGAAACGGCGGTCCAGCTCCAGCTCATCCTGTGCAGCCAGCCATTCCTTGCGTTTGCTGTCAAGCCCGGAGCGAACATCACTGAATGTAAGCCCGTATTTTTCCATATGCTTATGCAGTGTTCCTTCAATTATAGTAAAAGACATCCGCGGCATGATCAGCGGCATCTGATCACTCACCACATCAAAGGCCTTACGCGGAATTGCCCAGTATGCAATCTCTCCCTGTCCCAGTACAGTAGCCAGAACCGGCAGAACGTAATTCTGCATCAGCGGACGGGTCAGCACATTGTTACTGAACCGCTCGGGGTGCGCCTCCAGCATGGACAAGAGCTCATCCCGGGTAAAGGATACCGTTCCTTTACGGTCACTGAATCCGCCTCCGGTCTTATGCAGCAAAAGCCGCGCTCCTTCGTGGATATAGAAGAGGTTTGCGTTGCCTGGGGTTACATCAGCCTGAAGCTCATACCCGGCAGCTGAAATTTCTTCTGAAGCCTGCTTGTAAGCCTCCTCTAGCTCATCATTCTTCTCGATCAAGGCTTTGAAGAACGGCTGCTCCAGGCTGCGCAGTGCAGGGTCGGCTGAATCCAGCAGAACAAGTCCGAATTTGCCGAACAAGGATCCCAGCAGCTTGGCGAACGCCTCGCTCATGCTGCAGGCCGTATCTGTTGATTTGCGGATAAACTCCATAATCTGCGGTTTGAATTCACTCTCCTGCAGCATACCGTCCAGCAGCCCGGTTACCTGCTGCCAGCTCTCCGTCTCCACAGTAATTGCGCTGACGGAAGCTCTCGGCCCTTCGGGTTTGTCCAGCTTGAGCTTGGTGAACTCGCTGCCGCGGTTTAATACATAGGTATGATTAACCTCATCCCAGTCATGGTCCTCTCCGGCGATCCAAAACAGCGGAATAACCGGCCGGCCAAGCTGCGCCGCAGCTTCTTTTGCAGCCAGAACCGCTGTTGCCGCCTTATAGATTACAAAAAGAGGTCCTGTGAACAGGCCGCTTTGCTGTCCGCCGGTTATTACCAGTGTCCGCGGCTGCTCCAGCAGGTCCAGTGAAGCCATCACCTCAGTGTGATTATTATGCTGCTGATTGTAGCGGCGCAGGACTGCGGCTACCCCGGCACGCCCGGCGCGCTGATGTTCCGTACGATCAAGCCAGTCTGCCCTTGCAATCCGGCTCTCTTCATTTCTGAAATCTCCGCCATACAGCTTATCTACCGCTTCATATTGACTTATATAATCGCGTGCGAGCTTAGACCCGCCCGGTATCGGTTCCGGCACTGCCCTCATACTAATTGCCTCCTGTTCAGTTGTACTGCTATATGTAAACATCTAGTCTGTAAACTCTATATGATTGTATCCAATGTAACGGCGCGCGTCAAAGAAATGTGCCTGACGCATAACAGGCGGGAGCTGAACGCTCCCGCCTGAATCTGTAGTACTGTGTAAATTAAGCAAATTTTTTGGCAACAAAATGACCTTTGGATACTTCCACAAGCTCAAAGTCGCTGTCATTCGATTTTTGATCAGCCGCAAAAATCGGGCTGCCCAGTTCATCATGCAAATGAATCCGCTTCTTGTTCGCTTCAACCTCCGGATCCGGCTCCGGAATCGCTGACAGCAGCGATTTGGTATACGGATGCAGCGGATTGGCATACAGCTCTTCACTCTCTGCAAGCTCTACCATTCTGCCCAGGTACATAACCGCTACGCGGTCACTGATGTGTTTAACCATAGACAGGTCATGCGCGATGAAGAGGTAAGTCAGGCCCAGACGGTCCTGCAGCTCCTTCAGCAGGTTGACAACCTGTGCCTGGATCGACACGTCAAGTGCAGAAATCGGCTCATCACAGACGATGAATTTAGGATTAACCGCAAGTGCGCGGGCAATCCCGATACGCTGGCGTTGTCCGCCGGAGAATTCATGCGGATAACGGGTAGCATGGTCATGGTTAAGGCCAACCATATCCAGCAGCTCTTCAATCCGTTTTTTGCGTTCAGCACGGCTTCCGGCCATACCGTGAATATCCAGTGCTTCTCCGATGATATCCGAAACCGTAAAGCGCGGATTCAGCGATGCGTACGGATCCTGGAAGATCATCTGCATATCACGGCGCATAGTCTTCATCTTGCCCGCGGACAGCTTGTAAATGTCGGTACCGTTGTATTTCACGCTTCCGGCAGTCGGTTCATATAGACGGAGAACCGTACGGCCAGCAGTAGTTTTACCACAGCCGGACTCACCTACCATCCCGAGGGTTTCGCCCTCACGGATAGAGAAACTGATATTATCAACAGCCTTAAGAACTCTACCTTTGCCTACATTAAAATACTTCTTAAGACCTTCAACTTCAATAAGGTTCTTACTCAAACGTACTGCACCTCCTTGGCCATCGAATGCAGAATCCAGCAGCCTGCCATAAGCGGAAGCTGAATTCTGTGGTGCCGGGGCCGTTCTGTCTGCATGCATACATTGCACCGCTGCAACGTGCAGCGAAAGGTCAGCCGGCCGGCTGTTTAATCTGATCCGGGGAATACCGCTGAACGGAATCAGCGGCTCCCCCTTCTTTCGGTTTCGTGGAGATATTGGTTAACGCGAGCCTCAGCATTTTTGATGCCCGCCGGTCCCGGCAGCATCTCAATACCTTGCCTCTTCGCTTCGGCCGCTGACATTTTCTGATGTTGGATCAAAACTTCGGTTATGTGTTTGCCCACTTTGATCGCAGGGTTTCAAAGAAGTCATCGGGTCATTCATTCATATGCCAATATCTTTACCGCGAATACTTTCCAAAGTCACATGCTCTTGCTTACTTTTTCAGTTTAGGATCAAGCGCATCGCGAAGGCCGTCACCAAAAATGTTAAAGGAAAGCATGATCAAGCTTACCAGGATAGCCGGGAACAGGAAGCGCCACGGGTAGTACAGCCAGCCGGTCAGTGAGTCGTTGATCATCGATCCGAGTGAAGAAATAGGAGCCTGTACACCAAGACCAAGGAAGCTCAGGAATGCTTCAGCAAAGATCGCATTCGGAACTGACAGAGTAATCGTTACGATAATAGGACCAACCGCATTCGGAAGCAGATGCCGGAACAGCAGTCTCTTGGAGCCTGCACCCATAGAGCGGGAAGCAAGTACGAATTCACGGTTTTTGAGCTGCATAATTTCACCGCGCACAATCCAGGACATATTTATCCAGCCTGTAATGGTTAAAGCCAGGATAATAGTTCCGAGGCTCGGCTCCATAACAACCAGCAGCAGAATAACTACCAGCAGGTAAGGAATAGCATACAGAATTTCTGAGAATTTGTTCATGATGTTATCCACACGGCCGCCGAAGTAGCCCATAATACCGCCGTAGATAACCCCGATCAGAAGGTCAATCGCCGCTGCAGCCACACCAACAATCAGTGAGATTCGTGCTCCATACCAGGTACGGACAAAGATATCACGGCCCAGATCATCGGTACCAAAGAAATGCGCAGCTGAAGGGGGCTTGTTTGTGTTCAACAGGTCATTGGAATAATAGTTGAATTTAGAAAAATACGGTGCGAAGATAGCAGCCAGTACAATCACGCCGAGAATACCCAGTGCGGTCATCGCCATTTTGTTCTGGCGCAGACGCTCCCAGGAATCTCTCCAGGCCGAAAGGCTTTCACGCTGAATGACCTCTGCCTGCTTTTCATCAATTCCGACTTTACGGAAATCTTCCGGCTTCAGGTTTGTGTCAAGCACTTTATTAGATGCCAATCTTTAGCCCTCCTTTCCTCCGCTTAATTTGATCCGTGGATCTACAAAGACATAGGCAATATCCGTCAGGAAACGTGCGACCATCAGCAGTACACCGTAGAAAATGGTAATCCCCATAATGACTGTGTAGTCACGGACCCCGATCGCTTCCACGAACTGCTTGCCGATACCGCCGATACCAAAGATCTGCTCAATAACAACCGAACCGGTTACAACGTTAGCAGTCATTGGGCCCAGGTAAGTAACAACCGGCAGAATTCCGTTACGCAGCACATGGCGGCTCAGAATTGCAGGCCAGCTCAAGCCCTTGGCTTTGGCTGTCTTAATGTAATCAGAATGCAGTACCTCAAGCATACTGGAACGGGTCAGACGGGCTATAAAGGCTATAGGCTGCGCAGATAATGCAGCTACAGGCAGGAAATAATAGAGCGGTCCCTTAAAGCCTTGTACCGGCAGCCAGCCGAATTTATAAGCGAGAACATATTGCAGTACTGACGCGACAACAAAGCTCGGAACCGCAATCCCCAGCACGGCAATAACCATTGCAGCACTGTCCAGGAATTTCCGGTGATAAAGTGCGGCTATCATACCGAGGAACACTCCGACAATAACCGACACAATGATTGCGACAATTCCCAGCTTCAAGGACGCTGAAAACGTCTGGCCGATCAAATGGGTTACATCCTGATTCAAACGCTTCATGGATACACCCAGATCACCCTGCGCAACATCACCCAAATACTTAAAATACTGATGATAGAGCGGCTTGTCCAGACCGTATTGCTCATATAAACGCGCTTTTATTTCCGGCGGAACTTTTTTCTCGGAAGTAAACGGATCCCCCGGAATTGCTTTCATTAAGAAAAAGGTTGCTGAAATAAGCACAAACAGCGATACGAGCATGTAGAACAGCTTATTTGCAATATAACGAACCATCCCCATCAACACCTCCTTCGACATTTTTTTTAGACACACTAATTGATTTTATGCAAAAAACGGCAGTTTGTCTATTTTCTAATTTTGTAAATGCGAGTAAACATTAACAAAAAGCCTGAAATGCAAAAAAAAGGGATATATATGGAATACCACATATATATCCCGAAGTGTATAGCAAACTCCAGATAACTAACTATTCAGTTCAGCTTACTGAAGTTTCTGTTCTTAGTGCTCGAGCAGGTAGCCGCGAGTCAGGTCGATTGCACCGCTGAAGTCAAGAGTTACACCTTTGAGGTACTCTTTAGTCAGGGAGTTGTTAGTGTAGTAGTAGATAGGCATCAGAATCTGATCGTCACCAATCAGCAATTGCTCAGCTTTAGCAAACATTTCTTGGCGGGCTGCCAGGTCAGAGCTTGCTTTAGCATCGTTGATCAGCTTGTCGTATTCTGGGTTAGCGTAACCAGTATCATTGTTACCGCCGCCAGTTACCCACATATCAAGGAAGGTCATTGGATCATTGTAATCCGCAGTCCAGCCTGCACGTGCAACCTGGTAGTTCAGGTTTTGACGGTTTTCGATGAATACAGCCCACTCTTGGTTAACAGTCTGTACATCTACGCCCAGGTTTTGTTTCCACATGTCAGCGATAGCCAGGGCAATTTTCTTGTGGCCTTCACTTGTGTTGTAAGTCAGTTCGAAAGTAGGCAGTGCAGTAATTCCTTCTTCTTTCAGACCTTCAGCAAGCAATGTCTTAGCTTGTTCTACATCTTCAGTGAAGTAGCTGTCAGCAACTGCGCTACGGAATTCGCCGTCAGCACCAGCGATACCCGGAGGTACGAAGCCGAATGCAGGCAGCTGTCCGCCCTGGGTAACATTGTCAATCAGAAGCTGACGGTTGATAGCCATGGACAGGGCTTTACGGATTTTAGCGTTAGAGAAAGGTTTCTCAGTAACGTTGAATTCATAGTAGTAAACAGAAGCGATACCTTTACGGTTGAACTCGTTAGGAAGTTCTTTTTCTACGATAGGAATCTGGTCAGAAGGAATTTCTCCTGTAGGACCGCCAGCGCGGTCAAGTTCACCATTCTTGTAGCTCAGCAGCTCAGTAGCGCCGCTGTTAACAAGTGTGAAGTCGATTTTGCTAAGTTTAATGGATGCAGCATCCCAATATTTATCGTTCTTAGATACCTGCAGGGATTGTCCAGTAGTCCACTCGGTCAGTGTGAATGCACCGTTAGTGATCATAGTGTCTTTGCTGGTTGCCCAAGTAGCGTTACCCTCAACAGATGCGTGTACAGGGTAGTAAGTGTAGAAGGACAGCAATCCAAGGAAGTAAGGAGTTGGTGCCTTCAAAGTAACTTCAAGCGTTTTTTCGTCAACAGCCTTAACGCCTACTTCGTTCCAGTCAGTAACTTCTTTATTGTAGAAAGCTTCAGCGTTTTTCAGGTAGTACAATTGGTAAGCGTAAGGAGCTGCAGATTCTGCGTTAGGATCGAGCACGCGTTTCCAAGCGCGAACGAAATCTTCAGATGTTACAGCGTCGCCGTTGCTCCATACTGCATCGCGGAGCTTAAAGGTATATACCAGACCGTCAGCGGAAACATCCCAGCTTTCAGCAATACCAGGTTCTGCTTGTCCGCTTTCATCGTTCATACGAGTCAAGCCTTCGTACATTGTTTTCAGGACAGTGTTTGCTTGGCTGTCTTGAGCCAATGCAGGGTCAAATGTTGGCGGCTCTGCGCTCAGGTTAATTCTAAGCGTCTGGTCAGCAGCCAGCTTTTCATCACCGGTGTTACCTGTGTTCGTTCCAGCATTGTCACTTGGCGCATTAGTCGCCGCTGCGTTGCCGCTGTTTGCATTGTTGTTACTTCCGCAACCGGCAAGTACTGTACCGATTACAAGAACCAATGCAATCATGAGCAAAAGACTTTTACTCTTTTTCATCTAGCAGTTCCCCCTAAATAGAATGTGGTATATGGTTTATGATTATACAACCAGTGGTCAAAAAAATCTAGAGCAATATTTTCTGAAAACACATTTTTTTTAAAAACAGAAAATTTTGTGACAGTGACGCTTCACCGGAGCAGTGGAACATTACATCGCTTGTGATATGTATTGTATAAGGACTATAAACAAAAAAAGAATGTACAGGACACATAAAAAGAAGAACGACAGCCGCCAAACCGCCCGGAATAAACGCCTTCCGTCAACCTTTCCCTTAAGGCGATTCTGTGCGCCGCCAATCAGTCCGGCGGATATTAATACAATAAGTAGTATAAAATAAAACCCGAATCTTACATCAAACAGAATATTGAATAATGCTGAAACAGAAAGCAATAAAAAAAGGGTAGTCACATCCATTGCCAGCATTAATGTTCGTTTCCTATCCTGTTTGAGCCCCGTTCCGATAAAATAAACGATTAAAAATGGAACAACCGGGATGACGCCCAATATGACAAATGAATTTTGCAGCAGCTCCAATCAGCTTCACCTCTCTCTCGCACTCATGCCTTCGACAAGCTGGCAAATCCAGCGGTGCAGTGGTACCTGAATTCCCCGGCGCTCGGCTAAATCCACAATACTTCCGTTAATCCAGCGGATTTCCGTTCTCCTTCCGGCAAGCACATCGGCCAGCATGGAGGAGGTATTGCCCGAGGTTGCCCGGCATACCCGGGTAATATGCTCCCAGGCATCCGCCTCATAGTCAATTCCGCAGGCATCATATACAGCTACCGCTTCGGCGTAGAGCTCTTTCATCAGCCGGACCCGCTGGTCTGAGGCCAGGAGCTCGCCGTTCTGTATGCGCCACACCGCAGTTAGCGGATTGATTACGGCATTGATTAAGAGCTTCCGGTAAATCAGGGTATTCACTTTGTTCGACATAGAGGCGGAGAATCCTGCTGCCAGGAGCGCATCCGTGAAACTTCCCGCCGCCCCTTCCGGAAACTGCCTGTCCGTTTCAGCAATAGTATAGCCAGCCGTTTCCTGCCCTATGTATACTTCTCCTCTTCCGGTATGAATGACCTCCGTTAATGTTTTCCGTTTGGCCGCTTCAGTAGTTACAGCCGCCCATACAGAGGCATGCGGAAGCAGCTCCCGGAGCTTCTCCAGATGGCCGGATCCGTTCTGAAAGCAGACCGCCTGCAGCCTGACGCCAGCAAGATTCTTTAACATATCCGGCAGCTCGCTATGAAACGCCTGCTGCTTGAGTGTTACCGCCACCCATTCCCCGGGCTCACGCAGATAAGTCTCCGCGAAGGCCTCTGCCGCAGAAGCAGTGAATGCGGTTCCCTTCACAAACACAGGCTCAGTTCCGTCCTCATAGCTGACGGTCAATCCTTCCTTGCGGAGTGCATCGGACTGCTCCCTGCTCCGGCACCATATTCTGACGTCATAGCCGGCATGGATCAGTTTTCCTGCAAGCAGCAAGCCTATTGAGCCTGCACCGATAATGTCTATTTTCACGCCGTTTAGCCATCCTTCCAATAATTTCCCCCATTATAGCCTGCTGCTGCCCCTAATTGCAAAATAAATAAAAGCCGCCTGACGCCTGCCTTTCGGCATTCGTCCGCAGCTTTTACAAGGAAAGTCGGCTATTCCATCCGCTCCAAATTTCCGTTTGCATCCATTTTAAATCTGGTTTTCATTTCTTCCTCTTCTTCATTAAGGAACGCCAGCCTGCGTGCACGGTCCATAATCTGGATCAGCGCCTTGTAATCATCATTCACTACCCGGTAATCACTTTGAGCCAGATTCACTTCTTTAGACAGCCGCTCATTTTCTGACCGGAGCTCCAGCAGCTCATCCTCTTTATCCCGGAGATCACGCTCCAGCATTTTCAGCTGGCGGCCTGCCTCCTGAAAGGTCCCCTTCCACTGTCTCAAAAACCGGATGACCGCATCAATGGATAACGAGCTTTCATTTAAATTGTCACTTCGTCCGTATTCTTCTTCAATGTCTCCCAGAATCAGACCGGCAACCTGCGCCCCTCTGTTTACCGGCTGCTTTTTCAGATAGCTCCGCTTCTGGCGCTGGCCCTTTGCGATGCCGATGGCATCCTCATAGCTTTTCCGGACACAGCTGTTCCAGCGGAATCCGCAGGCAGCCGAGGTTCTGCCGATCTTTTCACCCACCTCTTCAAAAGCGGCAAGCTGGGTACTGCCCTCCCGGATATGACGCAGCGTTATTTCGGCCAATATCAAATCATCTTCCGCACTCCAAGCATCCTGTCTAACGGCTGTCATAAAGCCTAACCCTCCTAACAACATCTTAAAATAACCATCCTCATAACCGGCAGCTCCGCCGGACAGTGAATAGGATAAAAGCTGCTTACTCCATTTCTATGCCTCTGCTAGAGTTCATAGAATCTATTTGATACTAAATTGTATTTCCATTTTGTTTACACATCATACTCAGGGCGCTATATTTTCCCACGAAAGAATAAGTCAATTACAAAAATCATATTTATTATAAAAATAAACATTTTCTTCAATGAATTCGTTTACAGTTTTTTATCAGGAAGTTATAATAGATCCAATGAAGCACTTTTGGGGAATCATTTCTAAGAAGGGGGATACTCTCTTGGACCGTATGTTCCGCGTATTGGGATTCTTCACGCTCACCATCGGGCTCATGGCCTTCGCCGGGGATTTAACGGAAATGGCTCTGCTCTTCTTTTTACAAACAGCATTCTTTGTTGTACTGGGTTATATGAAATTCACGGAGAAAACGTATATTCTGCTCTTCTGGGGCTATATGATCGTAACCTTCACGGGCTTCAGCTACTGGACGGTCTTTCAGATGGGGCTGCCGCTGTAACTTCTTCTGCAACGGGATAATCATAAATGAATCAGCCTTCCCTGCTAAAGCCCCACTTTGTGGGGTTATTTTGTGTGCTCCTGCGGGAAAACAGGGTATGATATTTTAACAGGACAAAACATAGTAATAGTACATACAGATATTCTGCAAAAGGTGGTGATGTAGTGCTCTCCCGCAACAAGGCAATCCGAAGCTTCGTAACCCTGGCCATCCTTATTTCACTTACTGTACTTCTGCCGCCGCAGGCGGCTTACCTGTCGGCAGGTAACGGCTCTGCAGCAGCCCCTCCGCCCTCCTTCCCGGATAATGAAGAAACGCGCAGGCTGCTGGAGCAGACGCTCTCCTCTGCCGAAATCGAAAAAGAAATCACCAGAATAACTGCCGAGCAGGCTGTACTGGAGCAAAAGGCCGCAGAGCTGACAAAGCAGGCTGCCACCAAGCAAACCGCTATATCCGGCCAGCAGGAGCGTGCAGGCGCCATTGTCCGTTCTTATTATATGGGTGAAAGGGACGGGCTGCTCGCAGCTGTACTGTCAGCCAAAAGCATCAGCCGAGTGCTTGCCCTGTATGATTATTACGAGATTATTATCGGACGGGATCATGATATTCTGAGGCAATATGAAGGGGAATATAAGGATCTGAAGGCAACACTTACGGCTGCCGAGCGCAGCTCGAAAGAGTTGGAGGAGCTCAAAAGCGCACTTCTGGAGCAGCAGGTGCGGGTCGCGGCGCTGAATGAGGAGATCGAAGGCGGCATCAGGTCCAGCAGTGATCCGGAAAGCATGAGCGCTCTTCTGAATGAATTTACGAGATACTGGGAGAACATCGGACTGCATGAGGTAAAAACTTATTTTAAGGCGCTGTCATCGGCCATGAACCGGCTCCCCCAGTTCGTCCAGGGGCGTGACGGTGTTCTGACCCGCAAGGGGATGACCTATACGCTGGCTTTGAAGGAAGAGGATCTGAACAGCTTCCTGGTCTCGCAAAATACACTGTTCAAAGATTTCAGCTTCCGGTTCGATAACGGCAATGTCATCGCTTCAGGCGCGAGCGGCGGTCTAACGCTTACGCTTACCGGTCGCTACACGATCCAGGAAGAGCCGGTTAACGGTCTGATGTTCCATATCGACAATGTGGTATTTAACGGACTGGAGCTGCCGGAAACGACCCGCCGGGAGCTGGAGGATGAATTCGATCTCGGCTTCTATCCCGGTAAAATCGTCTCGTTTCTGCATGCAGATGAGGTCGACAGCAGAGATGGTGTGCTGTATGTCAAGCTCTCCATCTCATTCTGAGCCAATTCCCGTTGCCTCCTTATATCCCGCAGCATCCAGCTTGCCGGTCAGCAGCAGGGTTACCGCTGAGGAAACAGCATCCCAGCTGCCGTCTGACGGCTGTACCGTAATGTCCTCCTCCGCCAAGAGCCGGTCTGTGTCAAAAGGAAGATCAGCAAGCTCCGGCTGCGCTGATTTGTACAGTTCCTCCAGCGCCGGCAGCCGGTTCGTATTCTCCAGCCATTCCAGCTGTGCTGTAGCAGAGGTAATATAAGCCAGCCAGTTCACCGCAGTTTCCGGATTGGCTGAGCCTGCAGGGAGTGCAAAAAACCGGCTGTGCACCGCCTCATATGCGGTGCCGGGCACTCCGGCCGGAGCCTTGACGGCAAGTGCTGCATTGCCGTTCATCTGCCACTCAGACAGCGGAAGCACAGCCAGGGCCAGCCTGCCGCTCTGAAGCATATCCCATAGCTCTGTATTGAAGCGGCTGCTTAAATAGAAATAACTGCGGGCAATCTGCACCCAGTCCAGCGCAGCCGTATAATCCGCCTCCATGCTCAGCCCCATGCTCGCAAGCAGAGCGGAGAACCCGTATGCGTTACGGCTGTCCATAGCCAGCAGGTACTGCTCTGCGTCCGGATTCTGCTCCTGCTCTGCGCGCAGCTGATTCAGCAGCCCGCTCCATTCCTCCAGGCTAGCCGGCGGTTCAGCAAAGCCTAATTCAGTCAGCCGCTGCGGCGAATATACAAGCACATAAGGGTCTATATCCAGCGGAATCCCCCAGTCATAGCCGTTCCACTGCATTTGCGGAATCAGCACGGTCAGCGGCGCACTGCCCGGCACGCTCTGATAGACATCCACCGGCAGCAGATAACCGCGCGTCGCCAGATCTGCGATATTCCGTCCGTCGGTCATGATAATGTCGGGACTCTCCATTGTCGCCAGCTCCTGCTTGAGCATAACGGCATTTTCTTCATTGTCTACATTGCTGATCAGTACCTGGATTCCGGTGGACAGCGTATAGTTGCTGCTGATCCGCTGCAGCGCCTTTAGCTCCCCGCTGCTCATGGATACCCGGATGTTCAGACTGCTTACATTATTTTTATCCCCGGAATCCGGCTGCTGGGACAGCCGCTGGGGCTGTCTTGGCGGATTATTTCCCTCCGTGGTGTCCAGCTCCATGCTTGGCGACAAGCTTGTCAGCGCCAGCAGCAATACTGCGAACAGCAGCCAATAGTTTTTGCGTTTTAGCATGTTTCTGTCCCTCCCCGCTAATGATCCTTCCCTATTTTACCAGATGTTGCGGTGGTTGTCTTCGGGGGCTTTGAAAACGTTCTCTTTCTATTATATATGTGACGGGGCAGGTATTAAAATCTGTATTGAGAGCCAGGCCGCTCCGCGTGCGGATTGTACTTCCGATCGCTGTTGTCCCCGGATTGTGTTTGATTTGAATTTATGGAAGCAATCCGGGGACAAAGGCGAACGCTGCCGCTTCTCCAGAACAATTCCGCTCACTCCGCTACACTACTCTCGGGGAACAGAAAAATAACCCCCGCCCCGCGCTGCGGCGGGCAGGTAAAAGCCGGGAGGCTGGTCCCCTCCCGGCTTTTGTGTATGCAGTCCCGGGCCTTGCCCGGGGGCTGCATGTATTTACAGCAGATCGGCAGCCAGCTGGGCCAGGCGCGAACGCTCGCCCTTTTCCAGAGTGATATGGCCGCTGATGCCCTCCTGCTTGAACTTTTCAACGATATAGCTGAGGCCATTGCTGGCCGCATCCAGATACGGATGGTCGATTTGCTCGGGGTCGCCCATAAGGATGACCTTACTGCCCTCGCCGGCACGGGAGACAATTGTCTTCACCTCATGGCGGGAGAGATTCTGCGCCTCATCGATAATAATGAACTGCGACGGAATGGAGCGCCCGCGGATATAGGTGAGCGCCTCAACCTGGATACTGCCCAGGCCCATCAGTATTTTATCGATGTCCCCGGCTTTTTTGGTATCGAACAGGAACTCCAGGTTATCGTAAATCGGCTGCATCCATGGCCGGAGCTTCTCATCCTTCTCGCCCGGCAGATAACCGATATCCTTGCCCATCGGAACTACCGGACGGGCGATCAGCAGTTTTTTGTAGCGGTGCTCATCCTCCACCTTGAACAGTCCGGCGGCCAGGGCCAGCAGTGTCTTGCCTGTACCCGCCTTACCGGTGATGGTAACGAGCGGGATATCCTCATTCAAGAGCAGCTCAAGCGCCATCCGCTGCTGGGCGTTACGGGCGCTGATGCCCCAGACTGCGTCGTTGCCGAGATAGAGCGGCTCAAGCCTTGAAGCATCTCCGTTTACTTTTAGCAATGCCGATTTGCCGCTGCCGATCTCATCCTTCAAAATAACAAATTCATGCGGATAGAGCTTGAACGACAGGTTAAGCTGCTTCACGGACAAGGAACGGTTGCTGTAATATTCATCAATCAGTGAAGGATGAACCAGCAGGGACTGATAGCCGGAATAGAGCTCATTCAGGTCACCGGTGCGGTCGGACAAATAATCCTCCGGCGTTATTCCAAGCACATCCGCTTTGATGCGGACGAGCACATCTTTACTTACGAGTACCACAGGGCGCGGTTCAGCTTTTTCATTCTCCTCCAGGAGATAATTAAGCGCTACAGCCAGTATCCGGTTGTCGTTGGAGACCTCCCCGAACATTTCCTGTACCTTTACGAAGCTGCGGTGGTTCAGCTCCACCTTCAGCGTGCCTCCGTGCTCAAGCACTACTCCACTGTGTAAGTGGCCCAGCTCACGGAGTCCGTCTAACAAGCGTGACACGGTGCGGGCGTTGCGGCCGATTTCATCGGCGTTGCGCTTCTTGGAGTCGATTTCTTCCAGAACTACAGCCGGAATGACTACTTCATTCTCCTTAAACGCAAAGATCGAATTGGGGTCGTGCAAGAGCACGTTAGTGTCTAGTACAAATATCTTTTTCATGATATCCCCTCCACAGCGCCTGGTTTGATTGATCATACATAACTCTTTTCAGCAAGGGCAACATAAGGTAAAGTACTGATTTTTGACTGAAAGGAGTATTCCATATGAGAAAATCAATGTGTCTGTTGCTGGTACTGCTGCTGCTGACAAGCTGCGGTATCGCTAATAAAGAGTCATCACCCTCTCCTCAGAGTAAACAGTCGCCTGAAGTGTTAAGCAGCCAGGGGGAGCATGAGGTGCAGCAGCTGTCAAATGACAACGGTGCAGGCCTCAATTACAGCAATGGTTCCGTTGCCGGACAACCTTCGGACGTACAGGACAGCAGTGATGTTGCACTGAAGGATCATTTCGAGCAGCTGGCTAAAAGAGTTCCCGGTGTAAACGGAGCCCACTGTGTCGTCATAAACAATCTGGCCGTAGTCGGCATTGATGTTGACGGGGCACTGGAACGTTCCCGGGTAGGAAGCATTAAATATTCGGTGGCCGAGGCTATCCGCAAGGATCCCCGCGGCGTTAAGGCACTGGTGACAGCCGATATGGATCTGTCAGGCCGGCTGAATGATATGAGCCGCCATATCTCGCAGGGTAACCCGATCTCCGGCTTCGCCTCTGAAATGGCGGACATCATCGGCCGGATTATCCCGCAGCTTCCTGAGGATACTAAGCCCCAAAGCAACAATCAGTAGAAGCTTCGCCGCTGAATCACTCCCTTATATTGGTATAAAGAGTGGACAAAAAAAGCCTAGTGAGATGATCACTGGGCTTTTTGCATGGCGGCAAACACTTGTCCGTCCAGCTTCTCAGCCGCACGTGCATCGTATACCTTGGCATATTTCGGGGCGGATTCAAGCGCAGCGCCATAAAAAAGCGCATTGCGGACCGCTTCAATTTCAACATCAAAGCAGCACATCTTAAAGGGAACATCCTGCAGCGGATCCTGCCTTACAGCAGCGCGCCCGTTAATGGCATGAACAGTCCCCTCGCCAAACACCGTAATGGTCACAAGCGGGTTCACCTTCATGTTGTTTACCAGCCTCGAGCGGTGGTCGACCGCCAGGCGCACGACAGAAGGGCTCACGGCATAAATCCAGGATATGGCCGTGGACGTTGGTCCGCCGGATTCCGCATCCACCGTGTTAAGAAGAACAAACGTTTCCGATTGCAGCATCGATAGCAGGGATTCATTGAGCTGAGCAACGGCTTCGGACATAAGTACAGGCCCCCTATGCGGCAAATGTGCATTCAATTTATTATATTATAGCACACGCCTAAACTTGCATTCAATTTCGAGATGTTACCATACGCGCTCAGGGTGTCCCGGAAGTGTCTGCTGTTCCAGCCAGCGTATCCTGCAGGCTTTTCTTGGCATTCTCCAGCTCTGTATCGTTAATATATACATACGGGCTGCGCCAGGTTCCGGTCACCGGAACGAAAGCGATATTCTCTTTGGAAATCTTCCAGTAGGTAGCAATCATGCTCTTGATCTGCTCATTCTCAATATCTGTAGTCAAATTGCTGCCGACTGCATCCATTACATTGCCGATTTTGAGCACGCCGCCCAGTGACTGCATCTGTCCGACCAGACCGTTCAGCACCTCATTCTGGCGCTTGTTGCGGTCAAAATCATCTGAAGCCGCTGTTTTCGGGCTGCAGTTGGACTTACGGTACCGGACATAGTCAAGCGCGTCATCGCCGTCCAGCTGGGCCGGTCCTTTTTTGAGATTGATATCTGTACCATCGACACTGTCGGTATAACACATATCGGCGCTGATATTCACATCTACCCCGCCAAGCTCATCCACAATGTCCCGGAAGCCCTGAAAATCAAGCACCGTGACATAGTCGATGTCAATGCCCAGATATTTGCCCATCATCGTCTTCATCTCATCTCCGGCAGAGATACCCGAGGTGTCCTCTTTGCCCTTAAAGCGCGCGTAATAGGCATTGATCTTATTCTTCTTATAGCCGCTCAGCTCCACATACGTATCACGGGGCAGTGAAACCACGGTTGCTGATTCTGTCTTAGGATTAAGTGCAGCGACCATAATAACATCCGTCAGATTGGAGGGATGCTGCGGGCGGTTGTCCGTGCCGAGCAGCAGCATGGTCAGCGGCTTCGCCGAGGCGAGCTGGCCGCTGTCGACAGCCTGATCCGTACCAAAGCCGCCTTTCTCAAACTTATAGTACAGATATCCCGCGTACCCGAGTCCGCCAACCACTGCTATCAGCAGCAGCGTCAGCAGCATTCTGGCCAGTCTTGCAAAAAATCCGCGTTTTTTAACTTTTTTCTTATTTGTTTTCTTTTGCGGGGCAGTCCGGTTCTGTTGGCCTCTGTTCCCCTGTGGTCCGTTTGCTCTTGGAGGCAGGCTTCCCTTGCTGTTATTCATAATGGAGTAAAGTCCTTTTCAGTTCACATGGATTTGGTTCAAGCTATTAACATAGACGAAATCAGAATACAAAAGTTGCGGTTACCGGGGTTTGTCCCCCGCTGCAGCCTTCCGCTTCTGCCGGGCCTCAATCAGATAGCGGACCCTTACCAGCAGCATAAGCCCAACTGCAACCAGCAGGCACTGGATGATCGGCAGCTTGTCGTGCTGAAAGATCAGCAGCATGCCGGAGCCGAGCGCCATCATCAGATACAGCACAACCTCCTTGCCGGGCGAAAGCTTTTGATTCACACGGAAGACACGGTTATACACAAAAGTCAGCAATACAAAAATAACGATATAAGCGACTATCGGATGATCAGCGAACCAGCTCTGCACAGCCGTCACTCCTCCCGGAAATAAATGTCGCTTACATTATAGCATCCCTGCCGTTATTAATCCTTAAATTTAAGCAATCACCGGAGGACGCAGAAAAGCCGCCGGATTACTCATCCGGCGGCTTTAAAGGTCAGCTTAGGCCTGGCTTGCTTGAGCCTGCTTACGCTGCTTCTCTGCACGCTCGCGCTCACCCTTGTTCAGGATCTTCTTGCGCAGACGTACCGACTTAGGCGTAATTTCGCAATATTCATCGTCATTCAGGTACTCAAGCGCACCTTCCAGTGAGAACAGGCGCGGAGTTTTCATTTTTACCGTTTCATCCTTGGTAGCGGAACGCACGTTGGTCAGTGCTTTTTCCTTACAGATGTTAACGATAATGTCGTTGTCACGGGTATGTTCACCAACGATCATACCTTCGTAGATGTCAGCACCCGGCTCAAGGAACAGGATACCGCGGTCTTCAACACCGATCATGCCGTAGAACGTAGTTGTCCCGGTTTCGCTGGATACCAGCACGCCCTGGTGACGTCCGCCAACCTGTCCGCCGATCAGCGGAGCATAGCTGTCGAACGCGTGGTTCATTACACCGTAACCGCGTGTCAGGGTCAGGAAGTGTGTATTGTAGCCGATCAGGCCACGTGCAGGAATCAGGAATTCCAGACGCACCTGTCCGGTACCGTTGTTGATCATGTTAACCATTTCGGCTTTGCGCGTTCCAAGGCTCTCCATAACAGAACCCATGCTCTCTTCCGGAATATCAATCAGCAGGCGCTCAAGCGGCTCCATCTTGGCTCCGTCGATTTCCTTCACGATAACCTCCGGCTTGGAAACCTGAAGCTCATAGCCTTCACGGCGCATATTCTCAATCAGAATCCCGAGGTGAAGCTCACCGCGTCCGGATACGATAAAGGCATCCGGGCTGTCTGTTTCATCTACACGAAGGCTGACATCTGTTTCAAGCTCTTTGAACAGACGCTCACGCAGTTTACGGGAAGTTACCCATTTACCTTCTTTACCTGCGAACGGGCTGTTGTTCACGAGGAAGGTCATTTGCATAGTAGGCTCATCAATCTTAAGAACCGGCAGTGCTTCCGGATTAGCCGGATCGGCAATCGTTTCACCGATGTTGATGTCCTTGATTCCGGCAATCGCAACGATATCGCCTGCACCGGCTTCTTCCGTTTCAACACGCTTCAGGCCCTGGAAGCCGAACAGCTTCTCAATACGGGCGGTTTTGCTCTTACCGTCGCGCATAATGACCGTTACGGACTGGCCTTGCTTGATCACACCGCGGTTAACACGTCCGACAGCGATACGTCCCAGATATTCATTGTAGTCCATCAGGGTTACCAGGAACTGCAGCGGCTCGTCAACCTTTTCGGTTGGGGACGGGATGTATTTAGTGATGGTGTCATAAAGAGCCTGCATGTTATCATCCTGCTTCTCAGGATCAAGGCTTGATGTGCCGTTAAGTGCGGAAGCATACACAACCGGGAACTCCAGCTGCTCATCGTTTGCTTCAAGCTCAATAAACAGGTCCAGAACCTCGTCAATAACTTCCTTTGGACGGGCAGCCGGACGGTCAATTTTATTCACAACCACGATTGGAGTCAGGTTCTGCTCCAGCGCTTTGCGCAGAACGAATTTCGTCTGCGGCATGCAGCCTTCATAAGCATCAACAACGAGCAGTACGCCGTCAACCATCTTCATAATCCGTTCCACTTCGCCGCCGAAGTCAGCATGGCCCGGGGTATCTACGATGTTGATCAGGAATTCTTTATAGGTAATTGCAGTATTTTTGGCAAGGATGGTAATTCCGCGTTCCCGCTCCAGATCGTTGGAGTCCATAGCACGTTCCTGCAGGGTTTCGTGGGCGCTGAAAATACCGGATTGCTGCAGCAGCTGATCGACAAGTGTTGTTTTACCATGGTCAACGTGGGCAATAATCGCGATATTGCGGATTTCTGTTCTTGAATGCATGATTTGTATCCAAATCCTCTCATTTATCAAATTAAAAATGTTTAAATTCATGGCATGTCACGGCAATCTCACAAAAGAAGCGCCTGGCAGAAAGCCGACGCTCCAACATTTCTTAATTCTATAGTGAAAGCACCATGAAAAGCAAGTCTTTTTATGAAAAAACGATTTCCAGCTCCGTGTAAATTTTCTAGTTGATACAGTCTGATTACCAGCCGCCGTTCCACTTTTTGCGGCTTCCCTGCTTCCTGCGGCCCAGCATCAGCCAGATTCCGGCAGCCACCAGCAAGATACCAAGCAAATAGAACACTCCTGTACCGATCATGCTGAACACCAGCAGCACTAGGCTCAGTACACCGAGAATGACGGCAAATGCTGTAATCCCGCCGTTCCGGCCAGCAGAATAAAAAGCATATTCATAAAGTCCGACAGCAACGCCAAGCAGCAGCACCGGCCACAGATGGCGCATGTATTCCCAGCCCCACATATTGCAGAAGCCCAGCAGCAGACCGTACACCGTCAGAATACCGGCGGGAATCAGCACAGCGGCTGAAGCACGGCGGCTGAAGAAGAGCACATGCAGGAACAGGCCTGGAATCAGAATTACGAGCGGCCACAGAGCCCGTCCGAGAAATCCGAATACCCCCAGCTTCCCAAGCAAGATGATCAGGCCGGCGGCGGCTATGAATATCCCCAGTTTCATGTCTTTATTTGATGACATTGTTCACCCATCCCTTCAAAGTTCACTTCTTTTCACTGGATTTCTTTTATATTTTAGCTGAAACAGCCATAAAACGCCATCATTCAGCAGCTTTTTCCCGGCGGTAAATACCGCACCTTCCCCGGCACAGCAAAAAGGCTGCACCCAGCTTATCCCGCTTTGGGCACAGCCTTCATTATTGCCGCTTCCGGTCAGGCCGATACCAGCCTTTTCCTGAATGCGCCTGTCAGTACAACTATTATACCCAGCGCGAGCGGAAGAAGCGTATGATAGGACGGCAGGAAGAACGAGACCACCAGCCCGAACTTGGCATCCTGCAGCAGCATATCCCCGGCTGTATGGGCAAGAATGAACGCACCGATATAGACCAGAACCGGAAAACGGTGCAGCCAGCCGACAATAATGCCGCTTCCCCACACGACAATCGGAATACTGAGCATGATCCCGATAACAATCAGGGCGAGATCCCCCTTTGCTACCCCGGCAATAGCCAGAACATTATCAAGGCTCATAATAAAGTCGGCCAGCAGAATGGTCCGGATCGATTTCCATACGCTTGAGCCCTCATCGCGGACCGTAACCTCATCCTCTTCCTCCAGCAGCAGCTTGAAGGCAATCCACAGCAGCAGAATTCCTCCGCCTGCCTGGATATAAGGAATTTTAAGCAGCAGCACTGCGGCAAAGGTCAGCACGCAGCGCAGAGCTACTGCTCCTGCCGCCCCCCACCAGACCGCCAGCTTCCTGTGCTTTTCCGGCAGATTTTTGCTGGCCATCGCGATCACCATCGCATTATCCCCGCTCAGCACAAGATTAATCATCAATATTTCCCCAAGTAAAACGATGGAATCCATAAGCTTATTACCTCCCCGGGCTACATGTATTACATGTATGTCCACAGGGGGCAAGCTATGCTTCCTGTCCAATTATTTCGCATATACAGCTGGGGCCGGCCTAGAACCATTCCTCCTGCAGCCCGGACTGGGCGGGCACAAGGTCATCCGGCTTCTCATCGCCATACGGTGTAATGGTAACCGTCTCGGTTCCTGCCACTGCTTCATCCAGCCGGGCAGCGTATCCGGGCAGCGTCGCTTCAATTTTTTCAATAATCCGCAGGTTCGGATTGGTTGTAGGCGATTTAGGGACAAACAGGGTGCAGCAATCCTCATAGGGCAATATGGACAGGTCGTATGTTCCAATTCTCTGTGACAGCTCCACAATCTCGCTCTTGTCCATCATAATCAGCGGCCGGAGCAGCGGAAGCGCCGTGGCCCTGCCGATAACATTCATGCTGGACAGGGTCTGGCTGGCCACCTGCCCCAGACTGTCTCCGGTAACGACTGCAAGCGCGCCTTCGCGCTCAGCCAGCCGGGTGGTAATTCTCAGCATCGCCCGCCGCATCAGCGTAATGATCAGGTTGTCCTGCCCGATTCCGGTAAAAGAGGTCTGCACCTCTGTGAACGGCACCAGATGCAGCTTGATGACGCCTGCGTACCTGGACAGAATCCGGGCCAGATCCACCACCTTCTGACGGGCCAGCTCGCTTGTGTAAGGATAGCTGTAGAAATGGACACACTCGACCTCAAGCCCCCGGCGCATCGATGACCAGGCCGCTACGGGACTGTCGATGCCGCCGGACAGGAGCAGCATCGCCTTCCCGTTCGTGCCCAGCGGAAATCCGCCTACACCGTCAATCTGGTCGCAGAAAATATACGTAGACCCCTCACGGATCTCCAGCTTCAGCTCAAGCTCCGGCGATCTCACATCAACCAGCAGCCCCGGGTAACCCTGCAGCAGCGGTGTTGAGATCAGTTTATTCATCTCTATGGAGCCGTGCGGAAAGTCTTTCCACACACGGCGCGCGCTCACCTTGAAGGTTGTCCCCTGCGGCGGGGCAAGAATCTCAAGGAATTTGCGGCTGGCAGCCAGAATATCATCAAACTCCGAGCGGGCTACCTTAACCGGACTGATGGAAGCGATGCCGAACACATTTTTCAGCGCCTTTGCCAGCTCGCGGGCAGGCTCTCCGTTCAGTGTGACGTAGATCCGCCCGAATTCCTTGCTCAGCACAGCCTCCGGATAAGGCTTCACCAGCTCGCTGACATGACGGAGCACGGTTTTTTCGAACCGGTTGCGGTTCTTGCCCTTCAGCGTAAATTCCCCGAACCGCAGCAGCAGCATATCTGCGTAATCAATACTGCTTCCGCGGCCTGCCGCGGCTTCAGTCCTATTGTCTCTCATTCTTTATTCCTGCCTCTCTCCACTAACTTCAATGCTTGCACTGCGGCCAGCAGCGCCTGCTCCAGGGCTGCAATATCCCCTGCCGCATGGGCGTCACCCAGGCTGATCCGTATTCCGCCAAGTGCGGCAGCGGTATCTCTGCCCATAGCCAGCAGAATCCGGCTCGGCTCGGCCAGCCGCGAGGAGCAGGCAGACCGGGTTGAAACGGTCATTCCCAGCTCCTCCAGCTTGCGGGCCAGCACCTCACCATTTACCGCAGGATAAGAAAAATGCACAATATGCGGCGCCCCGTCCCTGCTGCTGTTCACTATAAACTCCGGAACTCCGGCCAAAAACTCCAGCAGCCTGTCACGCAGCGGTGTAATCTGCTTATTATACATATCCCTGTTCTCTGCACTCATACGTATAGCCTTGGCTGAAGCGACAATCGCAGCCACATTCTCCGTTCCGGCCCGGGCACCCTGCTCCTGCGAACCGCCGGTAAGCAGCGGAAACAGCGAAATACCTTCTTTGACATACAGAATACCCACTCCGCGCGGACCGCGGAGCTTATGTGCAGACAGGCTGTACAGGTCGGCCTGCCATTCCTTCAGCTCAGTTGCAAGCTTGCCAAAGCCCTGTACGCCATCGACATGGAACAGCGTGCGGCGGTTGGCTGCCTTGATCAGCCGTCCGGTTTCTGCAAGCGGCTGTACAGCGCCCGTCTCATTGTTGACATGCATCACGCTGACCAGAACGGTATCCCGCCGGACTGCTGCAGCAATCCTGCCCGGATCTACCACACCGTTACTGTCAGGAGCAACAAAAGTAACCTCCCAGCCCAGTGCCTGCAGCTGCAGGAAGCTTTCATACACAGAAGGATGCTCAATCTGAGTTGTAACCATGTGGCGTCCCCTGCCCTGATACTGCAGAGCCGCCCCTTTTACCGCCAGATTGTTGCTTTCTGTTGCTCCCGAAGTGAACAGAATCTCCTGCGGCGTCACCTCCAGAGCAGCAGCGCAGACCTCTCTTGCACGTGTCAGCAATCTAGCAGCTTCCGTCCCGGCCCGGTGCAGGGAGGATGGGTTGGCGTAATGCAGCCTCATGATCTGCTCCATCGTCTGCACTACCTCCTCATACGGAGGGCTGGCAGCGGCATAATCCCAATACAGCATATATTTAAGTTCTCCTTTGTATGGTCGGTTAATCAAGTTCAAACGGTATATAGAGACCTATAGAATACCTTATTGCACATTTCTTATAAAGCCTGTATGCAAAAAAAGGACCAGACGGCTGGTCCGGCAGCTGGTCCGGCAACATCGTCTGATCCTATCATTATAGCGCGTATTCTGCCCGGGCGCGTTCAATTTTGGTAATGTAGGCCTGAGTTTCTTCGGGGAGCAGGCTCAGCTTCTGCATCAGCTCCTCATCACTGCTTACGCCAAGCTTGCTTACTCTTCCCGGTCCGGCATTATATGCGGCCAGCGCCATCTTCTCTTCACCGTCATAACGCTTCAGCTGGTAGGATAAGTAACGCACGCCTCCGTCTATATTCTGGGCTGGATCAAAGGGGTCGGAGACACCAAGCCCGTTCGCGGTTCCATCCATCAGCTGCATCAGCCCTTTGGCTCCCGCTGATGATACGACATTCGGATTAAAAGAGGACTCCGTATCAATTACCGCCTTGATCAGATCAGCCGGCACGCCATATTTCACGCTTGCGTTCTGAATCAGCCCCTCATAATCCGTTGGCACAGTCTCTGCTGTTCCGGAGGAAATGCCGCTGTAGGCGATACCTGTCGCTCCAAGCTGCTGCCAGATCAGACTGCTAAGCGCTGTTCCTCCGGCTTCCGGAGTCCGGCTTCCGTCCACAGACTGCAGGGCAGCCTGGCGGAGAACTGCAGCGAATTCGGCTTTGTTTGCGCCGGAGGGTTCTGCTGTGCTTTTGCTGTCCTCTTTGCTGATTGCCGAGCTGCTGCGCAGATTCACCCATTTCAGCTGTCCAAGCCCGCTTGCTGCCGCTGAATCAATACTCATGCTGTATAACCTTCTTTCCGTTCAATCTGTATATGAATCTCCTGGTATATAGAGGCTTCTATTTTAAATTTAAGATACGCCTTTATTTTACAATTCATCTACAGTAAATGCTATATGCTGACATGAAAAAACAGACTTCCGACCCTCATAGATAGGTCTAAAAGCCTGTTTCGATGATTGCTTTTGTGTATTCAAACTGCTATCGGGCAAAAGGAATCATTACAAAATAGCTGAGAGCAGATACAATTCCCAGCCCCATTGCCCAGGCCCCCGTCGTCTTCTGCCCGCGGGAGTAAGCATAATAACCAAGCACCGCAGCGATCGGGCCGGCTATAATGGACCATACGAACAGCGAGACAATTCCAAAACCGAGGGCAACATAGCCCATTTGCTTACTGTCACTATGCTCGCCAGCCGTTTCCCGGACCTCTGTGCTGCTGTCAGCCGTTCGCTGCGGACGCACAAGCGGCGGGCTTACTTCAGCAGCATATTCCTCCTGATGGGAAGGATCCCTCCGGGGATAATCGACCCTGCTGCGCGGACGAAGGATCACTTTTCTGCGCTCTGTCCGCTCCTGCTTGCTTCCTTCTTTGTTCGAGTCCATCGGATGTCCTCCTATTCGCCCGGCTTAAAGGTCAGACAGCAGGTTGCGGATGAAGTGCCGGCGTGGTCCTGATGATTCTGAAAGGTCATCTCCTCGGCAAACTCCTCCTTGAAGCTGCTGCCTGCATGCTTGTCGATCTCAATGACGATTTCCTCGGCCTGGCATACATTTTGTGAACCCCAATAATGACAATTGCTGACGCTGCATCTTACAAGCGGTTTGGCGTTTGACATTTTATCATCACCTCAGCATCATTATGTCCGCGCGTCCTGCTCCATATGCGGCTGAGGAGCTGCCACCTGCTGGTGCAGCAGGTAATGCACAATTTGGTAAAAGCGCATGCCGTTTAGATTACGCTCAGATCCCTTCTGTTGACACGACAAAAAAGACCGGATCTGCCATAGTTCATGGCAAACCCGGTCTCTTACAAGCTGTACCTGTGCTGCAGCAGAATCCACTTCAGGCTAAACCTGGTTCTGCATGCGCTTTTCGGTCAGATAGTCGTTCTCGTAGTAGTTAAGATCATCCCGCAGCTCTTCGTACACCTTGGTGATCTCCATAATAATGTCGCGTGCCGGACGGACAGGCTTTTTGCGGAAGCGGATGGCATCCTGGCCTGTGTAGGCGTAACGCCCGTCTTCGGAATAGCTTTCATTTTTAGGGTAGAAGAAGTTGTTCACCCCGTAGTGATATACGTTATAAAGCGCTTTTTGCGCAAAATCCTGATCAAAGGTTGCACGGCGCAATGCCACCCCGAGCTTCTCGTAAGACATTTCGGAGAAAACCAGCAGATGGCGGAGATCGGACAGAAAGCCTTGATAAAATGCTACTGTTTCCTCATCCTCTTCCGTTACCAGCTGAGGCAGCGCATGATTGTTCAGGAATAGTTCCATTTTTCCGATTACGGATTTCAATTTCTCTCTCGTCGTTTCACATAGTTTCTGCACATTAGCTGCTGACATGGCGGTTGCTCCCCCTTATTAGTCCTTGCTCTTATTGTTGGGTAAAGACGGGTATTACCAGGAACAGTTCATCTCATCCCGGCCTCGAAAAGACAGTGCAAGCGGTTTATTTCTTAAGTAACAGTATAACAAAATCTTCATTGAATTGATACTTGGACAAGCAGTTATTTCAGTTTGATATTATAACAAAATCCCTATCGATGCACTTTCCAGGATGACCTGACCGCTCCTTAGCGGACGATTTTGTTGCAATATCAAGTGGCTGTACAAGTAGTTATTTCAGTTTGATATTATCACACATCCACAGGATACGTCATCCTTTTCTGTGATGCATAAAAGCGGCGCTCTCTTCTAAACCTACAGCTATACGATACCTTGAAGGAGCGGTAAATATGTCCCGAAAAAATATGACTGCCGCCGGTCTGCTGACCGCTGCGTTCACTGTAATTCTGCTTACTTTTCTGCTTCGCCCTACTGAAGAAACGAAGCTCAAGCAGGCTGCCCTTCCAGCTGTTCCCAATCCTCCGCAGGAAAAAACAATTAAAAAGACGTCTCTCGTGCAGGATGTCAGCGCAACCGACCGCTTGAACCGGACCGATGTCAGTAAACACCTGCGTACAATGCTTGCAGAAACCCATGGTGCGCTACCTAAGGATATTTCAGCATATGCCAAGCGCCTGCAGCAGGGACACGGGCATATCACCATGCTGATGTGGATTGATTACCGGAGCCACAAGACAAGCACCTTCAAATCCGCACTGCCGGAAGGCACCGACCAGGAGAACAAGCAGCTGGTGAAATACCTGAATACGGCAAAAGCCGCGCTCAAGGGCCACCAGTCGTATGAATCGCCTTCCTTTATTATCGGTGACAAAAAATATTATTTCACGGCCCAGCGTGACCAGGAGGGCAATATCGGCGTCATTGCTTTGATCAGCCAGAACATTCTGGACCGGGTAGCCGATCATCAGCTTAAGAACCTGCGCCTGATCCCTTATCCGAAGGAGGGCAAATACCGGGTTGAATCGGTCCATGCCGATAACCTGAAGGATATCACGGTTAAGACAGGCCATGACAACGAAAATGCCAGTCATTTTTACGAAAATGAAATTGTCGTCCGCTTTAAAAACGGCCATCCTACCCCCGGCCAGCTTCAGACGATAGCGGCAGATATCCGCTGCAAGCAGCCGCGCAAGCTGGGGTACGCGTATATTTTCCGCTCGGACAAAATGAATTACTCCCAGCTTAAGACCTACTTTACAAATAAATGGAGTCCGGAGTATACAGAGCCCCACTATATGTATTTAACCAATGAGACCCCGTACGAAAATACCGGAAGCGGAGTCGTCACACCAAATGATCTGCTGTTCTCCACCTATCAGTGGAATCTGCCGGCTATTGAAACCGAGCAGGGCTGGAATTTGTCAAAAGGCAGCAAGGAGGTTGTAGTCGCTGTAGTGGACACCGGTGTCCAGGCCGGCCATCCTGATCTGCAGGGCCAGCTGCTGACCGGCTATAATGCTATTTCAAGCGGATCTACACCTGACGATGATGTGGGACACGGAACGCATGTGGCAGGCATTATCGGGGCTGTAATCAACAACGAGGAGGGTGTAGCCGGAATAAGCTGGTACAACAAGATTCTTCCGGTAAAAGCGCTCGACAACTCCGGGGCGGGCACCACCTATTCCGTTGCCGAGGGCATTATCTGGGCTGCCGACAACGGTGCCAAGGTCATCAACCTGAGCCTGGGCAACTATGCCGATTCGCAGTTTTTGCATGATGCTATTAAGTACGCTTATGACCGTGATGCCGTGATCGTCTCCGCTGCGGGGAACGACAATACGGAGCGCCCGGGCTACCCTGCTGCCTACGAGGAGGTGCTGGCTGTAGCTGCAACCAATTCGTCCGGGGAGAGAGCCTCCTTCTCTAATTACGGTGATTACATTGATGTTGCCGCTCCCGGCGAGAGCATTGCCAGCACCTACCCGGACAACCAGTATGCCGCACTCTCGGGCACATCCATGGCCAGTCCGCATGTAGCAGCGCTGGCCGGTCTCGTCCGTTCGCTCAATCCTGCATTAAGCAACAAGGAGGTCATGGAGCTGATGACCGCAAATGCTGTTGATCTTGGAGAGGCTGGTCATGACAAATATTACGGCTGGGGCCAGGTTGATATTTACAAAACACTGCGGGCCGCAAGCGGAAACGATGTGCCGCTACAGCTTTTTCCGCAGCATGTCGGCCGTCAGCTGAAGAATATGCAGCAGCACACAGGTACAGCGCAATAAATAATTCCCGGTCGGGCAGACAGTTTCTGCAGCTTATTTATGCCGTTCAGCGCCCAGATGCTCTGTCAGCAGCTGCAGAAACAGCCTCAGCCCCTGCTCCATATCCCCTTCAGGCATCTGCGAATAGCAGAGCCGGATATGCCGGGAGGAGACCTCGCCAGAGTAACAGACATCACCCGGCAGAAAAGAAACACCCGCCAGCTCCGCCTGTTCACGCAGCTTGCCGATTCCATCAGCTGAAGGCAGCTGCAGCCACAGGTTCAGGCCGCCTTCAGGCACATTCCAGGTGACCCCCGGCGGGGCATAGCGCTTCAGCACCCTGACCGCAGACTCCATCCGTCCGCGCAGCGCAGTCCGCAGCTGACCTGCATATGTATCATACCTGCCGGCAATAAAAGGCAGGACTGCCCGCTGGTTCAGCAGCGGACTGCCCAGGTCGCTCGCCGATTTGGCGGCGATCAGCCTGGAGAGGATATTCCCGCCGGCGGCTACACAGGCGATCCGGCAGCCTGGCGCTATAACTTTGCTGAAGCTTTTCATATAGACTACATGCCCATCCCCGTCCATTGATTTGATTGGCAGCGGAGGCGGCTTACGGAAATAGAGATCACTGAACGGATCATCCTCAACAATGAGACAGCGGTAGCTTCTGGCCAGCTCCAGCAGCCGCTGTCTTCTTGTTATGCCCATAGTTACACCGCTCGGGTTCTGGAAGGTCGGGTTCGTATAAATCAGCTTCGGCGGACGCTTGTCACAGAGTCTTGTCAGCACATCCACTCTCATCCCTTCGCTGTCCATCGGCACAAATATCATCTCTGCACCGCGCCCGGCAAACACATCGATTGCCCCTGTGTAGCTGGGAGCCTCCAGATATACCGTATCCCCCGGGCCGACGAAGGTCCGGGCCACCAGATCAATTCCCTGCTGGGAGCCGCTGGTGATCATGATATCGGAGGAGTGCACCTCCACCCCACGGCTGTGCAGATGCCGGCGCATGACCTCACGCAGCTCGGCATCCCCTTGAAAGTTACCGTACGAAGCCATTAACTCAGGCTTACCTGTCACGAGCCTGGACATCGCCGCCCCGATAAAATCCAGCGGAAGCAGCTCCGCGTGAATGGCCGCGAGGTGAAACGGATAGCGTACCCCCGAGAAGTCAAAATTACGCCATAGCTGGGCCCGCGGTAAAAAATCATCATAGCCGTCCTGCCAGCCTGTACCGGCATCCTGCTGGATATGCGGCCTCCGCGCTACAAAGCAGCCTTGTCCCTGACTGCATATAATATGGCCATGGCTTTCAAGATCGTCATAGGCTTTGCTAACCGTAACCTGGCTGACCCTGAGGGAGGCTGCCAGGCCGCGTACTGAGGGGAGCCGTGCCCCCGGCTGCAGCAGGCCTGAGGTGATGCGCTGAGCCAGCGTCTCACTGATCTGCTGCGGCAGGGTTTTGCTGCTGCCGCGTTTTAAATCGATGTGCACCGGTCCTTCCTCCCAACTGTTATATTTACCACTTTACTGTTATACCGCTATGCCGTTATGATACAACAAAATTCAACCGCGGGGAGATTTTTCTATGAAGATCCATTATGCCGAAATGACGAACCATCTCGGTTCATCAGCCGTTCGCGATATACTCAAGGTTACACAAGGTAAGGATATTATCTCGCTGGCCGGCGGGCTGCCTGCAGAGGAGCTTTTCCCGCTGGAAGCAGTTCGTGATGCTTATGACCGGGCACTTGCGGGCAGCGCTTCATCGCTGCAGTACGGGCTTACCGAAGGCTATGCTCCGCTTCGCGAGGCTGTTGCCGCAAGACTTGGGCGTCAAGGCATTTCTGTTCAGGCCGGCGACATGCTGCTTACCACCGGATCGCAGCAGGCGATCGACCTGTTCTGCAAGGTGCTGCTTAATCCGGGGGATAAGGTGCTGGTTGAAGCACCGACTTATCTTGCAGCTCTGCAGGTGCTGAATTCTTACCGGGCCGATATCGTTACCGTAGACAATGATGAAGAAGGCATGCTGCCGGAGCATCTGGAGGAGCAGCTGAAGCTGCACCGCCCCAAGGTGCTCTATGCCGTCCCCACCTTCAACAATCCGTCCGGGAGCAGCTGGAGCAGAGAGCGCCGTGAGCGGACTGTTGAATTATGCCGCCGGTACAATGTGCTGATTCTGGAGGATAATCCTTATGGGGAGATCGCATTCGATGAGGCGCCAGGCGCTTATCCTCCTGCTATGGCAGCGATTGACAGAAGCTCCGGTGAAGAGCCTTGCGTGGTATACACCGGAACCTTTTCCAAAATCGTCGCACCGGCCCTGCGCACAGGCTGGATCACCGGCCCCTCCGAGCTGATCGGAGTCATCGCCAAGGCCAAGCAGGCTGCCGACCTGCACTCCAGCGCCATCGACCAGCGGGCCCTGTATGAGCTGCTGCAGCACTTTGACATTGAGGCTCATATCCGCATCATCTCCCGGGAATACCATTCCCGGATGAAGCTGCTGGCTGGTGAGCTCAGCACAGCGCGCTGGAAGGCTGCCAGCTTCCGTGAGCCGCGCGGCGGGATGTTCCTGTGGCTGGAGCTGCCTTCGGGCATAAATACATCCAGGCTGCTGCCGTATGCAGTGGAGCAGGGCGTAGCCTTCGTTCCGGGCGAGGTGTTCTATGCAGCTAATCCGCTGAAAAATGCAATGCGGCTCAACTTTACCCATACGCCGCCTGAGCTGCTGCCGGCCGCTGTGCGGCGGCTGGAGGCTGCGCTGGAGAACTATGAGCGTACGCTAGCTAGGGCAGCGGACACACTCGTATAGCAGGCAGGGAGTTGCTGCCTCCGTGTATGCGAGGCAGACCGGAGGCTAGCAAATCCCTGCAGTGCTACTGTTGGGCTGCTCCTTCATTCCGCCCATTTTGCCGCGCAGGGGCAAATCAAAGGCATTTTTGCCCTTCATTCCGCCCAATTAGCCGCGCAACGACAATTCAAAGGCATTTTTGCCCTTCATTCCGTCCGTTTGACCGCGCAGGGTCAAATCAAAGGCACTTTTGCCCTTCATTCCGTCCGTTTGACCGCGCAGGGGCAAATCAAAGGCACTTTTGCCCTTCATTCCGCCCATTTAGCGGCGCTGGGACAATTCAAGGGCACTTTTGCCCTTCATTCCGTCCGTTTGACCGCGCAGGGTCAAATCAAAGGCACTTTTGCCCTTCATTCCTCCTGTTTAGCCGCGCTGGGGCAAATCAAGGGCATTTTTGCCCTTCAACCTGCCCATCTGAGCCACCGTCGTGCAGCATAAGTTAAATTGTTCCTACACTTAGTTACCTTTTAATTCCTTCTTCAGCTCATAGCATGACGCCAGGATCATCAGTTGGAAAAACGCGCCATCTATTTCAGGCTAAACTACCCTTCATATACTCCCCACAATTCTTTTTCACAATATTCCCTTCTAACCTTCTATTTAGATTGAACTAATAAAATTGCTGTTTTGGGATTGCATGTGACTCCAGAGAATGTTTGGACTTCCAGCCGCTGCCCTTCTGCAGATTTCTTGATTTATACCGTTTTTAACGGTTGAAATCCGCAGACAGCTTATGCTTCCGATGCGAGCTTTTCTGCGAAAAGCTTTCAGGCGGTCGCTACCGCTCCTCCACTTCCAAAATTCCCCTCCGCCACTTTTCCCTTAACTTAAATTCTTAAGTTCAATCTATATAAACGCCTATCCCTATCCGTTCTCACTCCACTCCATTTCTCTCCACACCACCCCGCTTATTTCACCGAACAGTGATTCATTTCAGTACACCCTTATTCCCAAGTATGTCCAATGTCCACAATTCCCGGAACACCAAAAAAAGCGGCCCTCCGCAAGGAGAGCCGCTAGCTTGTCGTATATAAGCTTCATAAGTAGCCATATCAGTCACAATAGGTTGTCAGTTAGGAAAGTTTGCCGTAAGCCGGGTTCTGTGCTCGTTGTGGTTCATACGGGAACAACCCTCCCACCATAAGCGACAATCATCTATCTAGGCCGTACATTACTGCACAGCTCCAGCGACCAACCTAGACACGCCTCAGGCGAAGGCTGCCCTTCCGGTAAAGGAAGCGCTGTGTCTCATTAGGTCTTGCTCCAGATGGGGTTTACCAGGAACGAAGTCACCAGCGTTCCTCGGGGTCTCTTACACCTCGGTTCCATCCTTGCCTGTGCCGCTATAAAGCGGCCATCGGCGGTCCATTTCTGTGGCACTATCCTTCGGCTCGCGCCGACTGGACGTTATCCAGCACCCTGCCTTGTGGAGCCCGGACTTTCCTCCCGCGGACAAGCCGCCGGCGATTGTCTGTCAAACTTCCCGAACAACATTGTATATTATACAGACTTGCACCAGCCTGCACAAGTACAAATAAAGGGATTCTAGAGGAATCTGAACGGCTCTGTGCCGATTTCAGAAGCGTAGACTGTTGTATCGTACTTATGCTCAGTCAGCTTGCCGCTCATCCACTCTGCTACCTTGACCTTCATAATCTTCTCGGCATTATGGCCCGGATCAATCAGCGTAATCCCCGCCAGGTAGGCGTCCTGTGCGGTATGGTAATCAATATCACCCGTTACCAGCACATCAGCCCCTTTAAAAATAGCGCTGTTATAATATTTGGCCCCCGAGCCGCCCATTACAGCAGCCTTACGGATCCTGCGGTTCAAGTCGCCGACAACACGGACATGCTCCACATCCAGACCTTTTTTGACCGTTTCGATGAACTCCCCGAGTGTTACCGGCTCCTTGAGCCTGCCTACCCGGCCAAGCCCGAAGCTGCGGCCTTTAAGATCCATGGAATAAAGATCATAAGCAACCTCTTCATAAGGATGAGCCTTCAGCATCGCCTGGACTACCTTATTACGCACAGACAAAGGCACGATGGTTTCGATGCGGATTTCTTCGGCGCGTTCCATTTTCCCGGCCTCTCCAATAAAGGGATCAGAGCCCTCACGCGGCACAAACGTCCCGTAGCCTTCAATGTTG
This sequence comes from Paenibacillus sp. FSL R7-0273, assembly GCF_000758625.1. Classification (NCBI taxonomy): domain Bacteria; kingdom Bacillati; phylum Bacillota; class Bacilli; order Caryophanales; family Paenibacillaceae; genus Paenibacillus; species Paenibacillus sp. FSL R7-0273. The sequence goes on from NZ_CP009283.1 coordinate 5,520,352, forward strand.
AAGCTGCAGTGGCTATAATTGCCGATCCAGCCGGCGCCTGCGTTAAGAATCGCATCCAGCACCTTCTGATGGTGGTCCTTTGGAACGAACACTACCAGCTTGGACAGCTGATCCGTATGAATATCCTTGATTGGCGCCCCATCTTCAATCCCCAGTGCTTCGGCCATCCAGTCATTCATTCCGCCTTCAGCCACGTCGAGATTGGTATGGCTGATATAGACGGCGATATCGTTTTTGATCAGCTTTTCGTAGAGTTTACCCATAGGAGTGTCAGTCTGGATTCCTTTGATCGGCCGGAAAATAATCGCATGGTGCGCAATGATCAGGTTGCAGCCCTTGGCAATAGCTTCGTCCACAACCTCATCGTTCACATCAAGGGCAACCAGCACGCCGGTAATTTCCTTTTGCAGGCTGCCAAGCTGCAGGCCCACATTATCCCATTCCTCGGCCAGATGCTTCGGGGCAAGCTGCTCCATGTAGCTGATTACAGTCTGTCCTTTGGCAAACATTCCAGCACCTCCGAAATTTTCTTGATCTGCGCACGGATTGCAGTCCGCTTTTCTTCTGCCGATTCCAGCTCAGAACGGGACAGGGATGCCAATATTCCCTCCAGCTTGGCAATTTCACCCTGCCACTTGGCGAAGAACACCGCATTTGGCTTCTCCAGCAGCCAAGGCCCCATCTGCACCAGCAGATCAGGACTCAGGACAACACCACCCGGCAGCACCCGCTCCAGATACAGCTGCTCATTCGTCAGTCCGAAGGCCTGGCCTTCAGGCAGCGCAGTCAGCACTTCATACGTTTTGCCATCCTCCTCGAGGATATGCTCGGTTGTGACCACCCAGCCGTTATTCAACAGCCAGCGGCGCAGAATGTCTTCGCCTACGTTCGGCTGCAGAGCCAGGGTTTTGACCCCCTCCAGCTTGCCGAGCACCCGTCCGCGTTCCAGAATAGCCGCAATCAGTGATCCGCCCATACCGGCGATTGTGATACAGTCAGCTTCCCCCGGTTCCAGCACTTCCAGGCCGTCACCGCGCCGTACAGCTATTTTTGCTCCTAATCCGGCCTCTGCAACGCCCCTGCGGGCCGCTTCGTACGGACCCGGATTGACTTCACCGGCAATTGCCGAGACGGCTTTGCCGCTTTCTACAGCAGCTGCAGGAAGCAGCGCGTGATCTGAGCCGATGTCGGCAAGTCTGCTTCCTTCCGGCACCTGTTCCAGCAAAAGCTGCAGCCGGTCTGATAATTTAACTTTGTTCATGATGCCACCCACGTTATCCATTTTTTTCGGAAAATAAACAGCAGAGCCAGCCCCGCCGCAATCTTCACTATCAGTAACAGTGATACCCATTCCGGAAAGCCCTCTCTCAGCCACAGCGCATCAACTTCCGGCATAAGCCATAACGAAACCCCGACGCCCAGATAGACGCCTGATACGCCGCTTACCTTGTGATAGAGCAGCCAGCTTAACCATACCATCAGTACACAGAGCGGCAGCCAGAGCAGCTCCAGCTCCAGCATGGACGCATCCGGGCGCATCTGTCCGGAGAAACCGGCATAGAGCAGTGCCCAAAAGGCGATACCGCAATAGTGCAGCAGCCCGATCCTCAGGGAGAAGCCGAGCACACTCCAGAGCAGCCCGCAGCCGGCAATCAGCAGAGGCCGCCAGAAATCAGGATCCAGATCATGCAGCGCAATCATCCACAGGCCAAAGCCCATGGTGAGCACGCTTCCGGCGCCTGCCAGCAGCAGGCTGATTGTCTGATTGCGGTCCCGGTAAATAGCCGAATAACCGTAACAGACGACTAAGACACAGAGTGCCGTCGCAAGTTGCAAAGGCCAGGGAAAAACGCTAAAATAAAGACTAATCATGAAAATCAAGGAAATTATTCCAAAACCAAACAACCATATTTTGATGCTTCCCTGCTGCAGATTTTGCAGCGACACCGGGTTACTGTCCTTGATTTTATCCTCGTCATTATAGAGGTTGGTCAGAAAATCACAGTATTGCTCCGGCAGCAGCTTGCTTCTTCTCCAGTATTGAATCTCTTTGATAATGGTCTCACGTTTTTCCAGATTCAACGCCTGATCCCCCATTTCCCCCTGGTGCTTAGGCTGTTCTTGAAGCGCAAAGGACCTCCTGCCGCCGTGCAGCAGAAGGTCCGGTTATATTACAACTATTCGAGGAAATCCTTGAGCCGTTTGCTGCGGCTCGGGTGACGCAGCTTGCGCAGCGCCTTGGCTTCAATCTGGCGGATCCGCTCACGGGTTACGCCAAACACCTTGCCCACTTCCTCAAGTGTTCTTGTCCGTCCGTCATCCAGACCGAAGCGGAGTCTCAGCACGTTCTCTTCACGCTCGGTGAGCGTGTCCAGCACATCCTCCAGCTGTTCCTTCAGCAGCTCATATGCAGCTGCATCTGCAGGGGCAAGCGCCTCCTGATCCTCGATGAAATCACCCAGATGTGAATCATCCTCTTCCCCGATCGGCGTTTCCAGCGACACCGGCTCCTGGGCAATCTTCATGATTTCTCTGACCTTCTCAACAGTCAGCTCCATCTCAGCCGCAATTTCCTCCGGCGACGGCTCGCGTCCCAGTTCCTGCAGCAGCTGGCGGGATACACGGATCAGCTTGTTGATTGTCTCCACCATATGCACCGGAATACGGATCGTCCGCGCCTGGTCGGCAATCGCACGGGTGATGGCCTGACGGATCCACCAGGTAGCATAGGTACTGAATTTGAAGCCTTTGTTGTGGTCGAACTTCTCAACCGCTTTGATCAGACCCATATTGCCCTCCTGGATCAGATCCAGGAACAGCATGCCGCGTCCGACATAACGCTTGGCGATACTTACAACGAGACGCAGGTTGGCTTCCGCCAGACGGCGTTTTGCTTCCTCATCACCGTTCTTGATGCGCATGGCCAGCTCAACCTCATCATCTGCAGAGAGCAGGGGCACACGGCCGATTTCCTTCAGATACATCCGAACAGGGTCATTGATCTTGATCCCCGGCGGAAGCGACAAGTCGTCGTCAAAGCTGAAATCATCGCTGTCGTTATTCTCATTGTCCTCCCCCTGACGCAGCGGAGAGCCTTCATCCTCGTTATCATTAACCACTTCAATCCCGTGATCGCTGAGCTGCTCGTAGAACTCCTCCATCTGCTCGGGGTCCTGATCAAACGGCGACAGTTTCTCCATGATATCTTTGTAGTTCAATGATGATCTTTTTTTACCTTGTTCAATAAGCTGGTCCTTAACCTGATCCAGAGTAAATTCTGCTTCCAGTTCAGTATGCTGATCGTTCGCCATAATTCGACTCCCTCCTCCCTAGGTACATCCTGTCAGTTCCTCATTGTCTCTCTAGGGTTATAATCTCACTTGCTATTTGTGCCGCACGCAAAAAGTCGCCGGATTTCTCCGCTTGAATCATCTCTTCACGCTTCTGCTCCATCTTGCGCTGTACAGGGTATTTCTTCACTTCACGGATGCAGTCATCCAGAACCTGCGTGTTCCAGTCCGGAGGGGTGTCCATCATGGATATCGCCGTGGCGGTTTTCTCCAGACGGTCATCCTGAAGCGATGATAGAAACCGGCTGATGCCGGGCGGTTTGCCTTGCGCGTAGTAGGCATATAGATAAGCGGCAATTGCCGCATGATCATCGATGTTAAAATCTTCTCCGAGGCGTTCGCCTACATAGGCGGCAGCATCCGGGTCCTGTATCATTAAAGACAGCAGTCTCCGTTCTGCAGCATGATAAGCGGGGAGCAAAGCCGGTGTCTGCACTTGCCCTTTTTTATGCCTACCATTATTCCACCTGTTGTCGTTATTATCCCCTTCGGGCATGTTTTTTTGCATTGATGCCCGCAGTAAGTTGCAGTCCTGCTTCAGGCTGTCATAGGACAGCTCCAGCTCGGAGGATATTTCCCGCAAATATACTTCCCGCTCGGTTGAGGATTGCAGGGTGGCAATAATCTGCAGCGCCTCCTTGACATAGGCGATTTTGCCGTCTTCCTCTAGGAGTATATGGTTTTTTTTCAGATATATAAGCTTAAATTTTATGGCTGAGACGGCTGAATCGATGATCCGCTCCATGAAGCTTTCCCCGCCGTGACGGGAGATAAATTCATCAGGGTCCATTCCGCCCGGCAGTACGGCCACCTTCACCCGCAGCCCGCTTTCCTCCAGCATCGGGATTGCCTTCAGCGCTGCAGCTTGTCCTGCCTTGTCGCCGTCATAGGAGAGAACAATCTCGTCCCCCAGACTTTTCATCAGTGCCACATGGCTTTCCGTCAGCGACGTACCCATAGTAGCTACTCCGTTATGCACCCCTGCTTCCCAGGCCGAAATGACATCGCCGTATCCTTCAAAAAGGACGATTTGCCGCGTTTTGCGGATGGATGCTTTGGACTGGTGCAGATTGTACAAAATCCGGCTTTTGTTAAATATTCTGCTCTCCGCGGAATTCAGATATTTCGGCTGTCCGTCTCCGAGGATTCTACCGGCAAAAGCCACCACCTTGCCCATCCGGTTCGCAATCGGAAAAATAATCCGTCCGCGGAAGCGGTCAATGTAGCCTTTGCCTTCACCTCTGGCAGACAGCAGCCCGCCCTTCTCCATCTCGGCAAGATCAAACCCGCGTTTCTCAAGGAATTGCAGCAGCGTATCCCAGCGGTCCGGAGCAAAACCGATCTGGAACTGGTCAATCATTTTGTCGCTGAAGTTCCGGGATCTCAAATAATTCATGGCGGCTGTGCCGTATTCCGTGTTCTTCAGCAGAAAATGATAAAACTTCGCCGACAATTCATAAGCTGAAATCAGCCGGTCCCGCTCAGGATCCGGGGGAGACAATGTTCCGCCCCTGCCCTCAGGAATTGCAATATCACTTTCTTCCGCCATTATTCTGACTGCTTCGGGGAAGGATAGTCCTTCGATTTCCATCCTGAACTTGATGGCATTTCCACCCATACCGCAGCCAAAGCAATGGAACACTCCCCTATCGGGGGTTACTGTGAAGGAAGGGGATTTCTCCGAGTGGAACGGGCAGAGGCCCCATAAATACTTCCCCTGCTTGGTCAGATGGACAACCTTGCCGACAGTTTCGACAATATCATGCCGCGCCAGCACGCTCTCGATAACTTCTTCCGGAATATTACCGTGTCCGCTTGCCACTTTTAGCCACCTTCATCTCTTAACAAATAAATATAATTCGCTATTGCTGCACATTCTCCTGCAAAATTGTTAAAAGTTTTGTCAGTTTATGTTGAAAAAGATTTTTTTCCTCGGCTGTGATCGCTTTAGGCCCTTTGGAATAGTGTCCGCGCCTGCGTTCCACAGCTCTGGCATGCCTGCCCTCCAGCATAAAATCCATCTTGGAATCCTCATATTCCTGTCCGCGGTTCGACAGCACTCTGCACCGTTTGCCAAGCGCCAGCGCAGCCAGCCCGTAATCCTGGGTAATGACGATATCCCCGGCAGCAATATGATTAGCGATGTAAAGATCGGCACTGTCTGCTCCGCGGTCCACCTGAACGACTGTAACCCCTTCATCCGCCTGAAGCACATGATCATAAGAGGACACCATCAGAACAGGGATACCAAAGGTACGCGCACAAGCCGTAATCTCTTTTTTAACCGGACAAGCATCCCCGTCGACGACAATTTTTGCTCCGCGGGGCTTTTCCATCGCCATCACCAGATTCCTGTGTAATATATATACGCTTTACGCAAACCGAAATCCTTCTTTCGATAAAGCATAAATACGGAACGGATGTCAACTTACGCATTGGCACCGTTCCGTATATTTATACCCCAAAGCATCGATCTATACCATAGTTCACACAAAATCACAACATTTTTAGGCCGGCTGCCCAAAAAAACGTGATCGCTTCCTATAACAAAGCCCTATTAAAGCCAAGGCGCTCCAATACCCGCCAGAGCAATTACCAGACCAGCTTGCCAAAATCAGCAAAGACTCTGGAATCTGCATCCACGCCTGCCAACAGCGCCAGACGGTTCGTACGGATCTGCTCGTCCTCGGCCATAACCATTACGGAATCGAAGAAGCCGGTAACGGCATCCTTCAAGCCGGACAGAATCCGCAGCGCTTCAGCGGCATTACGGGCAGCAATCGCTTCCTGATAAGGCGCATGGATGCTCTGCCATGTCTCATACAGCTTAACTTCGGCTTCCTCCTTCAGCAGGGAAGGCTCGATAACAGCACCTTCTCCGGCTTTAGCAGCCAGATTGCTGACACGGGTCAGCGAATCTACAGTCACTTTAAAATCATCCTGAGTACTTACAGCCTCGGTAAGCGCCCGGCTTCGGCCGACCACATCAACGATATCGTCAAACCCTGCAGCCGTTACTGCTTCTACAACATCATAGCGGATATTGTCATCAGCCAGCAGGCGTTTTACACGCAGACCGAAGAACTCGTACAGGTTATTACGCAATTCAGGGGCAAAATGTTTCTCTGAACGTAAATTTTCATGTACTTCCACGGCTGCAGTGAAAATTTCCTGTAAGCTGATGGACAGCTTGTGCTCCAGAAGCATCTGCACAATACCTGCCGCCTGACGGCGCAGCGCATAAGGGTCCTGGGAACCGGTCGGGATGATTCCGATGGAAAAGCTGCCGACAATCGTGTCGATTTTATCAGCTAGGCTGACTACAAGGCCTGCTTCAGTCGAAGGCACACTGTCTCCGGCAAAACGCGGCTGGTAGTGCTCGAAGATTCCTTTTGCCACATTCTCGGCTTCTCCGGCTTTGCGGGCGTAATCCTCACCCATCGTGCCCTGGAGCTCAGGGAATTCACCCACCATCTGGGTTACCAGGTCGAATTTGCAGATATCGGCAGTGCGGCTTACTTCAGCTGCTGCAGCTGCAGACAGTCCAAGCTTGGCGGCCAGGGAATCGGCAATGGCCCGGATTCTGCGCACTTTGTCGCCTACGCTGCCCAGCTCTACCTGATAAACGATATTTTCGAGCTTGGCAAGGGCATCGCTGATCTGCAGCTTCTGGTCTTCTTCATAGAAGAACTTGGCATCCGACAGGCGGGCGCGCAGTACCTTTTCGTTCCCTTTGGCAATCACATCAAGCGATTCCGCATTACCATTGCGCACAGTTACGAAGAACGGCAGCAGCTTGCCGGCACTGTCCAGCACAGGGAAATAACGCTGGTGCTCACGCATCGAAGTAATCAGCACATCCTGCGGAATGTCCAGGAAGGAAGGATCAAAGGTACCGAACAGCACAGTCGGTGTCTCTACCAGGAACAGGACCTCTTCCAGCAAGTCTTCCTTAATGGCGATTGTCCATTCTTTTTCTGCAGCCAGCTTGTTGATCTGCTCCAGAATCAGTGCCTCGCGTTCCTTCACGTCCACCAGCACATGCTGCGCGCGCAGCGCTTCAACATAATCTGCCGGCTGGGCAATCACAGCATCCGTACCCAGGAAACGGTGGCCGCGGCTCACATTGCCTGCTTTGACGCCAGTGATTTCCAGATTAACAATCTCCTGGCCGAACAAAGCTACCAGCCAGCGGATCGGGCGGACAAACTTGAAGTCATAAGCACCCCAGCGCATATTTTTCGGGAAGGTCATCGCATTCACGATTCCGGTCAATCCCTCGACAAGCAGGGAGGAGGTCTCCACGCCGTCGCTGTTTTTGGTCACATAGATGTATTCAACGCCTGCCAGCTCCTTGAATGTGAACTGTTCAGGATCTACACCCTGGCTGCGGGCAAAACCAAGCGCCGCCTTGCTCCAGTCACCGTTAGCATCAAGTGCGATTTTGCGGGAAGGACCCTTTACCTCTTCACTGACATCAGACTGCTTCTCAGCAGCTTCTTTTACCAGTACAGCCAGTCTGCGCGGTGTAGCATATGCCGTCACTCCGCTATGCTCAATGCGGGAAGCATCCAGCCATTTGGCTGTTCTGTCCTGCAGCTGCTCCATCGCCGCCCGGATAAACCGGGCCGGAATTTCCTCAAGTCCAATCTCGAACAAAATATCTTTAGACATGCTCAGCACCTTCTTTCTTCAGCAGCGGGAAGCCCAGCTTCTCGCGTTCCTCCATATAGGTCGCGGCAACCGTACGGGCCAGATTACGCACTCTTGTAATAAAGCCGGTCCGTTCCGTTACACTGATTGCTCCGCGCGCATCCAAAAGGTTGAAGGTATGCGAGCATTTCAGCACATAATCGTAGGCCGGGAACACCAGATGGTTCTCCATGGCTCTGCGCGCTTCCTGTTCATAGGTGTTAAACAGGGTAAACAGCATCTGCACATCGGATACTTCAAAGGTATATGTGGAATGCTCAACCTCAGGCTGATGGAAAACGTCACCGTAGGTCACGCCGTCCACCCACTCCAGATCAAATACATTTTCCTTCTCCTGAATGTAGGAAGCCAGACGCTCCATCCCATAGGTAATTTCTACTGCCACAGGACTGGTCTCAATTCCGCCGACCTGCTGGAAGTAAGTGAACTGTGTGATCTCCATACCGTCCAGCCAAACCTCCCAGCCGAGGCCCGCACAGCCCAGCGACGGATTCTCCCAGTTATCTTCAACAAAACGGATGTCATGCAAAAGCGGGTCTACGCCCAGTGCCTTCAGACTGTCCAGGTACAGCTCCTGGATGTTGTCCGGCGAAGGCTTGATGATGACCTGGAACTGGTGATGCTGATACAGACGGTTCGGGTTCTCGCCATAACGGCCGTCCGACGGGCGGCGGGAAGGCTCTACATAAGCCACTTTCCACGGCTCGGGCCCCAGTGAGCGCAAAAACGTCATAGGGTTCATCGTTCCGGCCCCTTTTTCCGTATCGTACGGGTTGACGAGAATACAGTTCTGTTCTGCCCAGAACTGCTGCAGCGTCAAAATCATCTGCTGAAAATTCATACTACCGACTCCTTCGCTTTACAAGTGTATTGGCATCGCTGCCGTGAAGCATCTTACTGTGCCGCGATGGAGGCGGCGTTCTTCTATGCTGCAGAGCCTGTCGATGTAACAAGCCCCTGCAATACAAAAAAGCCCCCGCCCCCATGCCTGATATCCAGACATAGGGACGAGAGCTTGACATATACTCCCGCGGTTCCACCCTACTTGATTACGCCACGAATAGACGAAATCCACTTTTCCTTCGGCCGTTTCCGCACTCCCGGGTGCCCTGTTCATGAACCATGCGCTGCCGGGCTTCCACTCTCCCCGGCTCGCTTAAGCGGCAACTGTGTCCATTACTTTCCCGATCACTGCACGTCTCCGATCACTCAGAGTATTACACGGCTGTAAAATTAAAAAGAAACTGTTCCCATAGTAACGGAATTTTCGGGATTCGTCAAATATTGTATTTATCCAGCTGGTCAAGGAAGCCCTGTGACTTCAGCTTCAGCCCGAGCTGGGCGTCCATGAAGGCACGCATAACCGTCTTAAGCTCGCTGCGGGTTGCTTCCTTTACATCGACATTGCCGAGGCGTGTCAGGTCAAGGGCAGCGAATACGCGCAGCAGCTTCAGCGCACGCGGAGAAATCTCCATCGCCGGAGGATCATTGTGCCTGCAGCTGCGGCACAGCACACCGCCGAGCCGCGGACTGATCCGCAGCTCTTCAGCGGGCTTATCCAGCCCGCAGGCGATGCACTGGTCCAGCTGCGGCCCATACCCTGCGGCCTGCAGTATTTTCATCTCAAAAACATTAATAATGATGCCCGGTTCCTTGTCTTCCTCCAGTGCACTGAGACATGCCGACAGCTGGCGGAACCAGAAGCTGCCGGTCTCCTCATCATGCAATACTCGGTCAAGCAGCTCGCAGGCGTATGACGCATAAGCCGCTTTGACCAGATCTGTCCGCAGCCCGTGGCGGGACTGTGTAATCTCCCCTGCATTCAGGGTACCCAGTCCCCCGTTGTTGCGGAAAAATACAAATTCGCCGGTTGTAAACAGCTGGATTAGCGCAGCATGACGGCTTTTGACCTTTTTGGCGCCGCGCACAAGAACGCCTACCTTGCCCGCGTTCTCGGTGCAAAGCGTAATGATGGCGTTCCCTTCGCCGTAATCCATACTGCGGATGACGATCCCTTCCACCCTGTGTAGCATGCCTCTTCCCCCAACCATCCGGCAAGCAACCAGTCCCTATTCCGCTTCTTCATCAAGAACCTGCTCTTCCTCCGCAGACAGCGGTCCGCCCGTTTCCAGCGGCTCTCTAGCTTGCCTGTACAGCAGATAAGCATCGACATCTCCAGTCATTGCAAAATACTTCCACGAAAAATCTCGCATTCGTATTCATCCTTTCTTCGGAAACACGATGTCTCTTCAGATCTAGGATGTGCGCTGTGCTGAGGTTTATCCTTGCAATTCCTGCCATACCCGCTGCCACACCGGATTAAAGGTCTTTATGGAAGCCTAAATCGCGCAGAACTCGGTCCTGGTTGCGCCAGTCTTTTTTCACTTTTACCCATAGCTCCAAGAAAATCTTCGATCCCAGCAGGTTCTGAATATCGGTGCGGGCCCGTCTGCCGACTTCCTTCAGCAGCGCACCCTGCTTGCCGATAATGATGCCCTTCTGCGAATCGCGCTCAACAAAAATAATCGCGCTGATATGCACCACACCGTTCTGCTCAACACGCATATCTTCAATACCTACCGCTATGGAATGCGGCACCTCTTCGCGGGTCATGTGCAGAATCTTCTCGCGGATCAGCTCGGCACAGACGAATTGCTCCGGATGGTCCGTTACCTGGTCCTCCGGATAATACTGCGGCCCTTCCGGCAGATACTTAGAAATCTGCTCCAGCAGGGTATTCACGTTACTGCCCACCTTGGCGGAAATCGGAACGATTTCAGCAAACGTATGCAGCTTGTTATACTCTGTAATCAGCGGAAGCAGTGCTTCCGGCTCGATTTTGTCAATTTTGTTCATGACCAGGATTACCGGGGTCTTAACCTCTTTCAGCTGCTCTGCGATAAACCGGTCACCGCCGCCCATCCCTTCAGACGCATCCACCAGGAACAGCACAGCCTCCACCTCATGCAGAGTACTGAGCGCCGTCTGGTTCATGTAATCGCCCAGCTTGGACTGTCTTTTATGGATACCCGGCGTGTCCAGGAACACGATCTGCGAGTTGTTCGCCGTGTACACCCCGTGGATTTTGTTGCGCGTCGTCTGCGGCTTGTCCGACATGATGGCGATTTTCTGGCCGATCACCTGGTTCATGAGTGTCGATTTGCCTACATTTGGTCTGCCGATAATGGCGACAAACCCTGATTTGAATTTCATATGATCTTCCCTTTCGTGTTAAAACAAAAATTAAAAAGCTTAAAAACTTTTTCGATCCCCCTAAATCCCCCTTAGCCAAGGGGGACCCCACGGGCCCCGGCCCTCTGGACACCCGGAAATGGTCGCTACCAAAGGTAAGCGGCGCTTCGAGCAGGCATATGGTGCTAAGAGCGCTTTCGTTCCCTGCGGGAACACGCTGGACTGTCGCGCTTGTAGTGGCGTGCAAGTGACTGTCGGTGCAGGAGCGGGCATGTGGTGCAATGAGCGCTTTCGTTCCCTGCGGGAACACGCTGGACGGTGGCGCCCGGGAGTTTGTTAACTAACCAATCTTTCAGACCACTCATCCCTACCTACAGGGGTTCCCCAGCGAGGCGGAGATACGAGATAGTAGTTAAATAACGTAGTCACATTATACGCTCTTTTTCGTTGGCCAGAGGTTATCAGCGCTGGGTCCACGACGACGGAGGCTTTAGTTGTATTTTGTACAATTATTTCAGCCTGAATCGGCTGTTTTGCTGGTTTAGTTGTATTTTGTGCAGTTATTTTTGGCAATTTGAACGTTTTGGGCACAAAAACACCAAAATAGTTGCACAAACTGCAGTTATTCTCAGCTGCGGGCAAATATAGCCAGGTTTAAGTGTACAAAGTGCAATTAAGCCTGAGCGTAGCTCTTCGGCCGGCACGAGCAGGCCAAGTGGCAACTGATCAGAGAACAACTGGCCAGCACCAGCAGGCCAAATAGCAACTGTCCAGATAGCAACTGATCAGGCAGCAATTGGCTTGGCAACAAACGGCCATGCACAATCGGCCAGGCAGCAATCTGCCAGGGAACAAAAGGCCAGTCTACTCCGGCGCCTGCCCCTGCTCCAGATCCGCGGTTGTAAACGCGCCGGGCAGCAAATCCCGCACGGTCGTCTCGACCATGTCGCCCTTCAGGTTGCCGAGGATAACCTTCATATCGGGGCTGCACAGCTCGACCATAACCTGGCGGCAGACGCCGCAAGGGGATACAGGTCCATCGGTATCGGCAACAACGGCGATCGCCCGGAAGCTGCCCGGCTTATGGCCGTCGGCGACAGCACGGAACAGCGCGGTCCGCTCGCCGCAGTTCGTCGGGCCATAGGCGGCATTTTCGATGTTGCAGCCGTGGTGGACATGGCCGTCCTGATCCAGCAGGGCAGCACCGACGCCGAAACGGGAATACGGTATATAGGCATTGGCTCTGGCCTTAATCGCTTCCTGAAGAAGTAGAGCAGATTCCATATTGGCCCTCCTAAAAGTTTTGTCAGCATATGCTACCTGAGTGACTTCGTACAAAACTCTCTTCGTAAGCATTCACTTAGTTTGTTTAGCAGCTTCTTCATGGCTCTACTTCGGCAAACTCACTTCGTAAGCATGTGCCCAAGTATGTTCAGCATATACTACCTGAGTGAACCCGTCCAAAACGGTCTTCGTAAGCGTTCACCTAGTTTGTTCAGCATCTTTTTCATCGTTACACTTCGCCCCAGCCTGTGCGAAAGCATCCACATAGTTTGTGAGCAATCAGAGCGGCTGCCAGTTTACACACCATTAGATTCCGGCACCTTACATGCATGGATGCTGCATCTCGGCTAATACAAGATGGCGGAGGGCACAAAACGCCGGTCCGCCTCAAGCTTCAGCTTAAGTTGTAAACTGATTATGACATAAACCCGGTGATCCAGTCCATCACCGGATGATAAAAAACGTAGATTCCCACAATAACGGCAAAAACCGCCGTAAGCAGCACAGCTCCTGCGGCGGTATCTTTGGCGGTCTTGGCCAGGGGATGAATATCCGGCGACACCAGATCAATCGTCGCTTCTATTGCCGTATTCAATAGCTCTGTGCTCAGTACAAGCGTTATTGCCAGCAGCAGCAGTATCCAGCTTAAAGGAGGAAGCCTGAAAAACGCTGCAGCGGCAAGCACCGCTACAGCCAGTACACTATGCACCTTCATATTCAGCTCTGATTTGAACGCGGAGGCAATGCCATGCGCCGCAAACCGGAATGAATGCCAGAATTTTTTGTGGCCTACCGCCGTATTTTTGACCATTAGCGGGTCAACCCCACCTGTACCAGTACCTGCTCCTGTTTGGACATCATCTCGGCCTCTGATTCAGCATCCTGATGATCGTAGCCCAGCAGGTGCAGGAAGCCGTGCACGAACAGGAAGCCAAGCTCCCGCTCCAGGGAGTGGCCGTATTCCTCTGCCTGCTCCTTAGCGCGTGTAACCGAGATAATAATATCACCCAGCGAGTTTGGAATCTCCCCGTATTCTTCATCCCCGTCAACCGCATATATAATCTCCGGTTCGTCCTCCCCGGCTTCATTCATTGCAAACGACAGCACATCCGTTGGGCGGTCAATCCCCCGGTATTCACGGTTCAGCTCATGAATGCGGTCGTTATCCACAAAAGTAAGGTCGACCTCTCCCTTATCCATTCCTTCGGCTTCACCTGCTTTTTGCAGAATGCTGTCCAGAAGCGCTATCAGAGCGTCCGTTATCTCGTATTCTTCCTGCTCATTATTCCAATTGATGGCCAGACTCATGTTGTAGCCGCCCCTTCCTCATTCTTCGGTTTCTTCACTTCTTCAGGATATTCGATCCGCGAGTGAAAAATCCCCATGACCGTCTCTTTGAGCGTCCGGGCAATAATGTCCAGCTCCTTGATCGTCAGGTCACATTCATCAAACTGGTGGTCGTCCAGCCTGCTTTTTATTATCTTTTCAATCATTGTCTCTACTTGAACAACGGTTGGCTTACGTAGTGAACGGACCGCTGCTTCCACACTGTCGGCGATACCGACCACCGCAGCCTCCTTAGACTGCGCCTTCGGCCCGGGATAACGGAAATCCTCTTCGGTGAAATCAGGCGAAACGCCCTTTTCCTCCGCTATCTTCAGCGCCTTATGGTAAAAATAATGCAGGAACGTCGTGCCGTGATGCTGCTCGGCAATGTCGCGGATCGGCTTGGGCAGCTTGTACTCCTTCTGCATCTCCACCCCGTCACGGGCATGCGCCACAATGATGGATTTGCTGAGCGCCGGCTCAATCGAATCATGCGGATTCTCCATATTGTTCTGATTCTCAATAAAATAAAACGGCCGCTTCGTCTTCCCGATGTCGTGATAATAGGAGCCTACCCGGCATAGCAGGCCGTCTGCTCCAATTGCCTCCGCTGCCGCTTCCGACAGGTTTCCGACCATGACGCTGTGATGATAGGTTCCCGGTGTTTCTGTAAGCAGCTTGCGCAGCAAAGGGTGATTCGGGTTAGACAGCTCTACCAGCTTCAGCGCCGACAGGATACCGAAGGTAGCTTCAAAGAACGGCATCAGCCCGATTACAAGCACTGCTGTCAGCAGTCCCCCGGCAAAAGCAAAGCCAAGCGAATACAAGGTCTGCGTATCATTCCAGGCCCCGCCGCCGAGCAGCTTCAGCATAAACACAGTGACGGTGCCGAATAGGGAGACCATGATCCCGCCTTTTAGGAGCGTGGAACGCTGGCCGGCGCGATGCGTGGCAAAAATCGCCACATACGATACTACCAGCGCAAAGAAGCCAAAGGTAAAATCAAATACCGTATTCTGCTGCACGTTCAGAATAATGCTGGCGAGCACGCTGAACAGAATGGAGCAGAAATATGCCAGTGTCATGTCCAGCAGCATAGCTATCAGCATCGCCCCGATGGCGACCGGAGCCAGGAAGCCGACATAGTAGCGGACATCGGTCTGCAGGAAGGCTGCCAGCTTCATGGTGATCATGGTGATCACAAAGACCAGCACCAGCATCAGAAGCTGGGAGTTATTGTACTTGAACCCTGAGCTGCCGGTGCCTCCCGAATAGCGGATGAATACCATCAGTCCGGCAGAGAGCATGACCGACAGCAGCAGCAGGCCGAATTGCGGCCAGTAGTTAACCTCATTGCTGAGCAGCCCGTTCTCATCGAGGAGCGCATACAGCTCAGGTGTGATCATTTCTCCTTTGGCTACAAGCACATCGCCCTGCTCAATGAACACATCAGGTGTATTTTCGCGTGCTTCAACCTTAGCTTCCTTGGTGGCTTCCTCATCAAAAAATTTATTAGGCATAATGACCAGCCGGACCAGCTCCTGGGTTACTTCACGGGCGGTCCGCTGGCTGAGTGAGCTGACGCTGACCTGCTCCGCTACCTTGGCGCGGGCGGTCTGGGCGTCGACAATCTGGTCATTCATCAGCTTGATGACAATTTCCCGGGCAACCTGCTTCATTTCGATGATATCCTGGGTGGTCAGCCGCGGAATTTTGATATAGGTCTCTTCAGGAATGGTATAGGCCTGTTCAGCAATGCCGGTCTGGATCTCCTCCAGGAGCGTATCGGAATAGGTACCGGCGCTGCGGCTGGAATTGATAAAGCTCTGTACAAAATCATTGGCCCGCTGCGGAATAACATCCTTGTAAATGCCGATTTTTTCGCTTTGCGAGATCAGATCATCCTGATTCAGGCTGTCAATCCGGTCCAGCAGCAGGGTAACAAGGCTATCCGCCCTGATCGGTATAATGGCATACTTGTTCTGGACACCCTCCGCCGCAGCTTCCTGGGCCTTCAGCTTCGCCTTGTTATCAAGAATCTGCTTCGGGGCCGAAATCTCCTTGGCGCTGGTTGTATTCACTTTAATATCATAGCGTTTCGGCAGCAGATCTGAAGAAAGGCTGAAGTAGAAGACCAGCCCCAGGAACAGGAAAAGAGCATAGCGCGTCGCCGCGCTATACTTCCATCCGGTATTGCTGTATACGAATCCGCTTAGTTTCGATGGTTGCTTTGAAGCCATGAGGACAGTCCCCTTTGTTAGTCGAGGTTTTCGGCAGAGCGGTCATAGGCTACGATAATTTTCTGGACCAGGGAATGTCTTACTACATCCTGTTCAGCAAAATACACAAACCCGAGCTCCTCAATGCCGGATAAAATCGCCTTAGCTTCGATTAATCCTGATTTCTTGCCGCGCGGCAGGTCGATCTGGGTGACGTCACCGGTGATGACCATTTTGGAGCCGAAGCCGAGCCGGGTCAGGAACATCTTCATCTGCTCGGGAGTCGTATTCTGGGCTTCATCCAGGATAATAAAAGAATCGTCCAGGGTACGTCCGCGCATATAGGCGAGCGGTGCTATTTCAATCAGTCCCCGTTCAAGCGCTTTGGCCACCTGATCCGGCCCCATAACGTCGTACAGGGCGTCGTAGAGCGGACGGAGATACGGATCAACCTTCTCCTGCAGATCACCCGGCAGAAAGCCGAGGCTTTCGCCTGCTTCGACAGCAGGACGGGTAAGCACAATCCGCTTCACGGAGCCTTCCTTGAGGGCAGCAACAGCCAGGACAACGGCAAGGTAGGTTTTACCCGTTCCCGCAGGCCCGATACCAAAGACGATATCGCGTTTCTTGATCGTGGTCACATAATGCTTCTGGCCGATGGTTTTGACACGGATCGGCTTGCCGCGGAACGTGGTCGTGATTTCACCCTTGAACAGGTCCAGCAGCTGATCGGCACGGAACTCCTTAGCCAGCTCCACCGCATACTGGACATCACGCTCACTGAGAATATATCCGCTGCGGATCAGGGACAGCAGCACGTTAAACAGCTGCTCCAGCATGTCCACCTGACGCTCAGCCCCGCGTATCGTGATTTCCGCTTCACGGGAGTCAATCACTGCCGGAATTTCACTTTCAATGATCTTCAGAAATCCATCCTGCGGGCCGAACAGGGATTGCGCTTCTCCCGCATTTTGCAAAGATATACGAATGCTTGCAGTCTGTTCTGACAAGTAGCCTCATTCTCCTCAGTTGTTTACTATCGGAAGTTCTTCCGCGATTCTCTCTTCCACCTCAAACAGCACTTTCATATAAACTTTACCATTGTCTTTCTTCTCATGCAAAATTTTTTGACTTTTAATGGTGCTGTCAGTGCCGTAACGGGCCAAAATATCGCTTTTGGCGCGGGCAATTCCCTCCGCCCTCGCCTCTTCCGCCGTCTTTACCGAGGACGAATACTCAACCTCCAGCTCCTTCTCCGTCATCACGCCCAGCGGCAGCTGAAGGGAACGCCAGGACAGCATATTATTCTCCGTGAGCGTGCGTGATTTGCTGAAGCCCGCCTTGCCGTATCCCCACAGCTGAACTGCCCAGTCCCCTATGACAAGGTAGGTCCGGTCTTTCCGCTCTCCTGTATAGGTGCTGCCGGTTGTCTTAAGGGGAACCTCGATATTGTATTCATGCCAGACAAGACCCCTTACCTCGCCCTTGGCTACTACGTACTCTATGTTTTCCTCATCGCCCAAAGCGCCTGATATGAGAATTTGTCCTTTTTTGACCCGGGCATTGAGGCCCACAACAGGTCTGCCCTGCTCCGCATAGATCCCGGTAACCACCGCATCCGTTCTGCTGACCAGATGGCGCTGGGTCAGCAGCGGACGCTGCTCCGGCTGGTCTGCCTCAACAATCCGCAGGGTGATGCTCGTCCCGGTCCGCTCCACACCAATCCAGGAGATTCCCGGCACCCGGGAGATCATCCGCTTGGAGAGCATGTCCGGCTCATCCATGCGCCAGATCCACTGAAACGGATATATCCCTTCCTGACGCGCGGCGGCCAGCAGATCATCCGAGGCAATCCGCTGGTTGCCTTCGACCCGGACCGTCCAGATCATGGAGCAGAACAGCAGAAGCATAACCCCGAACAGCAGGATGCCTCCAGAAAAAAGCTTGCGCCTCCACAGCCTGGCAAGCCTGAAGGGTATACCGCTTCTCGCAGTGACGTGCATGCGGCAGCCTGTCTTTTTTAAAAGCGGCCGGAGGCTGAAGAAGTCGTCCAGCAGCAGGTTCAGGGAAGCGCCGTCCCTTGCAGGCTTCACCTCCCAGATCACGATGCCGGCTTCGGTAACGGCGTTGATAAAGCTTTCCACCGCAGGTCCCGTCACATGCAGTGTAACGAACCCCCGCAGTGCTGACAGAGGCGGCTCTTTCATGGTTTCTCCTCGCTTCCCTTGTATCTGATTTCTCCGATAATGCCTTCAACAGCCAGCTCCTGGCCTAGAATATTACGGATCATTAGCTCCTGTCCGGAGATTTCAAGTGAACCTTTGGCTAACGCGATGGTAAGCTGTCCGGACGAAAACTGCAGCACACCGCGGTGATTCTCGATATATAGCTCCTTATTGCCGATCAGGGTGATCCGGGGCAGCTCCTGCAGCACATCCTGCGGAAGATCCAGTACCCCGTTTGTCCATCCCCGCAGCCTGCGGCCGATACGGGTCATATGTAGACTTCTCCCCCTTCCTGCGTTCTTTACACCTTATGCGGAGGCACAGCTGTTTATGAGAAATACTCCCGAGGATGACCATAAATGCGCCGGAAGCCTGTCTGGATTGAGCCTGCCGCCAACGCAAAAAAGCCTTTGGACCCTCCATGAAGGTCCAAAGGCTTGCCTTGCTTTAAATGCTGTTCCGGCCTACCGCCTAGTCGAATGCGGTCTCCGGGAACGCGGGGGACCGAGTATCTCCGCCCAGACGAGCCCGTTGCGCAAAGCCTGGGCGCTGCCGGCCGCTCCGCCCGGAAGCGGAGACACAGCAGCCCTGCTGTTCTCCGGGGCCTCCACAGCCCCGTCTGTGCCCTTTTCCAGCCCGTATGCAGCCATACCGTCATACGCAGCCTGAAGACGCTTCAGCTCGCGCTCCATCCGTTCTGTGCGGGCCTGTACACTGTCCTCCTGATCTCCGGACTGCTCGTAGGACATCCCTTCACCTGTCTCATAATCGGGAGTCGGTACCTGCGGGGACTCCTTCCAGGCAGGTGCCAGCTCATGCTCATGCTCCTCACCGAATGAGCGGTCCCGGGAGGGCATACCGCTGTCCGGTGCGGGGAATCCGGAGCCGGCAGGACGCATTTCACTGCCCTCAGGCCCGGGACCCCGGTCTCTGCGCTGCGGCTGATCATCGCCTCCGCCTCCGAAGGTCGGCATACCGCCGCGTGCATTCGGCTTTTTCCTGTTCTTGGCCGCTTTATTCACATTGGTAAAGATTGCGATCAGAATAATCACGGCAATATAAATCAGACTGCCCATGGGATCTCACATCCCCTTATTTATTGGTCGGACGGTTCGGATCATCCCCGTCATTCGCTTTACCGAGTGACCCGCGCATCTGCGTGTCCGCCTCGATGTTCTTGAGATTCATGTAATCCATAACACCAAGCTGTCCGGACCGCAGCGCTTCCGCCATAGCCAGCGGTACCTGGGATTCCGATTCGACAACCAGCGCCTTCATTTCGACAACCTTTGCCTTCATCTCCTGCTCATGGGCAACAGCCATTGCTCTGCGCTCCTCCGCTTTCGCCTGGGCGATGCGCTTGTCCGCTTCGGCCTGCTCAGTCTGCAGGTACGCGCCGATATTTTTGCCGACATCAACGTCCGCAATATCAATCGAGAGAATTTCAAAAGCCGTACCGGAATCAAGCCCCTTCGACAGCACAGTCCGGGAAATCGAATCCGGATTCTCCAGTACGTCCTTGTGCGAATTACTGGAACCTACGGTAGTTACAATCCCTTCACCGACACGGGCAATGATAGTCTCTTCACCCGCACCGCCGACCAGCCGGTCGATGTTGGCCCGGACCGTTACCCGTGCTTTTACCTTTACCTCAATCCCGTTCCGGGCAACCGCTGCAACAATCGGCGTTTCAATAACACGCGGGTTAACGCTCATCTGCACTGCCAGCAGCACGTCACGTCCGGCCAGGTCGATAGCCGCTGCGCGTGTAAATTCAAGCGGGATATTGGCCCGCTGCGCCGCAATCAGCGCATTGACAACCCGGTCAACGTTACCTCCGGCGAGGTAATGGCTTTCGAGCTGATTAATATTCAGCCCCAGGCCGGCTTTGGTAGCCTTGATCAGAGGATTAACAATCCGGCTCGGCGTTACCCGGCGCAGTCTCATCGCCACCAGCGTAATAATGCTGATTCTCACACCGGATGCCCATGCAGAAATCCAGAGCATAACCGGGAAGAAGCTGAAGAACACACTCAACACAATGATCACGACAACCGCGATCAGCAAAATAGGAATCCAAGTAGCTTCACCCATACCCGTTCCCAACCTCCGTTACATTTTTTTTGTTAAAATCATCTGTTGCCGCCTGCCGGACAGCAGGTCATTCCGTTGTTTCCTTTACAACCACCCGTCCGCCCTCCACCTTCACGACGGAAACGGGCCGGTCAGAGCTGATAAAGCTGCCTTCAGTCACTACATCCACACGTTCACCGTTGAACATAGCAGTTCCCGCCGGCCGCAGAGGAGTAACACTCAACCCAGCTGCACCTACAAGGCTTAGCTTTTCCAGCACAGGTACAAACCCTTCTTCTTTGGTCAGACTCTCCTGGAGGATGAACCGGTTCCAGATGCCGCGCTCCTTAAAAATAACCACAACAACCGCGATCACTACCGCCGCAGCGGCAAATGCGATGCCGAGATTAAGCAGGGCGTGGGTATAGCTGAAGGCTGCCCGTACAACGCCGGCAATCAGACAGATTGAACCCAGCAGCCCGAGGATTCCGAAGCTAGGCACAAACAGCTCCAGAACGAGCATGACAAGCCCCAGAATGAACAGCAGCCATGTCTCTGCTCCCGCAAAGCCTGCCACATAGTTCCCGAAGAAATACAGCGCGAAGGCCAGCGTCCCGATAATACCGGGAGCACCGAAGCCCGGAACGAGCAGCTCAATGACGATTCCGGCAATTCCGATAAAGAGCAGAATGACCATTACAAGCGGATTGGTGAGAAAATGCGACAATTTCTCCGCGCCGGTCTGCTTGACGTGAAAAATGTCGTCAGTCGAGTAGCCAAGCAAGCCAATCGCCTCTTCCGGGGTAGCCGCCAGATGCTCGGCATAGCCTGCCTTCAGCGCCTCGTCACTGGTCAGAGCAATAATCTGCCCTGCCGTTTTGCTCACACCGAGCTCAGGCTTGTTCACAACCAGATTCACATCCATCATCCCGGCAGCAATGTCGGGATCACGCCCGTTCAGCGTGGCTGCTCCTACCATTTTTGATTTCCAGTAAGAGATCATCTTGGCGTCATCCACGCTGTTTCCGTTCATATCCACCAGCGAAGCCGCACCAATCATGCTCCCGGGCTTCATAATGATGGTATCCGCGTTCAGCGCTATGTAGCTTCCTGCCGACGCAGCGTCGCCTTTAATATAGGCGGTAACCGGAATCTCGCTGTCTCTGACCAGTGTTCCAATCTGCTCGGCAGAGTCCACCAGTCCCCCCGGCGTATCGATTTCAAGTACAATCAGAACCGCACCGTAGTTTGCCGCTTCAGCAAATCCGCGCTCCAGAAAGCTCTGCAGGCCGCGTTCAATTTCCTGATCCACCGGAATGATAAAGACTGGACCGCTTTGGGCTGCCCCGGCCTGCCGGTCCGTCGTCCCCGATGCTCCGGCCATTACCGGTACGCACAGCATCAGCAGCAGCATAACAGCAGTGCAGGCTACAAGCATTTTCCGGAATCTGCTCATATTTGAACCTCCTCTCTTTCATGATAACCCAATTCATACTCCTAGTACGCCTTTTTCCGCCAAACCGTTTCAAAACATGGCAAAACACAGCAGCCGGAGCTAACAAAAAAAAGGGACAACAGTAAGCAGATGCTTTTCCATTGTCCCCTGATAAACGAAAAACACCCCTTATAAAAAGGGGTGTCAGCGCTATATTATTGCAGAAATTGCAGAACCGCCTGGTTCACAAGTTTACCATCGGCGCGACCTTTGACCTTAGGCATCAGTGCGCTCATGACCTTACCCATATCACTTTTCGAAGAAGCACCGGTTTCCTGGATGGTCTGCTGTACAATTACTTTAATTTCTTCTTCGGAAAGCTGCGCAGGAAGATACTTAATGATAATCTCGATTTCTGCCTTCGTATTCGCGGCAAGCTCTTCACGACCCGCTGATTCAAATTCTTGGAGGGCATCTTTGCGCTGTTTGATTTCACGACTAAGGATATCAAGCACTTCGTTGTCGTCTAATGTTCTCTTTAATTCTATTTCAGAATAATTTATCGTAGAACGAACCATTCGAATGGTGGAGAGTGTGAACTTGTCCTTACTCTTCATCGCTTGCTTCATATCTTCGTTCAATCGTTCGCTAAGATTCATGACTCGGTAATCCTCCTAAAACTTTCTCTTACGAGCAGCCTCAGACTTCTTCTTGCGCTTAACGCTTGGCTTCTCATAATGCTTGCGTTTCTTCACCTCAGCCAAGACACCATCTTTAGCGATGGAACGTTTAAAGCGACGAAGTGCAGCATCAATTGTCTCGTTTTTACGAACTTTCGTTTCAGACACCAGTTTTCCCTCCCTCCGACCAGACCGTCCAAGAGCATAACACGGTTCATCAACTTTCATTATAGGTCAAACCGAAATAAGGTGTCAACCTTCGTGTTATTCTTTTTTCTGGCATGCGGTCTGTTGCTGGATACAACGCTATGCGTGCGAATCCGAAATCCCGACAAGAGCGCCCAGCTTGGCGCCGCCGATCAGATGGTAATGAAGATGCGGCACCGCCTGTCCGCTGTCAGGTCCGCAGTTGTTAATCAGCCGGTATCCCGTGTCAGCGACGCCAAGCTCTACAGCAATCTGCTGTGCCACCGCATGAATCTCGCCGATCAGCGGCAGATCCTCTGCAGTTACATCATTCATCGAAGCAATGAACTTCTTGGGAATGATCAGCACATGCACAGGTGCAGCGGGCTGGATGTCATGAAATGCCAGGATACGCTCGTTCTCAAACACTTTTTTTGAAGGGATGGTGCCCTCAATAATTTTGCTAAAAACAGTTTCCATACAACACCTCCTTCTAAAAGTCTGTGGAGCAGCGACGCTTGAATGATCTTCACAGCATCACTTGTTACCGGACAGGCGAATAATCACAATGGATGCATCCCTGCCCGTCGGACCGCCCGGCCTTCTCCGCCATATTATTTATGTGTCTTATCATACAGGATTTTGGAGCAATGCGAAAGCGGGAGCGGAGAATGCCATTTTATAAAAAGAAAATGCTGATAAAGAGCTGGGACGTTCCCTCTTGGGGCGGTGTGGATACAGATAGCTGGAAGTGTTTTTGAGCATGGCGAGTGGTGAGCATAAAGAGTATTGGGCATGGCGAGTATTAGAAAAGGCATTAGTATGAAGCTGAGGCTGGCAGTGTGGTGAAGGGTAATCCTGGAGCTGTTGGAGTGTCAGGGACAGCCTGAAAGCTTATCGAAGAAAAGCTAATTCCGGGAGCATGAGCTGGTCAGAGGAATAATCAAGAAATTTGTTTAAGGGCAGCGGCCGAAAGTCTAACATTTCTCTGGAGTCACGTTCAATTTCAAAACAGAAAGAATGCTAGTTTAATCTATATAGTTCGCAAAGATCATGCACGTATAGTGATATTAGAGATTGTCAGGTGCAGGAATCAGGCATTCTTCATTAATCCGGCAGTTGTGACCAGATTGAGCTGCTGAAATAGCATGTTTGGCTGGAACACCCTATCCTATAATGATTTATTGAACCTGTAATATAATACAGCGCATCCATCATACAACATTTGACTGTATCAGTAACAGCTTGAATGATTGCCTAAAAACTTAATTCAGCCTAGGGGCACCAAGTAACCCTATTAGCACTGTTATCCTGGCTGACCTTCTGCGCACGTACTGCTTCCATAAGCGCAAGAATGAATGCTGTAAACAAACTGCGCTGGCTTAGTAACACTGCTTAGTAATACTTTAGTTTAATTCAGTTTCTGCAAGGCCATGCAAGAGGAGCTTCCTCGTTTTGCATTCGGCGGGCACTTAATAGCTGCTAATATCCATATGATTCCAGCATGCCTTAACCGTGTTTGCCTGCCCAGTACCGTATAATCAGCAAATGTTACTGGGACACCGGCAGGTTTTAAAATCACTTTTTACTTAACTGCACTTTATACAACTAAAACGCCGATTTTTCTTCGGCTATCTGTTTTAAGTGTATTTCATACAACTAAACTGTTCATTTTTCCCTGTTATCAGCAATTCAGTCCACTTTAGTTGTATCAAATACAGCTGTATGGCGCTGGCACCCATTTCGGATGTATTTAACTGTACAGAGTGCAGCTATCTCAGCATTACTGAGGATTAGGATAATCCTCTACCCGGATTTATAGAACCCAATACTTATACATAAAAAAAACAAAAAAAAAGAAACACCCTATCAGCTGAATGGCTGACTCGGCGGCGAACGTATGAAAAGGAGTGCATCCCGGTCATACGTCCGCCGAGGTGTTTCTAAAAGATGTCGGCTTAGCTGTATTATAACAGGGGCATGATGGTGTCTCTGTGATTGACATCACATCACGCCCCTGATTTCACATTTTTTCCAAAAGAATGTGCGATCCCCCGCCGCCCTGCTCGGCAGGCACAACGATCAGCTTGCGCGGCAGTCTGGCCCGCAGCTCGGGAACATGGCTGATGATACCGACGGACAGCTGGTCGTTATGCAGCTTTTCAAGGGAGGTAATTACCGTATCCAGCAGGTCGGGGTCCAGAGTGCCGAAGCCCTCGTCCAGGAAAAAGAACTGCAGCGGATACTGTCCGCGCAGCTGGATCTGTGCCGAGAGGGCAAGTGCCAGTGACAAGGAGGTCAGGAAGGTCTCGCCGCCGGACAGTGTGGACACCGGCCGCCGGACACCCCCGTTCCCGTCATCCCGGATTACAAAGCCGCCGCCGGAATCCACCTCCAGCGCGTAGCGCTGTTTGGACAGGAAACGCAGCCGCTGTGACGCAGCCTGACAGACCTGCATCAGCTGCTCCTCGGCGATATACTCGACGAAGGCGTTCCCGCGCAGCACAGCCTGCAGCTTAGACAGACGGTCCTGCAGCCCGGCATGGCCGGCCCGCTGCTCCTCAAGCTCCATCCAGCGGATATGGCGGTGCTGCAGATCCTCCAGATCACGTTCAGCACGGGCACGGCTGCGCAGTGATTCCTCATCATCCTCTTTGCACTGCTTCAGCGCAGACTGGCTCTCCTGCCATTCCTCGGCACTGAGCACCCCGTCCTGCAGCTTCTCGGCGATGCTCCGCAGCTGCAGAATCACTTCAGCCTCCTCCTCGCGGTGACTGCGCACCTTGGCAGCTGCAGCAGCCCGCTCTTCCGGCGGCAGTGCTGCAGCCTCAACCTCGGCAGCTGAAGCAAACGGCGACGAACCGAGGCTCTCCTCCCAGCGTGCAGAGGCCTCACTGTAATGCTCCCTGGCAGACTCAGCCGCCTGGCGGGCAATCGCCGCCTCCTTCAGCTCATGCTGCGCCTGCTCGGCTGCCTGGCGGTGGCTCAGCCTGCTCCGCTCCAGCGCAGCCTGCAGCTCCTGCAGCTGCCGCTCACATTCCGCGAGCAGCTCCGCAGCGGCACGCCCGCCTGTCCATTGCTGCAGGCGGTCCGCCTTCTCACGCTCCAGTGCTTCCTTGCCTTCCAACTGGGCGTGGAGGTGGGCCAGCTCCTTATCCAGGCCGGCCGTTTCTTCCTGCAGCGCCTGCACGGCAGCGCTTTTGTCCTCCAGAAATTTGACGCTGATTTCCAGCCGGCCCCGGATCTCCTCTGCCTGCTCATCCTTGAGCAGCATCGCACGGTAGGCGTTCTCCGCCTCATTCACCGCCAGTCCGGGAAACAATGCGGCCCATTCCCTGTGCAGGCTGTCCACCTGGTCCGCCAGCTCCCGGGCTTTGCTCACCAGCCCGGCCAGCCAGGCGGATTCCGCTTCAACAGCAGCCTCCTCCTTATGGCA
The DNA here is from genome assembly GCF_000758625.1 of Paenibacillus sp. FSL R7-0273. NCBI lineage: Bacteria > Bacillati > Bacillota > Bacilli > Caryophanales > Paenibacillaceae > Paenibacillus > Paenibacillus sp. FSL R7-0273. Next base: position 5,546,471 of record NZ_CP009283.1, read on the forward strand.
CAGCTGCTGCTGCTCCTGCATCGTCCGCTGCCACTGCGCAGCGCTGGCGCGCAGACTGCCGGAACGGGCTTTGCTGCCGGCCAGCCTGTCTTCCAGCTCTGTCAGCAGCCCTGCTGACAGAGCCTCCTCCGGCGCGGCCAGCAAGCCGGCAGCACCGCCCTGCTGCTCGAGACCCGCAGCAGCCGGCGGAGCTGCCGTAAGCTCAGGCAGACTCTCGCCGTACACCTGCGCGAGCCACGCTCCGTCCTGTTCCAGCAGGCTGCGGAACAGGTGGCGTGTATCCAGCGCCTGTCTGGCCAGCCGGCGCGCCTGCTCCAGCCGGCCAGCCAGCTCTTCATCCCCGCTGCCGTCCTGGGCGGACGCAGGCGAGGGATGATGCTCGCTGCCGCAGACCGGGCAAGGCAGCCCGTCCCGGAGTTCACCGGCGAGCGCCAGCGAGAGCCGGTGAACCTCCTGCTCTTTGCGCGCGGCTTCCAGCGCGCCGCCGTGCTGCTCCAGGCGCACGGCGGCCTCTCCTGCGGCGGCTTCTGCAGCCCGCAGGTCCTCCAGGTGCAGCGCGGCGGCGGCGACCAGCCCGCCGCGCTGCACCGCCAGCTCTTGCCGCCGGCCTCCGGCTGCGGCAAGGCGCGCCTCTGCGGCGGCGAGCACCGCCGCGCGGCCCTGGCGCTCACGCTCGGCCGAGTCCCGCTGGGTCTCGGCCGAGCGCAGCCCCTGCAGTCTCTGCATCGCATCCTGCAGAGACTGCCGCTCCTGGGAGCGGACCGCCAGCGGCAGCAGGCTCTGCTGCAGCTCCTGCTGCTTCTTTTGGCCGCGGGCCAAAAGCTCCCGCTCCCGGTTCATCCGCTCCTGCGCGGCGGTAAGCCCGCGCGAGACCGCCTCGCGGCGCTCCAGCACCGCGGCGCGCTCCCGGCGCAGCCCGCCGAGCTCGGCTTCGAGCTCGAGTGCACGCCGGTAGGTGCCGGCGCACTCCCGCAGGGCCGGCTCCTCCGCCTGCAGCGCAGCCTGTGCAGCCGCCTCTGCCGCAGCCAGCTCTGCCGCTGCCCGCTCTGCGGAAGCAGCCTGCACCTCCTGGCCCTCAGCACGCGCCAGCCGGCTCTTCCAGGCGGCCTCCGCGCTGCGCCAGGCGGTCAGCACGGGCAGTCGCTGCCCGGCCTCGTCAGCCTGGCCGAGCTTCTGCTCCAGGAGGAGGATGCCCTCCTCCCGGGCAAGCAGCTCCTGCCGCTTGGCCTCACGCCGGGTGCGCTCCTCCTGCAGCTCGCGGATCTTCGCGAAGCGTTCAGAGCGCTCCTGCGCCTGCTCCAGCAGCTTACGGCACTCTTCCGCACGGCGGACCGCATCCTGCAGCCTCACTTCAGCTGCCTCGACATCCGCTTTGCCGGCGCTGCCCAGCCCCTGCTGCTCAGCCTCCAGCGCACGCAGCGCCGCCTCATTATCCTTGATTCGGCGGCTGAGCTTCAGCGCCAGCTGATCCCCGTACTGCTCCAGATGGAACAGCCGCTGGAGCATCTGTCTGCGGTCGACGCCCCGCAGGGACAGGAACTCGGCGAATTTGCCCTGCGGCAGCACCACCGCCCGGGTGAAGTCGTCCATCTTGAGTCCGATGTGCTCCTCCACGCAGCGCGTAACATCGGCCAGCTTATCAGCCAGAACTTGGTCTCCCTCTTCTGTCAGCTCAATAAAGCGGCTGATCGTATTACTGACCGATTGTTCCCCGGTGCGTTTGAATTTGCGCTCCACCCTGAAGCGGCGCGGACCTGCCGAGGATACAAGCTCAAAGGTAAAAGCTACGCTCAGCTGATCCTCGGAATGGTTCATAATGCCCTGTGTCCCGTTCACCGCGCGCTCCACCTTGCCGTACATCGCCAGCGTAATCGCGTCCAGCAGGCTTGACTTCCCGCTGCCGGTCGGGCCGAAAATCCCGAACAGCCCCGTTTCAGTCAGGCTGGCAAAATCAATCTCCTGCTGCTCCCTGTAGCTCTGCAGCCCGGACAGCTTTAATAGAATCGGCTTCACGTCAGCCCACCTCGCCTTCCTCCGGCTGGCGCCGGTCCTCTTCTTCGGCCAGCTCCAGGAACAGCCGGACCAATCCGTCGTCCGGCTCCGCTCCTCCGGTCTGGCGCTGGTAAAACTTACGGAACAGCTCCTGCACAGGCATGCGCGAGCGGGCAGACTGCTCCAGTTCCAGCTCCATCTGCGGGTACACCGGCCGGATGTGAATGATTCCTTCCCGCGCCTTGCGCAGCCGCTGGATATCATTCAGGGACATCGCCTCTGTCAGCCGGAGCTCCAGATCGATAAAAGCGTTGGCGTCGCGCCCTTCCTCCAGCCAGCTGTATATCTCCTCCAGCCCCCCGGATGACTTCCAGTTGACCAGCGGACGGCCGCAGCTCAGATAGATCTCCTTAAATTCAGGCTCTCCCCCGGGTGCGGCATCCACCATCGTTACCGATTTGGCCTGGCCCGCTTCAGAGAAGCTGTAAGCCAGCGGAGAACCGCTGTAACGGATCATTCCGTCGCCTTTAACACGCTGGGCACGGTGCAGATGCCCAAGCGCTGTATACTGAGCGCCGCAGGACAGCGCAGACGGGTCTACGGTATAAGCTCCGCCGACCTGGATCGGACGCTCCGAATCGCTTTCGACACCGCCCAGCACATATATATGGCTCATTGCCAGATTGACTGTCTGCGGAGTGAACTCTCTGCCGAGCAGCTGCATCAGCCTGCCCACTCTTGCACTGTAGGCCAGCCGCAGCTCATCCTCACCGCTTTCTCCGGCCAGCAGCTCGCCAAGCCGGGCCTCCGAAGGATAAGGGAGAGCTGCGATCTTGGCAATTTCGCCTGTCCGCACTGCATGCACCGTAACCGGCTCCGATGTAGGCATACCCACCAGAGTAATTCCCTGCCGGCGCACGAGCGGAGAGACAGAGGCTACACGCTCAGGCTGATCATGATTGCCCGAAATGACCACAAGCGGCCTGCCGCCTGCCGTCAGTCTTGCCGCCGCATCGTAGAACAGCTGCTCTGCCGCTGCAGGAGGATTAACGGAGTCGTAGACATCTCCCGCCATCAGTATAAGATCAGCCTGCTCGGAATCGGCAATATCCACCAGCTCATCAATGAACTGCTCCTGCTCCTTCTGCCGGCTCCGTCCTTCCAGCGTTCGGCCTAAGTGCCAGTCGCCTGTATGCAAAATGCGCATTTTACGCCTCATTTCCCCGCCACCGTGCGGTAATCATAAATTAATAGATTCAGTAAAACGGCTAAAGCCGCACTTCATGTCCCCCGTCAAAAAAGTATAGCCAGACCTCGCTGACCTGCTCGCCTGTAATGTCGTGCAGCGCCTTGCTGTACAGCTCAAGCTGGAAGCGGTACTTCTCCTTCAGGCCCTCTACTCCGCCCTTATGCTCCAGTACAGCATCTGTTTTGTAATCCACCAGGATCAGCCGCCCATTTTCGCGGAACAGGCAGTCAATAACCCCCTGGACCAGTACAGCCTCTGCAAGCAAGCTGTTGTTGCCGGTCTCCTGGGCTTCCAGCGCTGCCTCATTATAATAGCCTAGGCCCGCATAAGCCTCCCCGGCCGGAACCATATAGCTGAACGGCTGCTCTCTGCTCGTCCATTCTGCTCCAGACAGCCTCTTGCCGAGCTCACTGGCATAGAAGGCTTCCACATCATCCAGATTCACCGCCTCCGCCTGCTCCGGGCTCAGAACGGAAATCCGGGCAAGCCGTGCCAGCACTGCCTCCAGAACCATCCGGTCAACAGGACCGTCCAGCGGAACATGCTGCATTACGGTATGGTAGGCCGTACCGCGCTCCGCTCCGCTCAGGCCCCGCTTCTCCATAAACTTAGGACGGCGCAGCTGCAGGCTGTCCGTCCGTGCGGTCTGCCCCTTCTCCTTGGCAGAATCGGCTGCGGCCTGTTCCTCCAGCAGGTCAAAAGAAGGCTGATCCTGCAGCGGCAGCATGGATTTGAGCTCCGTAACCGAGGTCTTCGCCGGAATGGCAGAAGCTGCGGCCAGCGGATAATCCCATTGCAGCCTGGCAGCGATCTCTCCGGCTGCCGGTGTACTATAGACCGGAACGGCTCTGCCTTTGCGCAGCGCTTCGAGTACCTGCCGTTTCTCCTCGTTTTTGTCCGAATCCTCCTCTGCAGCTGAATAAGCAGTCGAGCTTAAAGCTGCAGCATTCTGAACGGAGATGCTCCAGTTGGAGCTGTCACCGTGCAGAACTGTTGATCCTGCCCCTTCCACACCGGCCAGCTTACGTAAAACAGCCGCTGCGGGATGGCGGATCAGCGCCGGGCCGACCCAATCCAAATAGCTGCGGCCTCTGGCCAGCAGATGATCAGCCAGCAGCAGCTCCTCGCGGTTCTGTGTGCCTGCCCAGGAGGATACAGTCCGCGGCACATCACGCAGCGTGCCGACGAGAATCATTTTGTCCCTCGGACGGGTCAGGCCTACATAGAGCACACGCATCTCTTCGGCCAGCAGCTCAAGCCGGGAGCGCCTGTTGATCGCCAGATAGGGAAGCGTGGGATAGCTGACCCTCGTCTCCCGCTCCACAAACCGCGGTCCGAAGCCAAGCTCCTTGTGCATCAGGAACGGGGAGTGCAGATCCTGGCGGTTGAATTGCTTGGCCATCCCGGCAATGAAAACAACCGGGAATTCCAGACCCTTGGACTTGTGAATGGTCATAATGCTCACCCCGCCGGCCTCCACCCCGCTTCCTCCGGCAACCCCGAGGTCGCCTCCGTTGTCCCGGAGCCGGTTGATAAAGACCAGGAAACGGAACAAGCCGCGGGCCGTGGTATCATTCTCGAACTGCACAGCCCGGTCATACAGCGCCTTAAGGTTATTCTGGCGCTGGAAGCCGCCGGGCAGTCCGCCGACCCATTCCAGATATCCGCTTTCCCCGTAGATCCGCCAGATCAGTGTACTCAGGCTGCCCTGCCGGGCCGCATCACGCCAGCCTTCCAGCTGATTGAGGAAATGCTGCAGCTTCACACGCAGCTGCGGTGCAATCTGCATGGCCGCCTCTGCAGCAGCCTCTGCATGGCCGGATTGCTGGAGCGCTGCTGCAGTCTCAGACTGCATAAGGCCAGCGTCCAACAATAAGTCCAGTTGCCCTTGATAACCGGCCTCTGCCAATTCCTCATCCGGAGGAAGGTTCGTATAATCAAGCACCGGCTTGTCTTCCGCCCTTGTACCGGCAGCCGCCGTAAGCGCATCATAGAACGTACCGTTGCTGCACAGACGGACAGCTGCCAGCTCCTCCTCGGTCAAGCCGACAACAGGCGAGCGCAGCACACCTGCGAGCGGTATATCCTGGCTCGGATTATCGACAATCTGCAGCAGCGACAGCGCGATTTCTACCTCGGTGGCCTGGAAATAGCCCTTGTTCTGGTCACCGAAGGCGGGGATGCCCTCCAGGCGCAGCTCTTCAATCAGAAGCGGCGTCCAGATCCGGGCAGAACGCAGCAGAATCACAATGTCCCCGTACACAACCGGACGCATCAGCTTCTGCGACTTATCATAGATCAGGAGCGGTGCGCCGCCGGTCATGCCGGTCATCTGCTGGATGCGCCGGGCAATGGCCCGCGCCTCCAGCTGGGCTGTCTCACTTTCAGCTGCTTCATTCTCCTGCGCCGGGAGCTCACCGTCCTCACCAGGCTCCTCGGCACGTGCGCCGGAAGAAGCCCCACGGTCAATCAGCAGCAGCTCCGGAGCGAAGTACGTATCCGGTCCCTTCTCGGCAGCTCCCGGAAAGTTCGCCCCGTACACCAGCTCCGCCCGCTCATCATAGCTGATCTCGGCAACGGTCTTGTCCATAATCTGCCGGAAAATCATATTGACGGCACCCACGACCTCCATACGGCTGCGGAAATTCCGGGCCAGGTCAATGACCATACCCCCGGGGCCGCTTGTGCCTGCGGTTCCGTTACCGTCTTCTGTCTCATCAAAACCGTTCTCTATATCTTTACCATCTGCGGACCCCGCAGAGCTGTAGCTGTTGTATTTGTCCAGGAACAGACCCGGCTCGGCCAGCCGGAAGCGGTAAATGCTCTGCTTCATATCACCGACCATAAAGCGGTTGCCCGGCGCTTCGCGCGAGATCAGCCGCACTATCTCCTCCTGCACACTGTTCGTATCCTGATATTCGTCAAGCAGCACCTCGTCGAACTGGGAGCGGTATTCTACCGCTGCGTCTGATGGCAAGGAGCTGCCGGGCCGGGAATCAGGATGGCGCAGAATCTGCAGGCAGTAATGCTCCAGATCACTGAAATCCACAAGTCCCCGCCCGGCCTTCTCTATACGGTAACGCTCACCGAAGGAAATTACGGTCTCAGCCAGCTCATTCATCAGCGGAGCCGCCTCATGCAGCTCGGCCAGAAAAGCAGCGGCCGGACGGCCGAACAGTGCCTTCTGCAGCTCCAGGAGGCTTTTTTTTACATTGTCGCGCAGCTCCTTAACCCTCTCCTGCAGCAGCGGATCAGTCGAATCCTTCCGGCACGCCTTCAGCTTGCCGAAATAGATTTCCACAAAGACATCATACAGCTCTGCCCATGGCCGTGAGGCTACAGCCTCCTGCATTCCGCGTACCATGGCCAGATCCTCGGCCAGATTATCCGCATAAGGCGCCGGACCGCCGGGCTGCAAGGCAATTTCCTGTGCCTGAACCAGCTGGCTGACAGCCCCGTCCAGCGTCAGCCTGGCTTCGGCCAGAATGCTCTGCACCCATTGCGACTGTCCCAGGCTCGCGGTATCCGGGAGCGCAAACTCAGCCGCAGTGTCCCGCAGCCACTGGTCAGGCCACGGATGGCTGCGCGAAAAATCATGCAGCCGCTGCACCAGCGCATGCACCGCATCATCGCTGCGCTCCCCGCTGAACCAGTCGGCCAGCTGGACAAATACGCTGTCTTCCCCGTCGTCCGTAATCTCACCGTATTTCTCCTCCAGCAGCTCCTCAAGCAGCTCCTGGCGCATCATCTCAGCTTCGTGCTCATTCAGAATCCGGAAGCCCGGATCAATCGGGATGAGCTGATAATAGCGACGGATGACCTCGAGGCAAAAGGAGTGCAGGGTCGTAATCGAAGCCCTGCCGAGAAGGGCAAGCTGGCGCCGCAGATGGCCTTCATCCCCCTGCTGGCCGCCTGCTTCGTCCTCTGCGTCCTCCAGCTTCTGTTCCAGCGCTTCACGGATCCGGTGGCGCATTTCTGATGCGGCGGCTTTGGTAAATGTAGCCACCAGCAGCCGGTCCATGCTGAATCCGGTCTGTGCGCTGCTGATTTTGCGGATAATTCGCTCCACCAGAACCGCTGTTTTACCGGAGCCGGCCGCTGCCGCCACCAGTATATCGTCGCCGCCTTCGGCAATGGCCCGCCACTGGTCATCGCTCCAAAAGCTGCCCTCGGGCTTTGGTTCCAGTTCCGCTCTGTTTCTCACGCCTTTTCTCCTCCTTTGCTGGACAGCAGGTCCCATACGGCATCCTTAGCCGGTTTGCCCAGATTGTTATAGCCGTTTCCTTCCACCGCCTCATCGAACTGGCACACAGGGCGGAACGAGCAGAAGGTGCAGGCAGTCTCCTGCTGAATCCGGTATGGCTGAATGGCCACATCCCCTTCCGTAATACGCGTTCCGATCTCGGTAATATTGCTGCGTACCGCTGACAAAAGATGCCCCCACTGCTCAGGTGTGGCTACAGACGCGCTGCTGTAGAAGCTCCCGTCGCTTTTGAGTGCTACCGGCACAATGGAGGAATGCCCTTTATCCAGTGTTGTATCCATCAGGGAGACGACCTCACGGTCTGCTGTCAAAATCCCCTTCATCTTAAACCGTTTGAGCAGCTCCTGCGCCGCCTGTTCGGGATTCAGCCCGTTCGGCGATGACAGCAGCGGGTCATGTACATGAAAATATAATGTGCCCGCAGGAAGTGCAGCCTTGCCGAGCCACTGCTCGGAATACGTGAGCAGAACGTCGAGATAGGTCAGCATCTGCAGTGACAAGCCGTAATAGACCTCGTGGAGCTTAAGATCCTTCTGGCTGGATTTGTAATCGATAACGCGCAGCAGTACACCCTGCTCGCTGTCCGCCCGGTCAACCCGGTCAATCCGGCCGACCACTTCCATTACACAGCCGTTAGGCAGTGTGATTCTCAGCGGCGGGAGCTCCTTGCCCGGACCGAAATCAAGCTCCAGCCCGGCCAGCTCAAAGCTGCCCCGGCGGGCATGCTCACCGAGAATAACGGAGGCGCGGCCGACGATATTCTTAAGCTTGCGGGATATATAGCCGTACCGCTTGGTGCTCATCAGAATCTCGCCCTGCAGCAGCGGAGAAAGCTTATCCACCGTTGCTACCGCCTCGCGGCGGCATTCCTCTGCCGACATGCTGCCCCAGCCTCTGCCCTGCTCCTGCAGCCGTTTGGCCATATCGCTCAGTGCGGCGTGGAACAGCTGGCCGATATCCGGAGCCTGCAGCTTGTACAGCTGGCGTTCCCTCAGCCTTAAACCGTATGAGGCAAAATGGGAGAATGAGCAGGCCACAAATTTCTCCATCCGCGAGACGCTGCCCCGGATCGTCGGGCCCCCGTACAGCCGCAGGCTTGTCTCCCGTCTCAGAGGAGCTCCGCTGTTGCGGTAGAACAGCGAGCCAAGCAGCCGTTCCAGCGGCCGGCGCTGCTCTTGTCCTCCGTTCATATACCAGTTATAGACATCCCACCACATTCCGGGTATTTCCACACCCTGCCGCCATTGCCGCAGCTGCAGAATCAGCATGCGCAGTGTCTGTTCCCGCTGTCCGATGAAGCTGAGATGACGGGCCTCCCCTGCTCCATCATCCGGCTGAACCGCTGAAGGGAAACCGGACACCACCTGCTCCCTCAGCGCTTCCGGGAACATCACATGCAGCTGGCGGATAATCTCGGAGGGCAGTAACGCCTTGCCTTCGTCATCAGCATTGGCATAGCTGATCCACAGCTTCAGGCTGGCAGTTGTAAGCACATTATAGATAAGGAAGCGTTCATCCAGCAGCTTGCGGGACGCACCGGGAGCCAGCTCCATGCCGGCATTCTCCAGCAGCAGCCTCTCACCCTCGGAGAGAATGCCGTCCTCCTTGAACTGAGCCGGTACTACCCCTTCATTAAATCCGAGCAAAAAGGCGTACTTCACGCCTGTAGTCCGGGTACGGTCCATCGTTCCGACCAGTACCTGGTCCAGAGACGGCGGAACAAGCCCCATTCTCAGCCCGCCGAGTCCGGTTTCCAGCACGCCGGCGAACAGCTCGAACGCCAGCCGCTCTCCGCCCATCATTTCATTAATCTGGTCGAGCAGATCAAGCACTGCGTCCCACAGCTGGCTGTGCTCACGGGCAAGCGCAGGCTGGCCCTGCTCCAGAGCGGCTGCAATCCGCTTCTCCAGCTTGCGGGCAATATCCGCCTCCTGCAGCAGAAGATATACCGCCGTACACAGCTCAAGTCCGCTGCGGCTTTTTTTAACTCTTTTCTCAAAAGCATATAGAGGTCCTGTAATGGCAGCCCGGCAGGCCTCCATCCTGGCGAGCAGCGCCTCGTCAACGGCTCTGGCCCCTTCAAGCGACAGGCTCGGAATGCCCTTCCACGATTTACCGTCCGTCCAGCGGTATCCCTGAATGCCGCAGGCAAGCACATAGTTCTCAAGCTGGTCCATATCCTCCCGGGTCAGGCTGCCGTCCAGCGGCAGCAGCAGCTCCGTCTTCACGCAGCGGAATACATCCTCATAACGCCAGCGGCGCCGTACGATATCAAGCGCAGAGCGCACAAACTCCGCCAGCGGATGATGAAGCTCACTGGCCTTCTGGTCCAGGAAAAACGGAATCCCGTAATCGGCAAATAAGGGGGCGACCAGTGCCTCATAGTCACTGATACTCCGCATAAATACGGCCATCTCCCCGTAATGCGCCCCTTCCTCACGGGCCAGCCGGAGCATTTCGCGAAGCGCGGCCTCCAGCTCCGTCCGGCGCGAGGAAGCTGCGGTAACGCTGATCTCCCTGTCAATCTGCCCTGCGTCACCTGTCCACGGCCGGCGCCGCCCGTAGCTTTTCTCCAGATGGGCAAGCGCGGGACTCTCTGCAAAACGCGGCAGCACAGGCGGCGCCAGCAGCTCGTCCCATACCTCAAGGCCTGCCTCCTCAGCCATCCCGCGCAGCTTGATATAGGTTACAGCCGGCGGATGAAACAGCTCCAGCTCATGCGGCTGCAGCCCCGGCGGATAAATCCTGTCCAGAGTCAGCGCCACCGTCACGTTCGAGGCATGCAGCATGATTTCCCGCAGCACCGCAAGCTCCTGAGGGCTAAACCCGTGAAAGCTGTCCACCCATACCTCCGCCCCGCGGAGGTATGAGGAATCCTGAATATGGACGGCCAGCTCAGCCAGCCGGTCCTCCTCATCAATATACAGCCCGGCCATTTCCCGTTCGAGATCGCTGAATACAAGCTGGAGATCATCCAGCTTGCCGGCAAGAATTGGGCTGCCCGGAGAGCTATCCCGCATTCTGGTCAGCTGCTCCTCCAGATCATCCGTCCCCAGACAGCAGCGCTTCATCTCTGTATGCAGGCTGCTCAGCCTTTCGACAAAGCCAGGCCGGTCGCCGGAGGCGCCGAACAGCTTCAGCTCCTCCTTGCGGCGGCTGATAATTTTGTAGAGCAGCATTTTTTTGCCTTCTTCACTAATCGGCAGACCGGCGCTGCCGCCTGTCTCCTGCTTCACCCGGTAGGCGAGCCGGGAGAAGCTGAGCGTCTGGGCCCGCAGGCTGCCCTTTGCTGCTCCTGCACCCAGCAGCCCGCGCTCCGCACTGAATGACCCCTGTTCGGGAACAAGCACAATCAGCGGAGCACCCAGCGGGTCCGAAGCCAGCCGGGAGGAGACCTCCTCCCATATTTTCGTTGTCTTGCCGCTGCCCGAGCGGCCCAGCAAAAAGCGTACCGTCATTGCAGTAGACTCCTTCCGTTTCACAGATTCAGCACATCCGCTTAAATCCAGGTTACATTCGTCCCAACATTATAGCATATTTGCCCCCCGCATAACAGAACGTACGTTTGCCATTGTTTTCAAATCTCCATCATTCCCTGCGTATAACACACGAAAAAGACTGCACGCCATTGCCGGCGGCAGTCTTCTGCTTTTCATATACTGAATGGATAATAGAAGAGTCTTGAACAGCGGTGATTATGTCACTGGTTTTTCTGCAGCAAGGCTCCCAGCCACTCCTGTGCCTCTGCTTCCCCGGCAAATACGTTGCCCGGGCACCCGTACACTTTTTTGGTCGAGAGGGCGGTCACCGGTTTATACAGGGCAAGCAGCTTCGAGCTGGCAGTTACCACGGCAATTCCGGCACAGCTGCGGGAGATTTGCTCTTTGTGTGACTTGCACCAGTCCATATACAGCTTGGTCACCTCACGGTCAGGACGCTCCCCGCGCTCCCCCTTCTGTATCATCATTATTCCGAATCTGGTTTTGCCTGCAAGCAGCTTCTCCCAGTAGGCGATATATTCATCAACCGTCTCGCGGTCGAACTGATCTCCCAGATTAATGGTGACCAGCGGCCATGCCGATTCATCCAAAACGATTGCCATAGTTGTACCCTCCTGTAGTTTAAGATGAAATACGGAACCCTGCTGTATCCTGCTGCAGCCTCCATAGCCGCGCATAGAGTCCGTCCGCTGCCAGCAGCTCCTCATGTGTGCCCTGCTGGGCCATTCCGCCCTGCTCAAGCACGATGATATTGTCTGCTCCGCGGATGGTTTTGAGCCGGTGGGCAATGACAATCACTGTCCGTCCCTGAATCAGCGAATGAACCGCCTTCTGGATTTCCGCCTCGTTCTGCGGATCAAGTGAAGCTGTCGCTTCATCCAGCAGGACAATCGGCGCATCCTTCAATATTGCCCGGGCAATGGACAGACGCTGCTTTTCACCGCCGGAGAGCGTGCTGCCGCCTTCACCTACCGGCGTGTCATAGCCCTGCGGCAGCCTGCTGATAAATTCGTGGCAGCGCGCGGTTGTGGCCGCCCGGATAACCTCCTCGCGGGATGCGCCGGGCCGTCCGAACGCAATGTTATTAGCAATCGTATCCTGGAACAGGTACACATCCTGAAAGACAACCGATACCGCCTTGAGCAGATGCTCAGGATCAATGCCGCTCAGCTTGCGGCCTCCCAGGTAAACAGAACCTTCATCCGGGTCATAAAACCTTGAAATCAGGCGCAGAACCGTGCTTTTTCCGCTGCCTGAAGGACCTACAATTGCTGTAAGTGCCCCTTGCGGCAGCACAAAGCTCAGATTATTAAGCACCCTCGTCTCACCGTAGCTGAAGGATACATCCTTAAAGGTAATCGTGCTGTCGGTCGGAAGCGGCCCGGTATCTCCGGTCATCACCGGCTCCTGCAGCAGCCTGACAATCCGTTCTCCGGCCTGCTCGTTATACCGGAACTCCGCATAATTGGTCAGGGCGGAGGTCAGCGGATCATAAATGCGCGTACCGACAATGAGGAACACGGCAAACTGCAGCACGCCAAGACTTCCGCCCAGCAGCAGCTGGACGCCGGTATACACCAGCAGCGGCAGCCCGGCCCGGAGCAGGCCGACTGCAGTCAGTACCACAGGACCTAGAATCCCCTCCAGCCGGATGCTCTCCTTCATCAATTTCCTGAAGGCCGTATCCAGCCTGGCAAACCGTTCCCCGGTCAGATTATAAGCCTTCATTACACGGATGCCGTTCAAGTATTCCTGCAGCCGGTTGGCCGCGTTCAGCTTGGCCTGCATATGCGAGCTGCCAAGCCTGCGCTGCAGTCTGGACGTCAGGAATATCAGCAGCAGGGCAACCGGCAGCGCCGCGAACATGGAGAGCGCCATCCGCCAGTCCAGAAGCAGCATGCCGGCCAGCGCAAAGACCGGAAGAACAAAAGCGCCGGCCAGCTGCGGCAGCAGATGGGATATCCCTGTCTCAACGAGAGTGAAGTCACCCATCATCATATTGGCCAGATCACCGGGATCTCGGCGGTACAGAACCCCGAGCGGCAGCCTGCGCAGATGCTCGGCCAGTCCGGCTCTGCCCTCGGCAGCGACATTGTAGGCGCCCCGGTAAGCAGCACGGTAAGCGGGAATTTCGCTCACAAAGATCAGCAGAGCCGCTCCTGCCAGGCCGGCGCAGAGCCACCATAGCCGCTCTATTTGCAGTACCGCTCCCGGTGTAAGGTATGGCTCAAAAATCAGCCGGACCGCTTCAATGACAAGAGCAAACGGAAACACCGCAGCCAGATTGCTTAAAAGTGAAAACAGCACCGGCTTCAGCAGCTGCTGCGGCTTGCCGGCTGTAATATTATGCAGTACCTTCATGCTCTGCCCCTCCCCGTTCCAGCTGCCAGTCATCCGCGCCAAGATAAGCCTGCCACATCCCTGCGTACAGGCCGTTCCGTGCAACCAGTGCATCATGATTGCCGCGCTCGGCAATCTCTCCGCCTTGCAGCACTAGAATCTGCTCTGCTTCACGGATGGAAGCCAGCCGGTGCGCAATAACCAGCACGGTTTTGCCGCGCATCAGCTCGGTAAGGGCGAGCTGCATCTTATGCTCGTTCTCCGGATCAGCAAAGGCAGTCGCCTCATCAAGCACGAGCACCGGCGCATTCCGGAGAATCGCTCTGGCAACGGCAACCCGCTGCTCTTCGCCTCCAGACAGATAAACGCCGCCCTCGCCGATCAGCGTCTGGTAGCCCTGCGGCAGCCGGCTGATAAAATCATCGCACTGGGCTGCCCGGGCTGCGGCTTCAACCTCAGCCTGTGCGGCACCGGGGCGGCCTGCCGCAATATTTTCATACAGCGTATCGTAGAACAGGAACGTTTCCTGAAATACGAAAGCCACGGTATCCATCAGCTGATGGATTGCCATATTGCGGATATCCACACCCCCGATGAGAATGGCCCCGGCACCCGGGTCCCAAAAGCGCGGCACCAGGCTGGCAACTGTCGATTTGCCTGAGCCGGAAGGGCCGACCAGCGCGGTAACCTTTCCCTGCTCGGCCAGGAAGGATATATTCTTGAGCGCTTCGCCGCCAGCCCCGTCCGCATGATAAGAGAAGCTCACCCCAGCGAATTCGATATTATAGCCTTGCGGCGACTGTGGAGCTGCCGTTTCGGGTACTGGCCGGCGGGACAGCAGGTCATCCATCCGCCGCACCCCTTCACCGATATCACGGGTGCTGGAGGCCAGCATCAGCAGCTTGTACAGCGGCCCGGATACACCGGGCGCCATCACCAGGAAGAACAGCAGCAGCAGAGCAACTGACTCCGAATCCGGCTCACGCCGCAGCAGCAGAATACCTGCCGGCAGAATGAAGGCGAACAGGGACGCCAGCAGCGTTTTGAACGCAATGTAACCATTCTGGAACCGGTCTGTAAATTCAAGGCATCTGTCACGGTAGCTGACCATGTCGGCATAAAACTTACGGAACGAATGCACAGTCTGGCCAAACACCTTGACCGCTGGCATTCCCCGCACATATTGCACGGCAGAAGCATTAATCTGCTCCAGCGATTCATGATACTCTCTGGCTCTGTCCTGGCCCTTGCCGCCCGCCATCAGTGAGGCCTGAATGACAAAGCCCAGCACAATCGGCAGCAGACAAGCAGCCGCCAGCAGCGGGCTCAGCCAGAACATGATGCCGATCATCAGCACGGTAGTCACCGCCGCACTGATGAGATCGGGGAGCTGGTGGGCGATAAAGGTCTCCACCTTCTCCACATTCTGCTCCAGCGTTTTTTTGACAGCTCCGGTGGAGGTGCCGTTCAAATAGCCGAGCGGCAGCCTGCCCAGATGCTCTGTCATCCGGATGCGCAGATTATACTGAATCCGGAAAGCGGCCAGGTGGGAGCACATAATGCCGCAGTAAGAGGTAATCAGCCCCAGGATTAATCCGCACAGCGCCACGCCTCCCCACCAGATCATCGTTTTCCCGTCTATGCCGCCGGGTGCGGTGGCATGGCGCAGCAGCTCGGCGAGAATGAAATATACCGATAGAAAAGGCACAAGCATCAACACAGCGCTGGCAGATGAGAACAGCCCGGAGCAGAGCAGCAGCCCTCTTTTCTCACCGGCAATTTCCAGCAGCCTCTTCATGCCTGTTTTGGTTTTGGTCTTGCCCACAGCTTCTCCCCCATTCTTCAGAGATACATCCGCAAAAAGCGTATTGAGAATGATTCTCTGTGAACAAGTGTAGGCCAGCCGCTGCCTCCGGCACTACCCATTACGGGAGCATTAACGCTCAAATCAGGAGTAATTCATAGCCCCTGCGCTACCCCCGGGCGGATTGTCTGCGGCTGCAGAGAGCATATTCTCCGGGGCTTGATCCGAACCGTTTACGGAAGGCCGCTGCAAAATGGCTAATATTTCCGTAGCCCACTTGTGCTGCAGCCTCACTCACACTCATCCTGCCCTGCTCCAGCAGACGATGGGCATGCTGCAGCCGCTGTTCGATTACATAAGCGTGCACCGTCGAGCCGAACATTTCCTTGAAGCCCTTTTTGAGCTTGAATTCATTCAGGCAGACCAGGCGTGACAAGCCGGCCAGTGTGGGTGGCTGGGCGTAATCGCGCTGCAGCAGCTCTTTTGCCAGATGAAGGCTCCGGATATCCTCCTTGGACAGCTTGATTCCCGCAGGAATCCGCTCTGCTTCATAGAACGACTGATTGAGATATACGGCGAACAGCTCGAGCATTTTACCTTCCAGATACAGTTTCCGCACCCCGCCGCTGTACGAACAGTCTGCAATTTGCGCCAGAAGCAGGCGGATCGCCGGTGTGATTTTATTTTTGGCAAAAATAGCGCCGTCACTGCCCGTAAGCCCCAGCCGCCCGTCCCCGCTGAGCCCCTCCGTCATCCGGCCGAAATGCTCCGGACTCATGTCAATGCTTAGGAACCGGTAACGTGCATCCCGCACATAACGGCAGCTCTCCGTTCTCCCGCCCCCGTGCAGCAGCGCAATCTCATCCTGCTCTATAGCAAAGGCGTCCCCCGCAAGCGAGGTCCCCCATTCAATCCCGTCCCCCAGACAAAAGACCAGCTCCGTCCGCGGAGTTTTGAACTCACCATTCGCCTCAATATCGCGGTTAAACACAAGGTTGAAATCCGTCATCTGGATATGTCCCTGGCTGAGCAGGCTTTTGCAGCTTCCGCTTCCCAGATTCCCCGGCGGGATGATCTCGAAATGGCCTCCGTCCAGACGGTATGAGTGCTCGTAGCCATCGCAGACCAGCCTTTTGTGCGCATCTATCGTTTCATGGCCGCTAATGCTGCCAGTATGGTTAACCATATTGCTCGCCCCCTATTTGTTAGGGCTAATTATATAGGATAGTGAGAATGATTATCAATGAAAACAAGTGGGGGGCTGTAAAAGAAAAAAGAGTACCCGGGGGTACTCTGAATGTAGCCGTATTGTAAGGCATCCTGCCCTTTGCAGGTGCCAGCCGGAGATCAAAGGCACTTTTGCCTTTCATTTCACTCTTTTACCCGCGATAGACGGGATGAGAGGCACTTTTGCCTTTGATTTCACCCTTTTACCCGCGGCAGCCGGATTCAAAGGCACTATTGCCTTTGATTTCACCTTTTACCCGCGGCGGCCGGAATCAAAGGCATTTTTACCTTTGATTTCATCCTTTTGCCCGGGACAGCCGGATTCAAAGGCATTTTTGCCTTTCATTTCGCCCCTTTAGCCGCGGCAGCCGGATTCAAAGGCACTTTTGCCTTTGATTTCGCTCTTTTTCCCGCGGGAACCGGAATCAAAGGCACTTTTGCCTTTGATTTCGCTCTTTTTCCCGCGGGAACCGGAATCAAAGGCATTTTTGCCTTTGATTTCTCTCTTTTACCCGCGGCGGCCGGAATCAAAGGCATTTTTGCCTTTGATTTCACTCTTTTTCCCGCGGTAGCCGGAATCAAAGGCATTTTTGCCTTTGATTTCGCCCGTACACGCGCACCGGGATCAGCGCCGTCCCATCAGCTCATTACTTTTTGCTGCGCACCTCGAAAATCGCAAATTTCAGATAGTGGCCTTCGTCCACGCCGAGAATCTGCGGATGGTCCTTGCCGGCGGCCCGCCACTCGATCAGTCTCAGCACCTTGCCGGCATCCTTCGCCGCTTCAGCGATGGTGTCCAGGAACAGCTGCGGCTGCATATGGTACGAGCAGCTTGCAGTTACCAGGTAGCCGCCCTCGTTGACCAGCTTCATGCCGTGCAGGTTGATGTCCTTGTAGCCGCGGCAGGCTCCGGCAACGGCGCTTTTAGTTTTGGCAAAAGCAGGCGGATCCAGGATGACGACATCCCAGGTGCGTCCGCCGCCCGCTGTCATCGGCTTAGCCGTATCCGCCTTGGCAGCCGGCTTGCCTCCCGGACCGGTCTCCGGTTTACCCGTTGCCCGCTCCGAGCGCTCCTCCAGCCCTTTTACCTGATTACGCAGGAACGCAAACGCATCGTCCACAACGAACTCTACACGGTCCGTGAAACCGTTGATCTCAACATTTGCCTTGGCGCTTTCAATCGCATGGGCGGAAACGTCGAGGCAGGTTACCTTTTTGGCCCCGTATTTGCAGGCGTGCAGCGTGAAGCTGCCCGTATGGGCGAAGCATTCCAGCACGGTTGCGCCATCCCAGTAAGGGAAGGTAACCGGCTTGCCGCTCTTGTTCACCGGCAAAGTCTGTGTGGTGCCGTCCTCTGCCTGTACTTCCTGAAGCGTAATACCGCTGCGTCCGCCCCAGCCCTTCATCAGCGGAGCAATGGATGCGCGGTTCTCGCGCTGGTCGAAGAAATAGCCGGTCTTTTGGCCTTCTTCGATATCGACAATGACCTTCAGCCCGTTCTCGCTCACTGTGATGTGGCGCGGGCACTCGCCGTACAGTACGCCGGTTCTCTGCTCAAGCCCTTCCAGCTCACGGACCGAGACATCGCTGCGTTCATAGATACCCTGCGGCTGCATAACCTGCACGAGCGCTTCAACAATCTCGTCCCGGCACTTATCCATTCCCAGTGTAAGCAGCTGCACGACCAGCACATCCCCGAAGCGGTCGATGATCAGGCCGGGCAGAAAATCTGCCTCCCCGTAGACGAAGCGGTACGCATCCGCTCCCGGCAGAAACCGTTCCCGGTGCTGCTGGCAGCTCGTAAAGCGTTCGATAAAGAAGGCTGTATCCATTGCAGCCAAAGGGGACTGCGACACAATTCTCACCCGGATCTGTGATGCCGGATTGTAATAACCGGTTGCGAGATATCTCCCCTGATGATTACGCACATCCACCAGACCGCCGGCCTGCGGCTCTCCGTCTACTGAGGCTACTTCGCTGGCGAACACCCACGGGTGGGCCTGCTCCAGTCTTTTTTTGCGATTTCGTTCCAGAATAACCGATGCCAATGACTTCAACTCCCTGTTTCTCTTGTTAATTTCATACATGTCCACTGCTTTGCTTTCATATATTGGTGTACAACCCCCGTCCAAAGGAGCATGTCCTTATGATCCGTGACCTGCTGTTCCCTGTCATATACGGCCTTGTTATTTTCCTTGCCGGCATGAAGCTGATGGAGGCTGCGCTGGCCAAGCTCGCCGGTCCGCTGCTTACGCGGAGCCTGCATAAGGCCACCTCTACGCCGCTAAAAGGCCTTATCGCAAGCAGCCTGCTGTCGGCGCTGCTCCAGAGCAGCACCGCCGTAACGGTGCTGACCATCGGCATGGTCAATGCCGGACTGCTCACTTATGCGCGTACGCTCGGCATTATTCTCGGCAGCAACATCGGCACCTGCCTGACCACCGAGCTGATCGGGCTGCAGATCAGCTCGGCTGCAGCGCCGCTGCTCACGGCGGCGCTATGCCTGTGGGCCGCCGCCGTCATCCTCGGCGAGCTGCCGCCCTTTACCTGGCGGGCAGCCGAGGCCTGCCGCGCCGCCTCCGGCCCGCTCCAGTTCATCAGCCTGGCCGTGGCCGGCTTTGCACTGGTGCTGTGGGGCATCGCCGTCATGCAGTCGGTCGGCCCCGCGCTTGAAACCAGCGGCCTGTTCCGCTGGTTCCTGGACCATGCGGCAACCAGCGCCCTGTGGGGCGTGGCTGCCGGAGCCTGCCTGACCGCGATGCTGCACAGCAGCGCTGCGGTCATCGGGATGGCAATGGGCCTGGCTTCCACCGGCACCATGCCGCCCGAGATCGGGATCGCCGTTGTGCTGGGCGCGAACGTCGGCACCTGTGTCACCGCCGTCATCG
The DNA here is from genome assembly GCF_000758625.1 of Paenibacillus sp. FSL R7-0273. Taxonomy (NCBI): domain Bacteria; kingdom Bacillati; phylum Bacillota; class Bacilli; order Caryophanales; family Paenibacillaceae; genus Paenibacillus; species Paenibacillus sp. FSL R7-0273. The sequence continues at coordinate 5,565,735 of NZ_CP009283.1, forward strand.
CCTCGATCGGCGGCTCTGCCTCCGGCAAGTTCGTCGCCGGCTCGCATGTGGCGCTCAACGTCGGCGGAGCCCTGCTGTTCCTGCCGTTTATCGGCCCGCTGCAGAGCCTGTCCGCCCTGTTCGGCGGAGGCCCCGCCTCCCAGCTCGCCCATGCGCAGACGATCTTTAATGTCGTCTGCTCACTGGCAGTGCTGCCGCTGTGCTATCTGCCCCTCTGGTCCAGAATCGAGCAGCGGCTCAGCCGCACCTGAGACTCAGCCTGCAGAAGCAGGCAGACTGAAACGCAGCGGTTCTCCCATACCGGGAGAATCGCTGTATCATTATACTTCAAACTGCGCTGCGATACTAATCTATTCTCTTGTCCTCTGACCTGCGATACCATTCTATTTCTTGTCTTCTGACCCGCGATACCATTCTATCCTCTTATCTTCTGACCTTAGATACTTATCCGCAGTCATCAGAAAATACTGTAAAACCTCGATCCGTCATAAAACGTAACAATCAGCGTTGCCGCAGCTAGAGCAACCAGCAGCCCCATAGCGATATAGTCGCTCCGGCTAAACGGCCTGCCTGTATACCAGGTCCGCTTCCTGCCGCTGCCGAAGCCGCGCAGCTCCATTGCGGTGCTGATCTTTTCAATCCGCTCAATGCTGGAGAGAATCAGCGGCAGCAGGATTGACACGATATTCTTCAGGCGCTGTGACAGCTTCTCCTTGCGGGACAGATCGATCCCCCTGGCCTGTGCAGAGAACGAAATGTTCTCGTAATCCCGCTGGATGTCGGGAATGTAGCGCAGTGCGAGGGATACCGAATACGCTATTTTATAGTTAACACCGATCCGGTTCAATGATGCCGCGAACTCACTCGGATCTGTCGCCAGCAGGAACAGCAGTGCCATCGGAATAACCACAGCGTATTTCAGCGCAATGTTAAGCTGGTAGAACAGCTGCTCCGCCGTAACGGTGTAACGCCCGGCCAGATGGAACAAATCATGGCGTGTGCCGTAAATCCGCGTTCCCTCCAAAGGAGAGAACAGGAAGATCGCCAGTTGGTTGAGCAGGAAAAAGAACAATATAAAATACAGCACAAAGGCATAATCAGCAAATTTCACTTTTGAAATCCGGAAAATGGCAAGACTGAACAGCAGCATCACTATCAGGCATCTCGTATCATAAGTGATCATTGCCGACAGCGACCAGACGATGAAGCAGATCAGCTTGGCTGCTCCGCTCAGACGGTGCACCGGCGAATCCTGCCGGGTGAAGGTAAGCATCCTGGCTTTCATCCGTTGCGCACCTCCCGGTCAAAGGCGATAAAGCTGCGCACAAGCTCTTCCGGCTTCCGCAGCCCTGCCCTCAGCGCGAGGGTATACAGCGAAGTTTCCCGCAGATTGGCCTGCTCTACTACAGACCGGTCCGTCAAAATCTGCTCCGGACGGTCATCCGCCAGCTTCTTCCCCTCCGCCAGCACAACCGTCCGCTGGGCATACTCCAGCATCAGATGCATGTCATGCGTAATCATAATGACCGTCATCCCCCGGCTGCCAAGGCCCTGCAGAAACTCCATCATCTCATTATAATGCCGGTAGTCCTGGCCGGCGGTAGGCTCATCCAGAATGATAATTTCCGGCTCAAGCACCAGAATGGAGGCAATCGTCACCCGTTTTTTCTGCCCGTAGCTCAGCGCCGAGACGGGCCATTCGCGGAATGGATGCAGGCCGCAGATTTTCAGTACGTTATAGACACGTTCGCGGATCACTTCCTCCTGAATCCCCCGCAGCTTAAGACCAAAGGCAACCTCATCGTACAGCAGCGTCTTTGAAAGCATATGGTTCGGATTCTGCATCACAAAGCCGATGCGCTCCGCCCGCTCCCGGATTGAATCCCGGCCGATGTCCCGGCCGTTCAGCCGGATGCTGCCTGACGTCGGTTTATAGAAGCCGCAGATCAGCTTGGAGACGGTCGACTTGCCGGCCCCGTTCCTGCCGGCGATGGCAAGCATTTCGCCCCGGTTAACGGTCAGCGACAGCCGGTGCAGAACCTCTGTCTTCTGGTCATAGCCGAAGGAGACCTCCTTAAGCTCAAGCAGCGGCTCAGCTTCCTTGTTCTCCGGCTGCTTCCCGCAGCTGTCTGTCCAGCGCTGCAGCGCCTCCGCCGTTCCCTCCAGCTCCAGAAGCTCCAGATGCTCAGGCCTCATCTCAGGCGTAATGCTTATTCCGGCATACCGGAGAGCCGTGAGATAGAGCGGCTCACGCAGACCTGCCTCGCCCAGCATTCTTGAGCTTAACAGCTCGGCAGGCGGCAGATCGGCAACAACGGCCCCGTCGTTCATAACGATTATCCGGTCAACCGCACGGTGCAGCACTTCCTCCAGCCGGTGTTCGATAATAATGGCCGTTTTGCCGGTTTCCTGCTGCAGCCGGTCAATCAGTTCAATTGTTCTTGTGCCGGTATAGGGGTCCAGGCTGGCCAGGGGCTCGTCAAACAGCAGGATCTCCACATTGCCGGCCAGCACTCCGGCCAGCATCGTCTTCTGCTTCTGTCCGCCGGAGAGCTCCTGCGGCGATGCCTGCAGCAGCTCTCCGATACCGACAGCATGTGCCGCTGCCGTTACCCGCTCCTTCATTTCAGCGGATGGTACCGCCCCGTTCTCCAGCACAAACGCGATATCCTCCCCTACCGTCAGTCCGACAAACTGCCCGTCCGGGTCCTGCAGCACCGTTCCTACCGCCTGTGACAGGGCGGCAATGCTCTGCTCCTTCGGGTCTTGCCCTGCAATGCGCAGACTGCCCTGCGACTCTCCCGGGTAATAGAAGGGAATCAGCCCGTTGATACAGTGGGCCAGCGTGCTCTTCCCGCAGCCGGAGGGGCCGACAATCAGCACCTTCTCCCCCTGCCTGATACTCAGGTTAATCCCGCGCAGCGTAGGCTCCTGCTGGGTGCGGTAAGTGAAGCTGAAATCTTTAAACTCAATAACGGTATTATTCATATCTGTAATCTTCCTCTTCAGCTGATTCATGTACGCCTGCTACTGTCCCCTCTTATTTCAACAGAAAAGCCGGTGATTGTCACCGGCTTTCTGTCAGCTCTTCTATTAGCTAAGCTTGCGCAGGCTGCCCTGCTTGGTCCGTGTCTTGGCATATGCCGCTGCCAGCAGTGTACCGATAACCGCAACCGTAACGATATTTGCCGCTCCTGCGGCCAGTCCCTGCGTATATACCTTATTCGCCGGCTCAGCGTAGATCAGAATATCCAGCGTCGGTGCAACTGCGAACCAGGCGATGGCATTGGCAGCAATCTGGGCCAGGTTGAAGCGGATGATTTCTTTTTTGCCGAATATGCCGTCCTGGATGGAAATACCGGCAACCAGCAGGCCGATAATCAATCCGACCAGACCCGAGGAGATCACCCAGCTGAACCAAGGCGAGCCGTAAAAAATAAAATCCTTCAGCGTATGCCCGATCAGTCCGATCAGCAGTCCGGCTACAGGACCAAACAGCAGCGAGAACACCGCAAGCAGCGCATAGGTAGTCTCAATGTTCGTATTCGGAATACCGGTAGGAATGGACCCGAATCTTCCCAGAATTACAAACAAGGCCGAACCGATTCCCACCGCTACAATGGATCTGATTGATAAAATTTCTTTTTTCGCCATCTGCTTCATCTCCCTGATAATTGGATTCGTACCGTAAGTTATGTATTTTTCAGAATTATACATCGGATTACTTGGTTTTACTATAGCTTTGAGCAAAAAAAATCTGCAAAGCGCTGTTACAGCCGCTCTGCAGATTTGCCGGATCCTTTATTTTACAGTAACCGATACCGTTACGGTCTTATTGTTCCATTTTCCTTTGATGGACGTTGTTCCTTTGCCCACCGCTGTAATCGTACCGGAAGCATTCACCTTCGCTACGGAAGGCTTGGAGCTTGTCCAGACTACGCTGCCGGTTACGACCGCTGTTTTGCCGGTATCATAAAGAGCTGTTACAACAACGCTCTGGGATGACCCGGCAGCAAGTGCCAGCTTGGTTTGGTTTACAGTCAGCTTAGTCAGCTTAGGTACAACGTTAACCTTCACGGTAGCTGCGATGCCCTGATAGGAACCGGTCATGGTTGCCGTACCTTCGGCTACAGCCTTAACGGTTGTTCCCTTCACGGTTGCCACAGCCGGGTTCGAGGACTCCCAGTTCATTGCACCGGAGAAGTTCGCAGACTTGCCGTTGGCAAAATATCCGGTTACCTTGATCGCCTTCGAGGCCTTAAGGTTCAGATCCACTGTAGCAGGCTCAACGACCAGCTTTACAACCTTCTGTTCAATAGTCACAGGAATGGTGATTGTTTTGTTGGAATAGGTTCCTTTGAGATTAGCCGAGCCTTTGGTCAGGCCTTTAATGACCTTTCCGTTTGCGGTCTGCCTGAGGACCGCATTGGTTCCGGTAACCTCCCAGGTAATGGTGCTTGTAACATCAATCTCTTCGCCGTTCTCAAGCACAGCATTTACTGACGGCAGCGTCTGCTCTTCACCGATTACAAGACCCAGTGCATCCTCAGGTCCGATCAGCACCAGCACCTTGTTCTGTACGGTAACCTTCACTTCCACGGTTTTGGCACGGATCGGAGAAGCTGTTCCTGCAGGGACATTCCCTGCTTTGATTTTACCTGTAATAGTAACAGTACCAGCTTTAACACCGGCAAGCTTGCCGTCCTTAATTTCTGCTATTTCCTCATTGGCTGAGGTCCATTCGATTTCCTGGCTGAGGTCCAGCTTCGTGCCGTCCAGCTTCGTACCGCTAACCTTAGGCAGGCTGGCTGTATCCGCAGTATAGATTTCCAGCTCGGACTTGTCTACACTCAGCTCTGTAACTGTAGGCAGCACGGTCACCTTCAATGTTTTGCTGACTCCAAGGTTCTCCGCCTTAATAACCGCTGTACCAACCGCCTTGCCGCTAATAGTTGCAGCTGCAGCGTCCTTGGTTACAGTTGCCGCCAGCAGGTTGTCAGAAGTCCAGGTTGCATCGGAGGACTGGTTCTGCCTGGAGTTCACGGCATTTCTCATTTCCGCCTTTGCCTGCAGGCTCTCTCCCAGGAAAAGCGTCTGATCCTCAGAAGGAGACAACAGAATCGCCTCATAAGGAGCACGTACATATACATCTACAGACTTGGATACACCAAGGTATTTTGCCGTAATCACAGCTTTACCAGTACCCACCACTGTAATTGTACCCTTATCTACTGTAGCAACACCTTCATTGGAGCTTGTCCATTCCGCCAGGTCGGCAATATCCTTTTCCGGGCTATTTTCAGTAGCTTTGGTTGCAGCAGTCAATTCCAGCGGACTGTCGCCGACCAGCAGCTCAAGCTCCTTAACAGCCACATTATCTTCTTTTAGAACAATGGCCGAATAAGGCAGCTCTACCTTGGCTTTAAAAGTAGCAGTCAAGCCTTTGAATTTGGCGGTAACCGTCGCTGTACCTTCGCCAACCAGGGTGATCTGGCCGTCTTCAATGGTCAGTACGCCCGTGTTGGAGCTGCTCCAGTCCGCATCATCCGAGACATCTTTAACCGAAGTGGCGGATTGGCCGCCTGTTGCTTTGGCTTTGACGAGCAGCGTTTCCTCACTGTCACCTAATTTATAATTACCGTCAGAGCTGCGCTCCAGAGTCATATCCTTGAAGGGATGGGTTACAGACACCTCAAGGGTAGCTACCGCATTGAGATAAGTAGCTGTAATCATCGCCGTACCCGTATCGACCGGTGTCAGCAGGCCGTTGATTACTTTTACTGCATTTGTATTGGAAGATACCCAGGTTGAAGCTGCGGTAACATCCCTTTTGGAAGAAGCCCCTTCAATGTTGGCATAAACCTTAAGCTGTTTCGGGGTTTGTCCAACCGTAAGCTCCACTTTTGCCGAACTGTCAAAATCGATCGAGTTGGTATCGCCTGCAGCTGCAAAGACGTTTACCGGAAAAGCTGCGGCAGTTAGTAATATCATAATGAGGAGCATCTTTGTCATTTTCCTGTACACAGTCATCTGTTCTCTCCTTAGGCAGTAAGATTATCGGTGGTCATTACCACACTCTTCCACTATATCGACAATTACGCCTGAAGTGTTTACCCCATTCTCTGTTAATTTTCAGTTCCCGGCGAATTCAGGACTTTATAACTATATAGCTTATCCGGCAGAAAATTCTCCCAGCATCGACATCGCCTTTTGCAGAATAGGCACATTATTCGCATACAGCCTGCTCTTTCCCCGCTCCCAGGCAGCGTCCGCACCATGCCATTCAACCGCGTTGATCTCCTCAGCCTGCGCTTTGGTGATCCCGCCTACCGCCTCCACTAGAAAGTAATGGACCTCTTTATCCACTGTTCCATAGGTACGGTGCTCATACGTATATTTTATAATATCAATCGGGGCTCTGATCATGCCGACAGCGCCGGTCTCCTCACGGATTTCCCGCAGAGCGGTCTCCTCGACCGTCTCCCCTTCCTCCATCTTGCCCTTGGGCAGCGCCACCCTGCCGTAACGGTCCACGATCAGCTGTATCTCCAGACCCGCGCTGCCCCGCCGGTACACCACGCCGCCTGCCGATATTTGCTTATGCGCCATGTTGACAGCTCCTTAACGTTATTGGAATTATAGGACCGAGCCTGTTAAAACAAGCTGGAGCATTCCTGTAAAATCGCTCAGTCCTCTTAACTAACTGCACTTCATACAGCTAAAATGCCGCATATGCACTAGTTTGGGATAATCGGGACAAATTTAGTTGTACAAACTGCAGTTATGAGCGGAATGTTCCTGATTTGGCTGATTTTAGTTGCAAGGAATGCAGCTATTCGGCCGTTTCAAAATCCGCCCTTGCTCACTCCTTACCCTTTTTTCCGGGCTTCAAGCGCAGCACTCTGCTGCATGCCCCCTCACAATTATGTACCTCTAGCTTCGTGCGTACCGTCACCCCGCCTAAACAGCAACAAGGACTTCACCTCCGGATGGGAAATGAAATCCTTGCTTGGAATACTATAATAGGACGAACTACGCCAGTTCTGCAGTCTGGCGCAGTCCTGTCCGGCTGACACCAACCAGCTCACCCTTGCATTCGTTGATGCCTGCTTCAGTAATCTTCACCTGGCAGAGCTCGCCTTGCAGCGAATCGTCGCCGCCGAAGAACACCTGCAGGTAGTTGTCGCTGAAGCCGTGCTGGATGCTGCGCCCCGGCGCATCCTTGGCTGAGCGCTCGGCGATGACCGAGACGGTCTTGCCGACGAACTTGCGGGCGTAGTCAAGCTGCATCTCCTCGGAGAGATCAATCAGCTGCTGTACGCGGGCGTTCTTGATCTCCTCGTCGATCTGGTTAAGCATCCGCGCAGCTGGAGTACCCGTCCGCTTGGAGTATGGGAATACATGCATTTCGGAGTAATTCACAGCCTTCATGAAGTCATATCCGGCGCGGAACATTTCGTCCGTCTCGCCCGGGAAGCCGACGATAACGTCCGTAGTGATGCCTACGTCCGGCATCGCCTGGCGAATCAGCTGCATCTTGGCATAATACTCTTCCGTAGTGTATTTACGGCGCATCGTCTTGAGCACCTCGTTATGGCCGGCCTGCAGCGGAATATGCAGATGACGGCACATTTTGGTGCTGCGGTTCAGCACCTCCAGCAGCTTCTCATCAATCTGGCTGGCTTCAATCGAGCTGATGCGTACGCGCTCCAGCCCGTCCACCTTGTCCAGCTCCCAGAGCAGGTCAGCAAGCCGGTAGTTGTCCAGATCATCGCCGTAGCCGCCGGTGTGAATACCGGTCAGCACAAACTCCTTGTACCCGGCCTCAACCAGCTGATGGGCCTGGGCCACGATCGATTTCGGATCACGGCTGCGCGACAGCCCGCGCGACCATGGAATGATGCAGAAGGTGCAGAAGTTGTTGCAGCCGTCCTGAATTTTCATGAACGCACGTGTCCGGTCAGCAAAGCCCGGCACATCCAGCTCTTCGAATTCACGGGTCTTCATGATGTTGCGCACGGCATTTACCGGCTGGCGCGACTCCTGAATGCTCTTAACGTGGGTCATGATGTGCTCACGGTCCTGGTTGCCGATAACCAGATCAACGCCGGGAATATCCAGAATCTCGCCCGGTGAAGTCTGCGCATAGCAGCCCGTTACCGCGACAATTGCTTCCGGGTTACGGCGTACTGCACGGCGGATCATCTGCCGGCTCTTTTTGTCACCTGTGTTCGTCACCGTACAGGTGTTGATCAGGTACACATCGGCATTCCCCTCGAAATCTACCTGCTCGTAGCCTTCATTTTTGAAAAGCTGCCAGATGGCTTCAGTGTCATAGAAATTAACCTTACAACCTAAAGTATAAAATGCTACGGATGGCATTGCTCAAGCTCCCCCCATTTCTCCGGATTCATATAAAATACAGGCTGCAGCAACCATACCGGCTGTCTCACAGCGCAGAATTCGCCGTCCAAGCCCTACGGATACTGCCCCGGCAGCTTCTGCCGCCTGACATTCCTCCGGACTGAACCCGCCTTCCGGGCCGACCACCACCATCACTTTGCCCTGGGAATCCGGAGGTAATCCGGCAATCCAAGGTGCGGCGGCGCTGCGCAGCTGCAGGCCTTCTTCTTTTTCATAGCAGAAGTAGATGGCGTCATACCCGCTGAAGCTCTGAAGCAGCTGCTTCCAGCTAAGCGGAGAAAGAACGTCCGGAACAATATTGCGGTGTGCCTGCTCGGCAGCCTCCTTGCAGATCTTGCGCCAGCGTTCGAGCCGCTTGCCTTCCTTGCGTTCATCATACTGTACAATCGTGCGCTCTGAGTGGAAAGGCGCAAAGGCTACGGCACCGATCTCGGTGCATTTCTGGATCACCGTCTCCAGCTTGTCACCCTTTGGCAGACTCTGTGCCACCGTGATCTGTATGCGCGGCTCATGGGTCATTTCCAGCGCCTCAACAATATTCACGACAATTTCGCCGATTTCAATGGAAGCAATCTCCGCCAGGGCCTCACGGGACACGCCGTCACTGACAATCAGCTTATCCCCGGCCTTGCCGCGCATCACCTTGGCAATGTGGCGTGCGTCCTCGCCGCCGATGCTCACCTGCTCTGCGCCGAACTGCTCCGGGCTTACAAAATAACGCTGCATATTTTAGCCTCATTCTATTGATTTCTCATTAAAAAAACATATTCCATCATACAACGTTTGTCCGTCTGTGACCAGCCCTTATTGCAACCCGGAGTATCCGAACAGGCTGAGGAAAAAATTAATGAATTCGTTGGCAAATTGCAGTGCCCATACATTCAATGGTGTGATCGTATAAGCTCTCAATCCTGGAATAAAGATAATCAGCAGGAAAATAAAGACCGTCCACTGCTCATACTGCTGCAGCCTGCTGCGGACCGGGCGCGGAGCGATATCTTCCAGAATGCGGTAGCCGTCAAGCGGCGGCAGCGGAATCAGGTTAAACAGGAACAGGAAGAAGTTGAACGGGATGAACATCCCGAAGAACCAGTAAAAGGCTCTCAGCAGCTGCTCATTCTGAATGGAATCAACCACCCCGGTTCCAATCAGAGTAGAATAGATCAGCGCCCCGATAATCCCGAGCAGAAAATTGCTCAGCGGACCTGCAGCCGAAACAATAACGCCCATCAGCCGCGGACGGCTGAAGTTATCGCGGTTCACCGGAACCGGACGCGCCCAGCCGAAGCCGGCAATGAGCAGCAGGATGATCCCGAACAGGTCGAAATGAACGGCCGGGTTCAATGTCATGCGGCCCAGCAGCCTTGCTGTCGGATCGCCGAATTTGTTGGCAAAATAAGCGTGGGCAAATTCATGCACAGTAAAGGCGATGACGATTGTGATCAGGAAAAACGGGAGCTGCTGCAAGGGATAAACTAATATGTCGTTCAGGAAATCCATCTCTACCTCTTTCCGGCTGTAATGGCCACCCAGTCTTCTTCACGGGTAATTTCAATAATCTCAAAACCGGAGGCCTCTAGCGCCTGTGACACCAGGCCTTCCTTATCCTTATAAATACCGGAGGTAATATAGATCCCGCCCGGCTGGAGCGCACGGAATACATCATCCGTGAACAGCACCAGAATCTCCGCCAGGATATTGGCGACGATAAGCTTCACAGGCAATGTAACGCCAAGGCTTGCATCCGCCGGTTCGGCTTTGTCTGCTGCTCCGGTATAGCCGGGTCTTGCCGCAGGCCACATGTCCCCGGCAGCCGTATCAGCTGCACCTTCGCCTCCAAGCAGCGTAAGCAGGTCGCTCTCTTTTACCGTAACCGAGGCCTGCAGCCTGTTCAGCACCACATTCTCCCGCGCACTTTCGACAGCGACCGGGTCAAGATCAAGAGCCAGCACGTTCCCCGCACCGAGCAGGACCGCACCTACCGCCAGAATGCCCGATCCGGTTCCCACGTCAATGACTTCCTCGCCGCCGCTGATATGCTTCTCCAGCGCACGCAGGCACAGCGCCGTAGTCGGATGTGTTCCTGTTCCGAAGGCCATGCCGGGGTCAATTTCGATAATTTTTTCATCAGGGCCCGCTGGTGTATACTCCTCCCAGGTCGGCTTGATCGTCAGACGGTCCGACACGCGGAGCGGCTTGAAGTAAGCCTTCCAGGCGTGGGCCCATTCCTCGTCGTCTACCGTTTTCCAGGAGATCAGCGCTTTGCCGGGATCAATCCCGAATTCACGCAGCTCCTCAACCCGCGGGGCTACCTCATTGATAACATCGTCCATCGATACATTTTCAGCGTAGTAGCCTTTGATTACAGCCTCGCCAGGAGGGATATCGTTCAGCGGCTCATCGTATAATTCACCGTACCGGGTATTTCTGACTTTATCAAGTGTTCCCGATTCCTCGATCGAAACACCGCCTGCTCCGGCCTCATACAGCAGATTGGAAATCATCTCCTGTGCCTCTTCTGTTGTATGTACCGTCAGTTCATGCCATAACATGTGTGTGGGTCCTCCTAAAATATAATCCAGTTATTCAACATTAATCAGTATACCATTTCTACTGCAGGTAGCGCCAAAACTACGCCGGCTATACAAATACACCTTCTATTCTTTCCGGCAAAAGCAGTCCATAGTATGATCATTTACCATACCGGAAGCCTGCATAAAAGCATAACAGATCGTCGAGCCGACGAATTTCATGCCCTTCTTCTTCAGCGCCTTGCTCATAGAATCAGACTGCGCCGTGGTTGCCGGCACCTCAGCCCGCGTCTTCCAGCCGTTAACAACCGGTTCTCCGCCAGTAAAGCTCCACAGATAATCCGAAAAGCTGCCCTCTTCCCGGCAAATCTCATGATAGACCTTCGCATTCTGCACGATGGCATTAACTTTGAGGCGGTTGCGGATGATTCCGCTGTCCTGCATAAGTGCTTCTATTTTCACATCGTCATAATAGATGATCCGGTGCGGATCAAAACCGTCGAACACCTTCCGGTAATGCTCCCGCTTCTTCAGCACCGTATACCAGCTAAGCCCGGCCTGCATGCCCTCCAGCATCAGCAGCTCGAACAGCTTCTGGTCATCAAGCAGGGGACTGCCCCATTCTTTATCATGATAGTCCATATACAGCGGATCCTCAGTGACCCAGGCACAGCGTGTTATTTGCTTGTCCAAATGACTCTCTCCCTTTGGTTTCTGTCCTGCAAGGATATAGGATCAGCCTGCAAAAAGCTACCACTGTTTCATTTTCACTGTCAAAACAAAGCAAAAAAGTCCGCCCCTGCTGCCAGGGTACGGACGGCTTTATGGTTTACTGATATAACAGTTCGGCTACGGCTGGAGCTGCACACGCGTCTCCCGCTCAGGTTCATCTGTTGTATAGTAGAACATATATATGGAGGCTTCAGTTCCTTGGAAATCCTTATAAACATCAATGGCCCGGTTGTTTCCGTCGCCGGAAAAATTGATAGTGACCGGCCTGCCTATAATCCGGTCTTTGCCACGATTGATATGGGTCTGACCAACTCCGCCAAACCGGAAATCCTCGCTCTCTGTTTCAACATAAAGGTCGCCATCCACCATATAGTAGGTCCATTTTACCGGATATCCGCCCGTGCTGCGGATTAATGTCTGCTTCTGATCTGAAATGTTGGTCAGCTGCAAAGGTTCCTTATCCTCTTCATGTACGTTAACCTTGTAGCTCCCCACAAACGTTAGTGGAGTCTCCGGTCCGATCTCCACATTTACCGGACGTTCAAAAGCGATTACAGCAAGCGCTAAATCATCCTTGGGAGACATATACCGCGCACCTTCAACGATCTGGCCGTCAATATCAAGCGCATATTTATGGTACGAAAAATTTGGAGTTTTGCTGTTCACCCGGATGGAGACACGGATTTGTGTCGGCGTGATGATCATGTTCTCAACCGTATTCACCGTGTCACCCGGCTCCAGCGGGAGATCCAGCGCTGTTTTGACTGTACCGCTCTCCATTTGCTTTTTGCTCAGCTGCAGGTCAAAGGCCCACGGCCCGGTAATATCCTGTTCCAGCTTAGTATACTGCAGCTTATATGTGGTTTCGCCGGCAGGAACCTCAGCTGCTTTGAAGGTTTGCTTCATTGTGTACTCACCGTTGTCACCTGGTGTCCCGTATGTGCCCCCGGACAAAGAACGGATTGCAGTACCGTTCCGGTAAGCAATAATCTCCGGAAAAGTCCACTCCTTGGCCTCCGGCCGGCTAAAGGTGACTGCGGATGACAGCAGGAGCTTATCCCCGCTTTGCATAAAAGGCTGTACCTCCAGCTTTTCCATGCCCTCCTGTCCGACCGGAAAGCTCTGTATGGCCTGAGAACGGCTATCCAGCCGGATATCTGTCTGAGTCTGAATATAGGACTGTACCGCGGCGGCTGTCAGCGTAACACGGGTTTCAGATTTGCGCGGGGTCCATTCGCTTTCAAAATAGCCGTTATAGCGGCCGTTTGCTTCATCCCACTGCAGATAATTGTTTTCCCCTTCACTGCGGTTGCCCTTTTCATCCTGCAGAGAGAGCTTCTGCACGTCCCAGAACTGTCCTTCCGTTTGTTTTCCCGTTTCCAGCGTATACAGAATAACCGTACGTTTTTCATCAACAATTGCTGTACGCAGCGTCATCGTCACTCCGTCTCTGGTGACTGACTGTCCAAGCTGCTGGCCCAGGCTCTGTGCAAGTGCAGCTTGAATTCCTTCCTTACCGTGCAGCAGATTTCCCCAGTCATGCTGAAATGCGGCATATACCGGGGCGGCAGCGAGCAGTAAGCTGAAAGAAGCCGCGAACGTAACCTTACGCCAGCTTCTTCTCCGGTACTGGATTCGCACCTCAGCTTGACTCATTCCAAGGGACCGGGTGTGCCCAGACTGCTCCAGACCGTTCCACATTTTTTCAAAATCAGGATAGCTTACAGAATCCTCTTCATTTAATTGCCGCTCCAGCATAAGCTCCAGCTTCTTCACAGTGCTCATTCCTCCGCTTCTCATCTTGGTTTTCGGTTTCAAGCAGAATCTCCCGCAGCAGCTTAAGTCCTTTGTTCTGCCTTGATTTTGCTGTCCCTACAGGGATAGACAGTGCATCCGAAATTTCAGCCAGACTGAAATCATGCATATACCTCAGTGTCAGCACCGCCCGGATTTTGCCTGGAAGCCTGGACATATAGCCCGCCCATTCCTGCGCTGTCTCCTTCTGCTCTATCAGCTTCTCTACCGGCTCTTCACTTTTCCCGCTGCCCCATAAATGCAGATTCTGCGTAATCTTCTGCCGCAGGCTTTGTGAACGTTTCAAGTGGTTGAGGCAGGTATTGACTGTTATTTTCATGATCCATGCCTTGAGATGCTCCACACTTTGCCACTGGCTGCGGAAGACGGTAATAAAGATTTCCTGGCACAGGTCTTCCGCATCTGCCGCATCCTGCACCATATAGTAACAGGTACGGTATACCGTCTTGCTGTAAGCTTCGAACAATTCACGGTTGCTTTGCACCCTTAATCCTCCCTTCTTGAATAAGTCTGTCTAATAAACAATCCGTCCGCCAAAAAGGTTCATTTCTTCAGCATAAATGATAAGTACCAGGCTGAAAAGACGCCATTAAGGCGGGTACTGCTGCTGAACCGGAGCGGCACACCGTATAAAAAAGGCGCGGTCCCCTGCGGACCACGCTTTCCTTTACCATCTATTCATCCGGCAGCTTCCACCGGCCACAGATATCTGCGCTCCAGCTCTTCAGCAGCTAAAGGCTTGCTGTAATAATAGCCCTGGATATCCCGGCAGCCGCTGTCCACCAGAATGTCCAGCTGCTCCTTCGTCTCGATGCCTTCGGCAATCACCTGCATCCCGAGATGCTCCGCCATCGTCAGGATGGTAGCCACGATGGCCCGGTCATGGCTGCTGTCCGTGATGCCGCTGATGAACGAACGGTCGATCTTTACTTTATGGATGGGATACAGCTTCAGGTACCCCAGCGAGCTGTAGCCGGTTCCGAAGTCATCCAGGCTGATCCGGACCCCGCTTTTTACCAGATCATTCAGAATAGCACTGGCTCTGGAAGCATCCATCATCATGCTCTCGGTTATCTCCAGCTCAAGATACTCGGGGGCCAGCCCCGTTTCGCGGAGGATGTCCCGGATGTCCTCAAGCAGGTTATATTGAAGAAACTGCTGTGAGGATAAATTAACAGCCACCGGAATGAGCGGGCCGCCTGCATCATGCCATTGCTGCATCTGGTGGCAGGCCTCCCGCAGCACAAAGTTTCCAAGCTCCACGATCCGCCCGGTTACTTCAGCCGCCGGAATGAACATACCGGGCCCGAGCAGACCTTTTACCGGATGATTCCAGCGTACAAGCGCCTCTACCCCGATGATCCGCTCCTTATCGGCCGTACGGATCTGCGGCTGGTAATGCACAGTAAATTCTCCGCGCTCCAGCCCTTTACGCAGGTCCGATTCCAGCTCCAGCTGCTCCATAATCTGACCGTTCAGGTCCTCCGAGAAAAACTGGTAATCGTTTCTTCCGTTTTTTTTCACTTCATACATGGCTGTGCCCGCATTTTTGAGCAGCTCCTCTGCTGTCTGTCCGTGACCCGGATAGAAGGAAATGCCTATGCTGGCAGTCACGTAGAGGTCCCGCCCCTTGAGATGCATCGGCTGTTTGATCGCTGACATCATCTGCTCGGCAATATCCGTCACATTCATTTTTTGGCGCGAGAACCGGCAGAGCAGGGCAAACTCATCGCCCTCCAGCCTGGCCAGCTCCATCTGCCCGTTAACCACACTGTCCAGAATCCGGCTGCTCATCTCCTGCAGAAACAGATCGCCGTACAGATGCCCCAGTGTATCATTAATGAGCTTGAAGCGGTCAAAATCCATAACGAGCACGGCAAAGGGCTCCTGCGTTTCATGATGCCGTTCAATCGTCTGTGTCACCAGCTGATTGAACATGCGGCGGTTCGGAAGCCCGGTAAGCTCATCGTGAAAGGCAATATAGCGGGTCTGCTCCTTGGCCTGCTTCTCCTCCGTAATATCCCGGGCAATGACATAAATGCCTGCCACCTGCCCGTCAACCATAACCGGAGCAATATTGATATTGATATCTGCCTTCCGCCCGCTTCTGTGCGTAATCGCCGTCTCATAGCTGACCTGCTCCCCGCCGAGGGAACGGATGAACCTTTCCCTGATCGGCTCCTGGTCCTCATATGCGATAATATTCAGGATTGAAGTCAGGGACTGCTCCTTAAATTCCTTGCTGCTGATGCCTGTAATTGCAGTAGCTGCAGGATTGGAGCCGATAATACGCAGATTAAGATCAATCGAGACGATAGCATCCTGATTATTTTCGTAGAGCGATCTGTACCACTTTTCACTGATCAGCAGCTCCGTATCTTTCCTTGAGAATCGTCTTGAAATATAAACCCCGATTATAGACATGCCCAGAGTGAACAGCGTCCCGCCGGCAATGACGTAAGCAAGCCATTTCTGATCCAGTACCACCCCGGTATTCAGCCAGGACCGGCTCTCCGGCTCAAAGGTCGCCCCAAGCATGCCCGTATAGTGCATCCCTACAATAGCTAAGCCCATGACCAGGGCACTGATCAGCTTTTTCCCCTGGCCAACTGCCTTACGGTTCAGCATAAGCTGTGAAGACAGCCCCAACGCAACAATTGAGGCGGCCAGGGCCACGGCAAAGGACAGGATAACATAATCTGCACGATAGGAAATGCCAATCTGCATGGCGAACATGCCAATGTAATGCATACCGAAAATACCGCAAGCAAGCAGCAGCCCGCTTATCAGAAGCGGAATGAATCCGCGCCTGAAATGGCTGATGACGATCAGGGCAACCAGTGAGGCAGCGACCGCCACCAGAACAGAGAGCAGGACTACCATTAGATTATATGCAACCCGTACAGGCAGCTTCAGAGCCAGCATACCGACAAAATGCATCGACCAGATTCCCATCCCCATGATAACCGCGCCGAATACAATCCACAGTGCGCGCCGTCTGCCTTTGGATATACCCACTATGCCTGCCAGCTCCAATACAGTATAGGAGGCTGCAACAGCGATCAAATACGAAAAAAATACAAGCAGCTTGTCATGACTGCCATGCAGATGTGTGTGCATGTGCTCCATGACCTCATCCCCCTTCGAACCATTTCCAACCAGACTGGCGATATTCTAAAATTTATACAATTTAATATTATATCGGCTAAATCGACCGGAAACCTAATCATTTCCCTGCTAATTTGCAACAAACGTATAGCCCGCCAACAAATACGGCAGCATGGCTCCTCCTCCGGAGGCTCCATGCTGCCGTATTTGTTAGCTCAGATTATATCCAGCACTGCCCTGGCCTGGGTATTCAGCTCGCTGGCCGAGGCTGCGATGGCTGTAAACTCCTGCAGGGCTACTTCGATCTGCTGCTGGCTCTCCTTCACACTCACCTGAACATGCTCCAGACCGTCTGACATCCTGCTGATTTCAGCAGTAATGGCCTGCACGCTGTCACGCACCTCTCCTATGGAGTCCTGCACGAGACCTGAAAGCTTGCGGACCTCCTTGGCCACTACGTCGAAGCCCCGGCCGAATTCTCCGGCATGCGCTGCTTCAATTGCCGCATTCAGCGCCAGTAAATGTGTCTGTGAGGCAATATCGCGGATCGTCTGCACTACACCTTGAATATCAACTGCTTTGTCCTGCAGATTCAAAAGGATAAGGGTGTTTTCATCTGATACGCCGGCTATATTATTGATACTGAGCAGCATCTCTCTGCTACGCTCAATCCCCTGTCCTGCCCGGTGATTCAGGTTATCGGCCATTCCCTGCATCTGCTCGACCACATGGTTCACATTGGTCTGCCGGTGCGAAATATTGGTAGCCACCTTCGTTACTCCTATAACCTGTTGATTGCCCTCGTCAAAAATAGGCATATACGTCGCCTCAAGCCACACTGTGTTTCCCTCAGAATCCATCCGTTCAATCTTGTCCTGAAAGCTGGTGCCGGACAGCAGGTCCTGCCAAAAGCGTTCATAATCCGCGCTGTTCACAAATTCAGGAAAGCAGAGCTCCCGGTGATCCATTCCATACATATCCTCAGACCTGTATTTCATCGAACGGGCGAACACTTCATTAACATAGGCTACTTTATGATCAAGATCAAAGCGGATCAGGGCAAGATTTTTTTCCAGCGCCCTGACAACCAGCGCATCTGTAACCGTCTGGACTGACACATTCCCCATCATACTATCTCCCCGTGCGGCTCATATTAATATAGCTGCCTTTTTATTTTGATCAACAAAATTACAAGTCATTTTAAAAAGTAAATTCTATCACTATGCCAGCAGACCGCACTATAGCATAATTCACTTCGCCAAAGAAGGAGTGCCTCACCTCTTGTGTCCATAGTCTCCGAGCTTCAGTCCCCACACTGTATCCTTCAGGTGCGCTGCAGCCTCCCGCAAGCCGGGAAGCCGCGGATCCTGCGGATAATGCTGCTCCAGGTATATAACAAATACACGGCGCAGACCGATTTCAGCATCCAGCTTGTTATATTCATTAGGGTGCTGCTCCATTTCCGTAACAGCCTGCTCCCATTTCACCAGTTCTACAGGAGCAGAGCGGCCTTCCCGGACATTTTCCGCAAGGCTCCGCAGCTCACGGCTGGCATGTTTTACTTTAGATGAATAGAGCTGCTTCTGGTTTAGAAAGGTAAGCAGTGCCACGAGCAGCACCAGCCCGCCCCACATCAGATATGTATTCATACAATCCCTCCGGCTCTTGCTTGCATATCCCCTTCATTATACACCTCAGGACAGCAAAAAACCCCACAGGCTGCGGGGTTTTTGCACATTGCCTGAAGCTGATTTTACTACTTCTTCTTAATAAGCTCATTCAGCTGCCTTTTGTCAGCCTCTTGTGAACGCGCCAGCGCTTCAAGATCATCATGGTCGGCCTCCGCAGCCGTGAATTGGACATCCTCCAGCTTGGCCTCATAAAGCAATTTCTGCTTGCCGGTTTTGGAGATTATGTCAGAGTTCTCTCTGTCCATAGCAGTCGCCACCCTTCTGGTTGTTAAATTTTGAGTCCGCCTGCACGCTCAGACCATGCCGCCTGCCTCTTCGATGATGGATAATGCCTGCTGGTAGGAGTCAGGAGCTACAATTACAGTCAGCAGAATATTTCTGCCGGTCGGTCCTCCGTCTCCGCCGTGGCTCATACCGCTCGCGCTGGTATGCGCTGCCGACAAGATGCCTGAATGCGCGCTTTCGGCAATCATGGAATCCATACCAGCCAGGTTGCCTGTTACCGGGTTAACGGCGTTTTGCAGGCTGTCTCCGCCAAACCGGGTGAACCGGTCGATGGACATTTCGGTCACGCGCAGTGCTGTGAGCTTACGGGAGACGCCCTCGGCCTCCTCGGGAGCTTTGAAATAGGCAAGTATGCTTTTTTCCGACAAAGGTAATCCCTGCTTTCTGCCTGGTATACCAGGGTGCAATCTTACCTTTTTATTGTGCATTGAAGCAGCTGTCCTTATACGCCCAGGCACATAAATGGAGGAACCGGCAGTTTTTCAAGCCGAGCTCATTTTTTCCATGATATGGTACTAAAGTAGTATATAAGTATTCTTTTTTAGAATGTAAAATAAATGTAATTTTCATATTTTGCTTATCTGCCTGCTCATTTTCAAAAAAAGGAGGATTATTTCAGAACCAAGCTGCTGTTAATACAATTAAATGATGTTGGGGAGGATTAATGTACATGTCAAAACGCTCCATCCGTAATTTCGGCATAAGCGCGGCAAGCTTCAGCTTAGCGCTATCCCTGCTTTTCCCTTCGGCTTCCTATGCCAGCCCGGACTCCTTTTTGCCGCCTTCTCCTGATCTCAGGAACCAGACCTCATTATTACAATCCAGACTAGAGGCTCAGGCCGATTCCTTAAAAGCAGCTGTACCTGGGCGGTCTTCAGCCGCGCTAAGCCCCCGCAACTATGCCGGAAGCAGCAGCAGCCCTGAACCCGTCACCGTTATAGTCCAGCTTCAGAGTGAGCCCGTCAAGGTGGCCGAAAGCCAGGCTGCACACAGCAAAGGCTTCTCCCCCTCCCTGCAGCGCAATATTCTCCGTGCCGAGCATAACTCCTTCCGGTCCGCTGCCGCCCGCCTTGGAGCAGTAACCGGCCATGAATATACTGAGGTATTCAACGGCTATGCAGTAACCCTTCCCGGCAATCAGGTAGACAAGCTGCTGTCTCTGCCGGGTGTCGCCGCAATCTTCGCTAACCAGACCATGCATGCATTGGAAACCGCAGCATCTGCAGCCCCTCCTGCTGTGCAGGAGACTGTCGGTAACGGCGATATTATTCATTCCGACAAGCTTAATGCCGCAGGCATCAAAGGCGACGGAATCAATATTGCTGTCATCGACACAGGCATTGATTATAACCACCCCTATCTGGCAGACTCGTATAAGGGCGGATATGACATCGTTGATGATGACAATGACCCTTTTGAAACGGAGCCCAACCCGAAATTTGCACCGATCGACGGCAACCCTTATGAGACCGAGCATGGCTCTCACGTAGCAGGTATTATCAAAAGTGTTGCACCGGAAGCAGACATTTATGCCTATCGTGTGCTGGGGCCTTACGGTTCAGGGTCAACAGCCGATGTCATTAAAGGCATTGAAATGGCTGTATCCAACGAAGACGGGATTGATGTTATCAATCTGTCGCTTGGCTCTACGGTGAACCAGCAGTATTCGCCGGATGCCATCGCTGTTGATAATGCCGCAAAAGCAGGAATAACCGTTGTGCTTGCAGCAGGCAACGAAGGACCCAAAGCCGCAACTACCGGTTCACCCGGCGTGGCACACCGTCCAATCTCCGTTGGTGCCTCTACTACTCCTGCATATGTAAATATCATCAAGGTTGGCGTAGTTGACAATGTCTATGGCATTCTTGGCGCAGGCTCCAAGGAGTTCCCGCAGGCTGCGAACGGCCAGGAGATCGTCTATGCCGGACTTGGCTCCCCTGAGGAATATGCCCAGGCTGATGTGAAGGGCAAGATCGCCCTGGTGGACCGCGGTGGCTATACCTTTGCAGCCAAATCGGCAAATGCCGCTGCTGCAGGAGCACTCGCGCTCCTTGTCGCAAATAATGCTGACGGCGATCTTAACATGGACGTTGGTGACACCGGGATATCCACCTACGGCATTACCCGGGCAGAAGGCGCACTGATTAAGGCAGAGATTAACGCCGGCCGGAGCGTGCTGGATTTCAAAATCGTATATGATACGAACAGCTGGCTTGCCAGCTTCAGCTCGCGAGGACCCGCACTTCCTGATTTCACCATCAAGCCGGACATCGTGGCTCCGGGTGTCGCCATTAATTCCTCTGTTCCGGAATGGACAAGCACCACCGGCTACACCAAGCTTAACGGAACCAGCATGGCAGCTCCGCATGTAGCCGGAGCGGTTGCACTGCTGCTCGAGCTTAAGCCTGATTTGACACCGGATCAGGTAAAGCTGCTGCTCTCAAACAACGCAACCTCCCTTTCCGACCGCAAAGGCAATTATTACAGTCTTTATGAGCAAGGCGCCGGACTGATCAATCTTTCGAAGATCATAGAGGCCGATTCTGTTGCCCGGGTCAGCGAGCTTCTCGATACGGGACGGCCGGATGTACCGGTGGACAGCTATGATACTTCAGCATTATCCTTCGGCCTGCAGGCAAAGCTGCCGGCAACAGTAACCAAAGCTGTATATGTCGATGCTTTGGCCGGCGGCACCAAGACATTCACTGTCGATGTAGCATGGCGCACGGACCATGAAGGCATTACCCTTCCGTCCTTCGCCAATGTGACTTCCGGCGGGCACTTTGAAGTACCGCTGACGGTCAGTGCCGAGACGAAGACAGGTATCTATGAAGCCGTGCTGCTGTTGACTGAAACCGGCTCCTCCGCTCCCGAAACGCTTATCTTGCCGCTGAGTGTGGCAGTGGGTGAGGAGCTGCGTCCTGATACGGTAACCAGTCTGCGGGTAGGCTCTGAGATCATCTCACCTGACGGAGACGATAACCTGGACAACACCAGCTTCGCTTTCTCTGTAAACGAACCCGTCAACAGCCTTCATATGGAGGTTGCCAATGTTACGACAGGGACAGTTGTGGGCGATGTGTATGCAACCGGCCAAAGCTTTTACCGGGGCATGTATGAATTGGATGAGTGGGATGGAATTGTAGTTGATCAACAGACCAAGACCAGCGTTCCGCTGCCTGACGGCATCTATTCGATTACTCCCGTGCTGGAGGGCACAACCAGTCTTGATGAGCAGGCAATTCTGTTTATCGTTGACACCGGTGCTCCTGTGCTTGGTCCGCTGACCCTGACGGAGAGCGCCGAAAGCTCCAGCATCGCAGTCATCAGCGGATATATCGCACATGATATTCTGTTAGACCTTCCTGCTTTCGGAAAGGACCTCAATGACTGGCTCGGCGTAGCGGCTATCCTTGAGGGAGAGGACGGCAAGCCTCTGCAGCTTGACGGATACATTGACGCCTCAGGCTATTTCGAAATTATTGTGCCGCTCAGCGAAGGGCTCAATCAATATTATATTTACGCCTATGATCTCGGAGGCAACGGTGAGCAGGATTATGCACAGCTGCTCCGTTACAGCACTTCTGATGACAGTATCGCTGTGAATCCGTCTGTTGCAACAACAGAAGCCTTTGTGGGACAACCGGTCACCATTGATGTAGGCTTTTCTGTAACAGAGAATGTCTACGGTATTTATGGGGCTACGTTTAACCTGTTGTACGATAACAAATTGCCAGAACCGCTCATCTCCTCCAGCGTGCAGCTGGCAACCTACCAGGAAAATCATTTCCCGGGTGTGCCGCTGGCTGAATACACCAACCTTATCCGGCTTGAGGATGGGCGTGACGTTCTGCAGTACGGTGTACACCTTACGGAGGGCGCTTATAACGGGTCAGGGACAGGCTCACTGGGCAGGTTCACCTTTACTCCGGCAGCCGAAGGAACCTATACCTTTGAATTATCCGACGTCCTGCTCTGGAGTGATGAGATTTCAGCAACTATCCCGTCCGGGCTATCTACCATTAATGTAATTGTAAAAACACCTGTACAAACCGGCCCAGAGAGTCCGGGCGTTCCTGCTCCGGCTGCTACTGCAGGCACAGCTTTGGCCTCCGGTCAGCTTACTGAAAAGACTGATCCTGCCGGCGCCAAGCCGGGTGCCGTCCTGAGCATCTCGGACACAGCGCTCACTGCTGCTTTGCAGAGTGCTTCAGGTGCAGCCGCGGCGCTTAGTCTCATTGATGTCGAGTTCTCCAAATACAGTCAAGTCAGCGTTACACTGACGGCAGCCCAGGCGGAGAAGCTGAAGAGCTCAGGCAAAGCCCTCAATTTGACCGGAAAAGGCTTTACCTTACTCATTCCTGCAGCTACTCTTCCGGATTTCATTAACAGCATCGGTCTTGCGGTCAGCATCGGTCTCGCAGACGGTTCCGCTCAGACCGCTCTGGCAGGAAGCACCAGAACTATAGCTCCAGGCTCCCCGCTTCTGACTATCAAGAACGGCTGGACCAGCGGCAAGCCATTGACGGTATCCATTGCGCTCAACAATAACGGCCTGGCGGATACCCGTAAGACTGCAGCTTACCAGCAGACCGTTAACGGTGCATTGTCTTATCTGCAGGCAGGAACGCTCCCTGACGAGGGTGTGCTCCAATTTAATATTACTGCTGACGGCACCTATGCTGCTGCAGCACTGAATACAAGCTTCACTGATGTTGGCTCACACTGGGCCAAGGATGATATTGAGGTATTGGCTTCCCACGGCATCGTGGCAGGCAAAGGAGCTGACGGCAGCTTCAAGCCTGCTGATACGCTGAACCGTGCAGAGCTGCTCACCCTGTTTGACCGGCTTCTCGGCAAAGGCGACACCTGGGCTGCCCGCATCAAGGAAAGCGGCGCCCGTGAGGTGCTGACCCGTGAAGAAGCAGTATTCATTGTAGCGGATGCGCTCGGGCTTGATCCTGCGGCAGACGGGGCTACCCTGTCCTTCAAGGACACTGCAGCTATTTCGGAAAGCGCCAGAGATGCAGTCGCATTTGTAGTTGGCAAGGGCTATTTCAAAGGCCAGGGAGCCAACACCTTTAATCCGGGCGGGACTCTGACCCGTGCACAGGCAGCAGTCATTCTGCACCGAGTGTTAGAGGATCTCCGGTCCTAAACCCTATCTTTTAAAAAAAGGCTGCTGTCCTGAAATTTCGGGACAGCAGCCTTTTTCCGTACTTGCCCATTCTCCGCACAATAAGCAAGCCCCCGGCCTCTGCAATGAGGGGCCGGGGGCTTGCTTACAGGCTATTGCTTTATTCTCCGCGGAAGGCGCGCTTCACACGGTCAAAGAATGACTGCTCCTGCTCATGCGTGTTCTCGCCGTTGTAGGAAGCGAACTGGCGGAGCAGATCCTTCTGCTCCTCGCTCAGCTTGCTTGGTGTCACCACGACAACCCGCACATGCTGATCGCCAGTACCGCTGCCGCGCAGATGCGGAACTCCCTTGCCTCTGAGGCGGAAGAAGGTTCCGGTCTGGGTTCCCGCAGGAATCTTGAGCTTCACCTTTTCAGTCAGGGTAGGAATTTCGATCTCGTCACCAAGCGCCGCCTGGGCGAAGGTCAGCGGAACCTCACACATAATATCATCGTTCTCGCGCACGAAGAACTCATGATTCTTCACACGGATAACAATGTACAGGTCTCCGGCCGGGCCGCCTCGTGTGCCGCCTTCGCCTTCACCCGTCATACGCAGCTGTGCGCCGTCGTCTACGCCGGCTGGAATGCGCACATGGATCTTGCGCTGCTTCTTAACCTTGCCCTGGCCTGCGCAGGTCGTGCACTTCTCTTTGATGATCTTGCCGGTTCCGCTGCAATGGGAGCAGGGACGGCGGTTACGCATTTGTCCAAGCGGGGTGTTCTGCACGAATTCCTGCTGGCCGCTGCCGTGGCAAACGGAACAGGTCTCCGGCTTCGTGCCCGGCTTAGCCCCGGAGCCAAAGCAGGTATCGCAGGACTCTGTACGCGGAATGGTAATATCGGTCTCTTTACCGAATACCGCTTCCTTGAATTCAATGGTCATCGTGTACTGCAAATCGCCGCCGCGCTGCGGGGCATTCGGATCACGGCGTCCGCCGCCTCCGCCGAAGAACATATCGAAGATATCGCCGAGGCCGCCAAAATCTCCTCCGCCGCCCCCGAAGCCGCCGCCCATCCCCTGATTAGGGTCGATATGACCGTACTGGTCATAACGGGCGCGCTGCTGGCCGTCGCTCAGCACATCGTAGGCTTCCTTCACTTCCTTAAACTTGGCTTCAGCATCACTGGCCTTGTTGACGTCCGGGTGATACTGGCGTGCCAGCTTACGGTAGGCCTTCTTTACTTCATCGTCAGATGCATCTCTTCCGAGACCCAGCACCTCATAATAATCGCGTTTATCTGCCACTGCTTTCACCTCCGCACATCAATACTCTGTTTCCCCTGTAACATGGTAAAAGGAAAGCCAAAACACGGGATGCCCCGGTCTTGACCTTCCCTTCGTACAAAATAGTCTTATCGTTTAAGGTTACCCTTGATTCTTCTCGTCGTCAACAACCTCGTAGTCAGCGTCAACAACATTATCCTTCTTAGCGCCCTCAGGAGCACCTTCAGCACCCTGCTGCTCTTGAGCAGCCTGCTCATACAGCTTCACGGACAGCTGCTGGACGATTTCGTTCAGCGCTTCTGTAGCCGCATTGATTTCTTCCAGGTTATCGGTTTCCAGTGCTGCTTTTACTTTGTCCTTTGCAGCATTGGCCTTTTCAATTTCGGAAGCATCTACTTTATCGCCAAGGTCTTTGATTACTTTATCTGTAGAATACACGAGCTGGTCAGCGTTGTTCTTCGCTTCAACCAGTTCTTTACGCTTGCGGTCTTCCTCAGCGTGCAGCTCGGCATCCTTCATCATCTGTTCAACCTCAGCATCGCTCAGGCCGCTGGAAGAAGTGATCGTGATCTTCTGGCTCTTGTTCGTGCCTTTGTCTGTTGCCGATACGTTAACGATACCGTTGGCATCGATGTCAAAAGTAACCTCGATCTGCGGTACGCCGCGCGGTGCCGGCGGAATCTCGTTCAGCATGAAGCGTCCCAGCGTCTTGTTGCCGTTCGCCATTTGGCGTTCACCCTGCAGCACGTGGATTTCCACGCTTGGCTGGTTGTCGGCAAAGGTCGAGAAGACCTGCGATTTGCTTGTAGGGATTGTAGTGTTACGCTCGATCATCTTCGTGAACACGCCGCCTGCAGTTTCGATACCGAGGGACAGCGGAGTTACGTCAAGCAGTACTACGTCTTTAACGTCACCAGTCAGTACGCCTGCCTGGACAGCAGCACCAAGGGCTACCACTTCATCCGGGTTAACGCCTTTGTGCGGCTCTTTGCCGGTAAGCTTCTTGATCGCTTCCTGCACGGCAGGAATACGGGTGGAACCGCCGACAAGCACGATTCTGTCCAGATCAGCAGGAGTCATTCCCGCATCACTCAGCGCCTGGCGTGTAGGTCCCAGTGTGCGTTCTACCAGGCCGGCAGTCAGCTCTTCGAACTTGGCACGGGTAAGGTTAACCTCCAAGTGCTGCGGCACGCCGTCAACAACCGTGATGAACGGAAGGGATACGGTGGTGGTAAGTACGCCGGACAGCTCTTTTTTCGCTTTTTCAGCAGCATCCTTCAGACGTTGTACAGCAGCTTTGTCCTTGCTCAGGTCAATGCCCTGTTCCTTCTTGAATTCAGCCACGAGGAAGTCCATGACAACCTGGTCAAAATCATCGCCGCCCAGACGGTTGTCACCGCTGGTAGCCTTAACTTCGAAGAAGCCGTCACCCAGCTCAAGGATCGATACGTCGAATGTACCGCCGCCCAGGTCATATACGAGAATAGTCTGGTCTTCAGCCTTCTCAAGACCGTAAGCAAGTGCAGCTGCAGTCGGCTCGTTCACAATACGCAGAACTTCAAGGCCGGCAATTTTACCTGCATCCTTGGTCGCTTGGCGCTGGCTGTCATTGAAATAAGCCGGAACTGTGATAACAGCCTGGGTAACAGTCTGTCCCAGATAAGCTTCAGCATCGGATTTCAGCTTCTGCAGAATCATCGCCGAAATTTCCTGTGCAGAGTAGTCCTTGCTGTCAATGCTTTCTTTGTGGTTCGTACCCATATGGCGCTTGATAGAAGCGATGGTACGGTCAGGGTTCGTAATCGCCTGGCGTTTTGCTGTTTCGCCGACGATCCGCTCGCCGTCCTTCTTGAAGCCTACAACCGAAGGGGTTGTGCGCGCGCCTTCCGGATTTGGTATAACGACGGCTTCGCCGCCTTCCATAACGGCAACGCAAGAGTTGGTGGTTCCAAGGTCAATCCCGATAACTTTACTCACTGTAATGTGCCTCCTCAAAAATGGTTATGGAGCTCATGCTCCTGCATATTAATCATTAGGTTGGTGGAGCTCAAACTCAGATAAAAATATATAGACAGACTACATGCTGACTTTGACCATGGCCGGACGAAGAACCTTATCCTTCAGGAGATAGCCCTTCTGGACCTCTTCCGTCACGATGCCTTCCTCGTGCTCCTCGCTCTCCACCTGCATAATCGCCTGATGATATTCAGGGTTAAATGGCTGTCCTACAGTTTCCATTGCTGCGAGGCCTTCAGACTTCAGGACCCCCTCCAGCTGACGGAAAATCATGTTGATGCCTTTGGTAAAGGCCTCGGATTCGGCATTGCCCGGAGCAGTAACCAGTGCACGCTCAAAATTGTCGAGTACCGGAAGCAACTCAGTAACGAGCTTGGAGGTAGCGTATTGCGCCAGCTCTTCCTTCTCCTTCTGTGTACGGCGGCGGAAGTTATCGAAATCCGCCTGTACACGCAGTGTACGGGCCTGAGCCTCTTCTGCGAGCTCCTGGAGGCGCTTCACAGCTTCACCGCCGCCTGAAGCCTCCTCGAAGTCCGCCGTGTTCTCAGCTGCGGCTTCGGCCTCATCGGCCGCCAGTGTTTCATTTACTGCTTCGTCTTTCAGTTCATTCGGATCTTGCACCTGTTCCTCTTTCAAGTTGTCTTCACCTCCTTCAAATCATTCACGTAAATCAATTACACTCTGTTCACTTATACCAGTGTGCCAGCATCGCTGTCAAATCCCGGGATAAAATTCCGAGGATGCCCATCACACGGGCGTATTCCATCCGGGTCGGACCCAGAATGCCGATGCTGCCCAGTGCCTTGCCGTCCAGTGAATACGTTGCTGTAATCAGGCTGCAGTGGGCAAACGCTTCATGCTTATTCTCCGTTCCGATACGGACCTGTATTCCGGTTCCGCCGGATGCGGGGGACAGCATCTTCAGCAGGGTCGGCGTCTCCTCCAGCAGATCGAGGATCGTCTTGACCTTATCGACATCCTTGAACTCCGGCTGGGTCAGCATATTCGCCGCCCCGCTCAGATAGATGCGCTGGTCATGATCGCTTTCGAGCGCCTGGTCAAGCACCTGCATTAGTTCTTCATAGTGTGAGATGTGACGCTGCATTTCCTCACCCAGCTCGGAATAGAGCTGGCTCTTCAGCTTGTAGAGCGGTACATTCACCAGCTTGCTGTTAAGCAGATTTACGACCTTCTCCATTTCGGAGAGTGAAATCTCCGGCGGAATCTGAACCGTGCGGTTCTCCACCTGCCCGGTGCTGGTAACGATAATGGCTACGGCATTGTTGCCGTCAAGCGGAAGCAGCTGAAAATGGCGCAATGAAGTATGAAAAACCTCCGGTCCCAGAAGGATGGAAGTGTAATTCGTCATATTGGAAAGAATCATGGCCGCATGCTGGATAACCTGCTCGGTAGCATTCAGCTTCTCGGCGAAAAAAGCGCGGATCGTGCCCATTTCAGCCGTTCCGGCGGAATTCCACGGCACCAGATGGTCCACATAATAACGGTAGCCTTTATGTGAAGGAATTCTTCCAGCCGATGTATGCGGCTGCTCCAGATAACCTAACTCCTCCAGATCAGCCATTTCGTTGCGGATGGTTGCCGGGCTGTAGCCCACGTCCCCCCGCTTGGAGATGCTGCGCGAGCCTACCGGCTCAGCGGAAGATATATAATCATCTACAATAGCATTAAGGATCATTCTCTGGCGTTCAGTTAACATGTTATTCCCTCCTATCGGCTGCGGCTCCGATTCGTTAGCACTCTACTTAGATGAGTGCTAACCACTAATACAAAAATACCAAACTGACCTCGAGATTGTCAAGTCAGTTTCACTGCGGAATTGGATTATAGGCGCAGCCATTTTCAAATCCCATATTCCGGTAATCACTGCAACCTCCCTCTTCAACTTTCGTCTGAATATAGTAGGAAAGGGGCTAAGCCACATGAAATGGAAAAGATTCATATTGATCATCCTGCCGGTTATGCTGCTTCTTGCCGGTGCTGCTTTGTTTTATGAGAGAGAGACCGGCAGAGCGGACAACTGCTTTTACGGTGATGTGGATTATGTCTCCGTATTGCAGTGGGACGGCGTTGTCTATCAAGAGGATTATGCCAGTCCGGCCAAGGAGCAGATCAAAGGTAAACGGCTGGGGGAAATCTCTTACCGTAAAGCTGACCATCAGTGTCCGCGGGATGAGATGCTTGATGGCGATTCCACGCTGCTTGAGGCCGGTACAGCGCTGTATGAGGTAACCGGGTATAAGGCATCTGCCCGCTTATGGGCAGGCGACAGGCTATTTATAGCCCGAAGCAATCCGGAAGCCGTGACCCTGAATGATCTGCTTGATATCGACGGTAAAATCTCTGCTGTCCGCTTCATCAGCGGAATGGACGGAACCACCCGTCTGATGGACTTCACACCGGAGGCTGCTGAGCTTTTTATAAAAGAGTTTCCCCAGCTGAACTATATCCCGTATGAACTATTGTATAAGGAAACCAAAAGCTGGGTTGGCGATAAATACTGGCTCGAAATCGAGCTGAAGGACGGCTCTGCCTTGACCATCGTTTATAATACCCTGTCTCCGTCCTTTAACCCTTCTGCTTACGCTACCCCGGAGCTTGCCGGGCTTATAGAGCAGCAGCGAAAGCTGATCTATACAAAATAACTAAAAAAGGCCGCTGTTCACAGGAATGTATCCCTGACGGACAGCGGCTTTTGTATATTGTAACGCGGCACCATGCGGCTGCCTGCTTAATCTAATCTCTTCATTACAGCAATTTCATCACAGGCATGCTGCTTCTTGCAGTTAACGCAATCCGTCCATACCTTCTCAGGGAAAATCTCCTTCTCCACAACGGTGAATCCGTTTCTGAGGAAGAAATCGACTGCATACGTGAGCGCCATGATCTTGGGAATCCCTTGACGTCTGGCTTCTTCAGTCAGCTTCTCCAGAATCATGGAGCCGACACCCTTGCCCTTGCCTTCATCACGCAGGCCGATGGAACGGACTTCAACGAGGTCATTCCCGAGTCTGAACAGCGAACCGCAGCCCACAAACATACCGTCAAGCTCAGCGATGACGAACTGGTCAATCTGACGGGTCAGTGCCTGCCTGGAACGTGGAAGCATAATTCCGCGCTGGGCGTACTCCTCTATCATTAAGTACAGCGGCTCCACATCCTCCACCGTAGCATTTCTGCATATTACCTTAGATTCTCCCGCAGGAGCCGACTGGCGGACCATTTCCGTCTTGACAAGCACTATAACTCACCCCTCGTTGTTAATATGAATAAATATACAACAGGGTGAATTACAATTCAAGGGGTATTTTAAAATTAAACCTCTGTTAAAAGTCCGACAAATTCCCCGAAAACATCATTGCCGAACAGGATTCCCTGCTTGCTCAGCCGGTAGGTGCCACCCGCCTGCTCCAGCAGCCCGGCATGCAGCAGTTTATGCAGCGGCGCACCAAAAATCTCCTCCAGCGTCTTGCCGAACTGGGCCTGGAAAGCACTGCCCGATACCCCGGCACGCATACGCAGGCCGACCATCATAAAGTCCTCCATTGCCTCCTGCTCCGTAATCTCAAAGGAATCCAGACGCGGCAGCCCGCTGCGCGAAGCTTCATTATATGGATTCACGCCCTTAATATTGATATGCCGCTGACGCTTAACATATCCGTGGGCCCCGGCGCCGAGGCCGTAATAATCCTCATTACGCCAGTACGTAATATTGTGGCGGCTTTCCATGCCCGGCTTAGCGAAGTTGCTGATCTCATACTGGATGTAACCCGCTTTTTCCATTTCAGACATGAGCAGCAGATACATTTCCAGCTCATCCTCTTCACTCGGCAGCGGCAGCTTGTTCTTGTTGAACAAGGTATGGAAAAGCGTATTCTCCTCCACCTTCAGGCTGTAGATCGAATAATGCGGCAGGTTCAGCTCCAGCGCTTTGCGGATACTTTCCTTAAGCATATCCACGGTC
The DNA here is from genome assembly GCF_000758625.1 of Paenibacillus sp. FSL R7-0273. Classification (NCBI taxonomy): domain Bacteria; kingdom Bacillati; phylum Bacillota; class Bacilli; order Caryophanales; family Paenibacillaceae; genus Paenibacillus; species Paenibacillus sp. FSL R7-0273. Next base: position 5,596,723 of record NZ_CP009283.1, read on the forward strand.
TGGTTCGGCAGGCCGAACATCAGATCAACAGACAGATTATCAATCCCGGCACTGCGCGCATTCTCCAGACTGCGGTAGACGTCATCCACATTATGAATCCGTCCGATCCCGCTCAGCAGCTCATTCTGGAACGCCTGAACGCCGAAGCTGACCCGGTTAACCCCGCCTTCCTTCATTACTGTAAGCTTCTCGATATCCGTCGTTCCGGGATTAGCCTCCATCGAGAATTCGATATTGTCATCCCACTGAGGGAAATGCCTGCGGACCGAAGCCAGGAAATAAGCCATCTCATCCGGCTTGAGCACAGTCGGCGTCCCGCCTCCGACAAAGATCGTCTTGATCACACCCGGCGGAGTCTGCTGCACGGTCAGCTCCATCTCGCGGTCAAGCGCATACAGGTAATCCATTACCGGCTGGTCCTTCAGCACATAGGAGTTGAAATCACAGTAAAAGCACTTGTTTGTGCAAAAGGGAATATGAATATATACGGCCTCAGGGGGACGGCCATTGTTATGAGCTGTCATAGCTGTCTCCTTTAAATTTTAATAGTATCAGCATATATAGCCAGAAAAGGGAAGCCGTCAGGCTTCCCTTCAGTGTCTCGCTACTAATCAATCGGTGCACTCCGCAGCAGGGAGTTCAGATAAGCTCATTACTCGTCGATCTTCAGAACTGCCATGAATGCTTCCTGCGGCACCTCAACACTGCCGACCTGCTTCATGCGCTTCTTCCCTTCCTTCTGCTTCTCCAGCAGCTTCCGCTTACGCGAAATGTCACCGCCGTAGCATTTGGCCAGGACGTTCTTGCGCATCGCCTTAACGGTCTCACGGGCTACAACCTTCGTTCCGACCGAAGCCTGGATCGGCACCTCGAACATCTGCCGCGGAATAATGCCGCGCAGCTTCTCACAGATAATGCGGCCGCGGTTGTAGGCGCGGTCACGGTGGACGATGAAGGACAGGGCATCAACCTGTTCATTATTCAGAAGAATATCCATCTTCACCAGATTGGATTGACGGTAGCCGGAAATCTCATAGTCGAAGGAAGCATAGCCCTTTGTGCCAGATTTCAGCTGATCGAAGAAATCATATACGATTTCCGATAGAGGAATCTGATAAGTGATCGTTACCCGGTTGGTATCCAGATACTCCATATTCACAAATTCCCCGCGCTTATTCTGGCAAAGCTCCATTACAGTACCTACGTAATCATTCGGGACAATAACTGCAGCTTTGACATAAGGCTCTTCCACATAATCAATGGTACCGATCTCCGGATAGTTCGACGGGTTGTCGATCTGCAGCATTTCGCCGTTCGTCAGCATAATCCGGTAAATAACGCTCGGTGCTGTTGTAATCAGCGGAAGATTGAACTCGCGCTCAATCCGCTCCTGGATAATCTCCATATGCAGCAGTCCGAGGAATCCGCAGCGGAACCCGAAGCCCAGCGCACTTGAGCTTTCCGGCTCGAAGCTGAGCGAGGCATCGTTCAGCTGGAGCTTCTCAAGCGCCTCACGCAGATCGTTGTAATCCGAGGTTTCAATCGGATACAGACCGCAGTATACCATCGGATTGATCTTGCGGTAGCCCGGCAGCGGCTCAGGTGTCGGATTCTTGGCATCCGTTACCGTATCCCCGACACGGGTATCGCCGACATGCTTGATGCCGGCAACGATGAAGCCTACATCCCCGATATTAAGCTCGTCCACAATCGTCATACGCGGCATGAAAGAACCGACTTCGATAACCTCAAATACTTTTTCGGTTGCCATCATCTTAATCTTCGAGCCGGCGCGGATCTTACCGTCAATAACGCGCACATAGACGATAACGCCCTTGTACGGATCATAGTGGGAGTCAAAAATCAGTGCCTTCAGCGGATCTTCGGCGGTACCGGTAGGAGCCGGAACCTGTTTCACTACCTGCTCCAGGATCTCCTTGATCCCGATGCCCGCTTTGGCCGAAGCAAGCACAGCCTCACTGGCATCGAGTCCGATTACATCCTCAATTTCCTGCTTCACCCGTTCAGGATCTGCACTCGGCAGGTCAATCTTGTTAATGACCGGCAGAATTTCCAGATTGTTATCCAGCGCAAGATACACGTTGGCCAGTGTCTGCGCCTCAATACCTTGTGCGGCATCTACTACCAGCAATGCACCTTCACAGGCAGCAAGACTTCGGGAGACCTCATAAGTGAAGTCGACGTGCCCCGGGGTATCAATCAGGTTGAGCAAATACTCCTGGCCGTCATCAGCCTTGTAAGTAAGGCGGACAGCCTGCAGCTTAATGGTGATCCCGCGTTCACGCTCCAGATCCATCTGATCCAGCACCTGCTCCTGCATTTCGCGTGAGCTGAGTGCACCCGTATATTCAAGAATACGGTCGGCCAGAGTCGATTTACCATGGTCTATATGTGCAATAATCGAGAAATTGCGGATTTGTTGTTGTCTTTTCTGAACGTCAGTCATTCCTTACCCCCACAGACAGCCTTATGTTAATCCACTTATTATACCAGTACGCGCTTCCCCCATCAATCCCGTCCTGCCGGGAAAGTAAAGAAAGAGGAATACAGCTCTGCAATCCATTACGTCAGCCCTGCAAAAAAAGAAGAAAAAGCCCCGCCCGGGGCTTTAATCCGTTCACCAGGCAGTTAATCTGCCGAGTCGAACAGGGAGACAATCCAGCGGATGCTTTTCTGGGAGGCCTGCTGGAGCAGACCGGCTGTTTTATCGGCAAGCCTATCAATCCCCGGCTGCTGCTCTTCCGGAATCAGAAGCTGCTCCGGAGTCAGCACACTGTAGTCCTGCACCTCCTGCTGCGGCAGTCCGCTGCTGTCAGCAGGAGTCTGGGCCGGGGACTGCGGCTGGAAGGCAGGAAGAGCAGTATATGCACCGGTAGCCGGATCAACAGCCATAGGCACATATACATAGGCGGGGCTGCCCTGCACAGCTCCAGTGCCGGCTGCAGCGGCGGCCTGACCCGCCTGCTGCAGCCCGGCAGGCCCGTTCCAGCCCGGAGCTACCGCCTCTGTCCGTGCAGCTCCGCTACCGCTGAACTGAATGCCAATCAATATGCCAATGCCGGCATATACGCCGATCATAACCAGTTTTTTGCCGAAACGGGACATGTACAGCCCCTCCTTATCCTTTTTATATTTTTGTTACCCGCTGCCTTCTTCCGAAACGGGACTCTTATCAGGCGCAGCGGCTTTTTCCGCATCATGGCTGTTCCAGTATACTTCGGCAATCGCGTCGGCAAGGACATCTGCAGTCCGTTTCAGCTCATCAGCGCTGTTGTCGATCCCGCCGACTTCTATTAATACGCTGTTCGGAGAAAGGGACTGATTATACTCGCCATTGTTTCCGTTTCCGGAAGCTTTACCCCAGATGCCGCGCGAAAGGCCGGGATAATCCTTTTCCAGCAGCTGATGAATCGAGTTGGCGAAGGCTTCGTTTTTCTTCCAGTTTTTGTTGCCGTGCCCCAGAATAAAATACACCTGCGCATAGCTCTGTCCGTTAATGTCCGCTGTCGTTTTGCCGTGCCGCTGTGAGTCACGGTGAATGTCGATCAGCTCCGTCATTTCCTGATTGGCGGCCATTGCCGCCTTAATGGTGATCCGGGAATATTTATAGGAAAAGTTCCAGTTGTAATCCGGCACTTCGGTTGCATAATCATCCTTAGCATGAACCGTCCCGATCCCGCGCTGCTCCAGCCTGTCAGCGATGTAAGAGCCTACGAGCAGGACATTTTTGGCAGGGGAAGCAGAGCTGGGATTGTCACTCTCTGTTCCCAGCAGCGGGTTATATGCTTCGCGCGGATGGGAGTGATAGACGAGAATACGTTTAATAGAGGTATCCTCCGCCCCACTGTTATCCCGTCCGGCTCCGCTGCCGCCCTGTTCTGCCGGGCTGCCGCTGTCCGGCGCAGCAGTCGGCTGAGGCTGTACCGCCTGCCCATCCGCAGGCTTGTCCGGATCCGGATCAGCTGCTGCTCCCGGGTCCGCCGCTCCGCTATTTCCGGCTCCGGGATGATCCTCCTCCCCGCCGGCCAGCTCATCCGTCCCCGGATGATAATCGGCAGGTGCACCTCCCGTCCCGCCTGAGCCTTCACGCAGCAGGAAGGGATCGCCGGCGGCAAGACCCGGCACCTCGCGGGACAGCAGGCTTTTCGGGTTGCCGGGATCTACACTCGTCAGCATACGGAACACAAAGGAGGTAACTTTTGGCGCAGAGAAGGCTGATGCCTCCCCGCTTTTCGGCAGATGCGGCACCTCCATCCCCAGCAGCTCCATAAAGAATCCGCTGGATAATGAAGCCGCCAGCCCTTTCATAGAAGGAACAGGTGAAGTATTCAGCTTCGTTCCGGCCAGTCCGCCGGCGCCAAGCAGCATAAAAAAAACAAGTGAACCTCCGGCCAGCAGCAGCATTGTTCTCCCCAGCGACAGAATGTCCAGCAGTTTTCCACGCAGCCTGCCGATATTCCATAGCTGAAACCATTTTCTGTTCATTATTGTTATGTCCTCCTCCAGCCCTTTGTAATCTCTTATACTTCAAATCTATGAGCGGGAGGAGAATAGTAGAACTCAAAGAGAGAGGGAATAATAGAGCAAAGTGTTACACCGGGTTTACGCCGGGACGAGGCTGCTTCTTCACAGACAGACAGCCCGGATAAGCTGCCGCCGGGCAGTTTATCCGGGCTGTCTGTTTTCAGATGAAATCAGTGTGTATATGCGCCGACATTTCCCGGATCGACCGCATCATGCAGCGCCGCATTCAGGCCGCTGGCTACAATGTTGGCAATTTCTTCAATGAATTCATCAATTTCCTTCGGAGTGACAATAAGGTCATGCCCGAGGGGCTCCAATACCTCTTTTACCAGCTGCAGCCGTTCATGCTCCGAGATGTCGTCCAGCATGCCCATGATCTCCTTAGTATGTGCACCGCCGTCAGCCATCTGGCCGAAATGATTGCTCATCATCTCCAGCACATTATTAACGATTGTAGAAGCATAGCAGACTGTAGGCACACCGATGGCAATGCAGGGAACGCCCAGAATCTCCCGGGTCAGTCCGCGGCGTTTGTTCCCGATGCCTGAGCCGGGATGAATGCCGATATCGGCAATCTGAATCGTCGTATTGATCCGCTCAAGCGAGCGGGAGGCCAGCGCATCGATGGCGATAATCAGATCCGGCCTGGTCCGGTCCACGATCCCCTGAACCACCTCGCTGGACTCTATGCCAGTCAGTCCAAGCACACCCGGAGCAATTGCGCTGACATTGCGGTACCCCGGAGAGACCTGGTCAGGTACAAGCTCATAGAATTGCCGAGTAATCAGCGCATTTTCCACTACCAGCGGACCCAGTGAATCCGGCGTAACATTCCAGTTGCCGAGGCCGACAATCAGCACCGAGGAATTCTTGCTGATGCCGATCCGGCTCAGAAACTGTTCAAATTCACGGGCGAATACGACCGCCACCTTTTGCTGAAGCCCGGTATCCCCGCCGCGCAGAGCCGGAACCTCCAGCGTCACGTAATTCCCGAGCGCCCGGCCGATCGCCTGGGAGCCAGCAGCAGTAGCCACACCAAGCCGCGTAACCTTGATTCCGTCCGCTTCCTCTACCTCTTCATTTACACCGGGGATAGGTGTTTTTTGCGGCCCCTGGGCAATTTCCTTGGCCTCCACCGCAAGGTCCGTGCGCACTGAATACAGCTGAAGATCCAGTTCCATCCTAGTTCAGCCTCCTAAAAGTTTTGTGAGCACATGCTTCATGAGGGGAGCCTCGTACAAAACTCACTTCGGAAGCATATGCTTAAGTTTTGTGAGCATAGTCTTCCGCGAGTCTTCTTCGTACAAAACTCGCTTCGAAAGCATACGCTTAAGTTTTGTGAGCATAGTGTGCGGGAGAAGCGCGGTGTTTATGCAAAAGAATACGGAGAAATCACGCAGCCAAGTAATCTTCCGGCCGGTTTATTTAAGAAGACAGAGCATCCAGCCATCCTTCCGGTGTCCTCCGGGTGTATCCGCAGGGTATTTCAATAGCTTTTAGTGTTGCATTTTGCCCCTCGGCATGCTAAGATATTTTAAGTTGTGAATCATTTGATGATTTCGAATGTCTTCCAGGAGGTGAATGCAATGCCAAATATCAAATCCGCGGTTAAACGCGTCAAGACGATCGAGAAACGTCGTGCTCTGAACGCTTCCCAGAAGTCCGCGCTTCGTACAGCTGTGAAAACTGCTGATGTAGCTCTGACTGGAACGGAAGTTGAAACTGCTCAAGCTGCTATCCAAGCTGCTTCCAAAAAGCTGGACAAGGCCGTAACTAAAGGTCTGGTTCATAAAAATGCGGCTGCCCGCAAAAAATCCCGCTTGGCGAAGAAATTGAACGCTCTTAAGGCTCAAGCCTAATTAGCGACTTTCATAGTGAGCACTATAAGAACCTGACCGATATGCTGCATACGGTTAGGTTTTTTTGTGCCCTCTTTGCATGCGGCTTGCCCGCAGCAAAAGAGCCTGCCTTATACGCTGAATCAGCGGATAGGGTAGGCTCTTTTTGCGGGGCGGTGCCGGACAACGTACAGAACAGCAGCATTCCGGCACTATGCGCCAAGACGCAGCATAAACATCTCCAGCCCGAGCACCTTGTCGATGGCTCCGGTCTTCATCTGGTAATCAAGATCAGCCAGGCCGCTAAGGATCTGGCGCAGCCGCCGGCTGTCAAATTTGCGGGCCTGCTCTCCGGCCAGCTTGACGGCATACGGGTGCACTCCGATCTGTGAAGCGATCTGCGCCTGCGAATAGCTGAGCGCAGACAGGTCCTTGACCTGCAGGATGATCCGGAACTGCCGGGCGATCAGCGCAGCAATCTTAATCGGCTCCTCGCGCTGCTTCAGCAGCTCATACAGCGTACCAAGCGCTTTGTCCAGGCGCAGGTTAGCAATATCCTCAACCAGCGTGAACACATTCTGCTCCGTGCCGCGGTGCACAAGGCTGTCCACTGCTGCAGAGTCTACTGTCCCGCCGGCTCCGGCGAATAGCGACAGCTTGTCCATCTCCGCAGACAGGCCCTGGAGGCCGGTGCCGGCACTGGCTATCAGCGCCTCGGCAGTTCCCGGCGCCACAGCACAGCCGCGGTCCTTGAAGCCCTTCTCAACCCAGCGCAGCAGCTCTTCTGCACCAAGCGGGTTGAAGGCCAGCACCGTCCCGGCCGCCTTAGCCGCCTTGACGATCTTTTTGCGCTCATCCAGCTTGTCATTATTCACAAGGAACACAATGACGCTAAAGTCGGCAGGCGCCTGTATATAATCGCTCAGCAGCTCAACGCGGTGTTCAATTTTGGCACTTTCCTTGCCCGCAGTAAACAGCGAGGCATCCCTCACCAGCAGCAGCTTGCGCTCCACCATGAACGGAACGGTCTCCGCCTCTTCCACCACCGCCTGTACGGGCGTCTCTGACAGATCGAAGGGAATTACTGCAAAGTCACGGTCCTCCTTGGCGATCAGGTGATCCTCCAGGAAGGCCGCAAATTCATTCATCCGGAATTTCTCACTGCCGTAAAGCACATATAGCGGTGAAATTTTTCCCTGCTTAATGTCTTTGGCCGCCGTTTTGGCATCCATCCTGCCACTTCCTTTTCCATTTCAATTCGGGTAATCCTCCAGTACACACATGTCTCTAGTTTAACAGAAAACAGGCTCCATTGGTGGTGCTTAATACTTTTAGTACTTACCTGCCGCCTAATTCCGTTATATTCCTGCTTGGCAGCCGCCAATTTTCACACGGGCCGGCGGCTAATGAGAAAATGCAAAAACGGAGCAACCTCGGCAGCCAGGGCCAAAGTTGCTCCGTTTCAGCGGCGCATCTATATAAACGGCGGAAGCAAAGGCTCTAGAAACCCCGCCTCCGTCGGTCATACCGATGGAACTCGCAAATCGTGTAATTCCTGTCCTCTCACCCTAGCATATTCGGGTTCTCCCCAAAACGTTCCACCGGAGTAATTATTTATTGGCCGGAGCCGTACTTGCCGGTGACGGGCCCGCATTCGCCGGAGTGCCCGGTGAAGCAGACGGCTCCGCAGTGGCCTGGGCAGCAGGCGCTGAATACACCTCAGTAACCTCCGCACCATCCTGCATCGTTACATAGGTGAATTGCAGGCTGTCCCCAGACCAGGCACCTGATACCCAGGTCCCTGCCAGCGGCAGCGAGGTTAATGCTATCCGTTCTTCCGGCTGTCCCTCTGCAGGCAGGCTGTAGATTACCAGCTGCTGTCCGGCAAGCTCAGCGGCATAACGCCCGTCCGGCGAGCTCCATGAGCCGTGAGATGATACAAGCGCCGGCAGCAGCCCCATAACACCAGCCTCCGGAGCAGCCGGAGGCTGCAGCGGCTCCTGCGCCCGTGTGTCGCCCGTACCGGCAGACTCTTCAGCAGCATCGCCGCTGAATATCTGGGCATCTGACGCGCTATTGTTGTTCCGGCTTCCTTCCCTGGCATCCGCCCTTGGAGCCGGGGTCGCTGCCTGCGTGCTGCGCGTAACCGGAGCATTCTGCTTAGCTGAAGTGGAATTATCCGTTGCAGCAGGGGCATCAGCACCGGCTCCATACGGAGCCACTTCAGCTGCAGATGGAGCAGCCGTATCTGCGGCACCGCTGTTGCCGGCATCTGCCGGTTCAGTAGCCTGAATCTCCATCTGGTACATCGAAGCATTGCCGGACCCATCTGCAGTCGCAGCCGTATCCGAATTTTCCGTTGCCATCTTGCTCAGCGGCTCACTGCTTGAGGCTGTATCAGCCGCCTGGTTCAGCGACATCTCCACATCAGCCGACGGCAGGCTGTCCGGCATATTAAACACGGCGAACAGTAATATAATAGCCGCAGCAACTGCACCTATGCCTGTCCGTGTTGCCATGGAGGCTGCTCTGGAGGTACCTTTTGCAGCTTTACCGTGTATATTTTTACGTGTCATCGGAATGACTTTGCCTTCTTCTTCCTGGACCTCTGCACTTGAGCCCTGAACTCCGGAATCCAATCTCTCCAGCTGAGGCAGAATCGAGTCAACCAGACTAAAAGGAGGCTTAACATCCGGCAGCTGCTCCAATTGCTCAGAGAGCATAGTCAGCCGGTCAAAGACTTCCGCGCAGGAAGGACAATTATCGATATGGCGGTACATTTCCACAGTCTCTTCGGGACTGAGATCATGATCCAAATAGCGGTGCATCCATTCCGTCACCTCCGTACACTTCATCCTGATACACCACCTTTCTGATACTCCTGAAGTCTATTTTGCAGCTGCTGCCTGGCCCGGAACAGGTAGGATTTCACCGTGTTGAGTGGCAGGTCGAGACAGTCTGCAATCTCGTTGTAAGAAAAATCCTGCAAATACCTTAGTACAATCACCGTCCGGTGATGCTCCGGAAGCTGGTCAATCGCCTCGCGGATATCCTCCGCCAAATAACCGGACATGACCTCGCGCTCTACATTATGTTTATTATCCTGGAACACCATTTCGTGCTCATCGATAGAAACAGTAGGCTTCGATCTCCTGAATTTGTCGATACAGATGTTGGTCACGATCCGCTGAACCCATGTTTTGAACTGGGCTTTTTCCTCATAGGAATTAATTTTGGTATACACTCTGATAAGTGCTTCCTGTGATGCATCCAAAGCATCCTGTTCATTATGCAAAATGTAGAAGGCCGTCTTATACACATGTCCTTCAATTTCCCGCAATAGGGTGATTAGAGCGTCGCGATCGCCCGCTTGAGCGGCTCTGATGAGTCCCTGCTCCACCACGAAGGTTCCCCCTCTCTATGCAATCTTACTGACGCGCAAGACTGCGGATTTGTTGCAAGCCTGTGATCAATATTTTAAAGATACCAAACTTTACATAATACGTCTCGACCCGCCACCGGTTCCGTTCCGCGGCAAGTCCCTAAACCGCCCGTAATCCTTACTAAGCATACAAGGGAAGCGCTGAATCTTCAAATACTCTTTTACAGAAGTTTATGACAAAACTGAAATCAAATAGGCCGCCCGCCGGGTACGATTACCGGAGACAGCCTGCTTTATTTATACATTATAGTATTACACAGCATCAGCACAGCATAGTTGTCCTTGCCGTCGTCATCCACCACATAGATTTCGCCCTGTTCAAAAAGCTGCGGATTGTTATGGTTACGCTGCAATCTGTACAATTGTCCCGCCGTCACCCTGCAGCCCCGGACTGCAGAGATAATCTGCACAAATTCAGCCTCTTCTTCATTAATCGTCCGGTACAGCGTCCTCTGCTTATCATTCCCGGGCATAGCGGCCCCCTCCATCTCCATTGGCAGTCTGCCGGCTTACAGCAGACCGCCCCGCTGCTTACTATGTAAGTATTGCCCGGAACCGGAGGAAAGCATCTCTGTTTTCATTTAGATGTAGGAAAAAAATAAAAAACTGCCTCGCCTTATAAAAAGGCAGGGCAGTCCAAGGGATTATTGTTCTATAATTGCCCGTGCTGCTATCAGCTGTTACAGGCCTTTAACCTCTTTGTATTTGGCAACATACTGTGCAGCCAGCTCTGTAATCTGGTCATAGCGGCCTTCCTTGGCCGGAGCGGTTAGATTGCCGCCGATACCGACAGCGATACAGCCGTTCGCAATCCATTTGCCCATGTTGTTCAGATCCACGCCGCCGGTAGGCATAATGTTAACATGTGGCATAGGGCCTTTGACTGCCTTGACATAGTCCGGTCCGAACGCGCTGCCCGGGAACAGCTTCAGCACATCCACGCCGAGCTTCAGCGCTTCCTTCATTTCGTTCAGCGTCATGCAGCCGGGCATGTAAGGAATACCGTATAGATTACACATTTTGGCGGTTTCTTCTTCAAAAGAAGGGCTCACCACAAATTCCGATCCTGCCAGGATTGCAATCCGGGCGGTCAGCGGATCAAGCACGGTACCTGCACCGATTACAGCCCGGCTGCCGTATTCAGCCACCAGGCGTTTGATCGCCACATCCGCATCCGGAGTCGTAAAGGTAACCTCGATATTGGTCAGTCCGCCCTCGATACAGGCAGCCGACATTTTGAAGGCGTCATCAGCGTTGTCAGCACGGATAACCGCTACTACACCGACAGAGGTAAGGTTTTGCAATACTTTTATTTTCTTCATTTTAAACGTCCTCTCTTAATAAATACGTATTATAAAACAGGTATACATCATAGAACATTTATTTAGATAAACTATTTTATCTCTTTTACTAACATACTCGTGAAGTCTTCTATGGAAATAGTAATAATAATCCCGCTAACAGTCAATACGTTTTTTATCCGAACGGTTACAGGAAAGCTGTTTAGAATAAAAAACCCTTATAGATAAAGGGATTTTTCTCACTTCACATTTTAACACTGAAAATTCACAGGTTAGAATGAGTGAAGTCTTATTGAACAAAACCGATTTATGTGATAATTTCAAGTTACTAATCATTATACAGGGAATCTAAGGATTGCCCTGGGGAGGAATATGAAGATGAGCAAACAACTTAGTGCCGTCACTTTTGGCGAGCCGATGGCGATGTTTTATGCAAATGAAGCAGGACCGCTGCATGAGGCAACCTCGTTCTCTAAGGCGCTGGCCGGAGCAGAAAGCAATGTGGCAACCGGTCTGTCCCGCCTCGAACACACAACCGGATATGTAACCAAGCTGGGTGAAGACAATTTCGGGCAATTCATTGCCATGGCCCTTAACAAAGAAAATATCGATACAGACAGCATCACTTATACCAAGGAAGCTCCTACCGGAATGCTGATCAAGTCCAAGGTGCTTACCGGCGACCCTAAGGTTGAATATTTCCGCAAAAACTCCGCCGCGTCCAAGCTGAACCTGGCTGACTTCGACGAGGCCTATTTTGCTTCCGCCGGCCATCTGCATGTAACCAGCATTTCTTCCGCACTCTCGAAGACCTGTCATGAGTTCTCATTGCATGCTATGGAATTTATGAAAAAGAACGGCAAAACCGTCTCCCTGGACCCGAACCTGCGCCCGACCCTGTGGCCTGACAAGGAGACTATGGTAGCTACCATCAACGATCTCGCCACCCGCTGTGACTGGTTCCTGCCGGGCCTGGGTGAAGGCAAAATTTTGACCGGCCTTGAAACACCGGAGGAAATTGCCGCTTACTATCTGGAACGCGGGGTATCCCTCGTTGTAATCAAGCTGGGCCCTGAAGGCGCTTACTACAAAACGGCTGCCGGAGAAGAAGGCTATGTGGACGGCTTTAAGGTGGAAGAGGTAGTCGATACAGTCGGTGCAGGGGACGGCTTCGCCGTTGGCGTAATCAGCGCCATGCTGGAGAAGCTTACCGTGGCTGAAGCCGTACGACGCGGCAATGCAATCGGTGCGCTGGCCGTTATGTCTCCCGGAGACATGGACGGACTGCCTACCCGCGACAAGCTGGAGAGCTTCATGAGCGCCGGCGTTTAAAAGTTACTGCTGCTGACTGCACGCAGAGAAGCCATTATTCATTTATAAAAAGGGAGTGCTCCAGCGGCGTTATGCCGGGAGCACTCCTCTTTTTTCTTAAAGCTTTTGCAGCGGTAGTTCTCCAGGCATTTAACCCACTCAAGCTACTCTAATCTATACAGAACGTCATTAAGAGACTAACAAACCGTCTCCTGTTCCTGCCTTAGGTAAAGCGTTGAGCAGCGGATAGATCTCTCTTGCCAAAGCGCTAACCTTAGTCAGTCGGTTCGGAGCCAAATGAGTTTTAAGTGTAGTTTGTGCAATTAAAACAGGGGAATTCAGTCATTTTAAGGAGATAACTGTATTCTGTACATCTATTTTTCGCGAAAAACCCGGTTCGGGGCGTTTTTAGCAAATATAAATGTATAGAGTGCAGTTAAACCCTGCAGCGAAGCTAATTAGCCTAGTTTAGTTGCAGAAAGTACAGTTATTTCAACCCGGCTCATTCATGATGCCGTGCAATTACCTACGAAACAGGACAAGTGCATCACCGAGAAGAAGAAGAGGCGGACGCGGACGCCTTTATTTGGTTTTACAGGATCTTCGCTCTGCTTCCCCCAGCAAAAAAATAGCTTTGATGTTGGTCAACACCCCTGCTGATAAAGGACTTTAGCTGTGGAAGCGATAGATTGTCTCCATGTGAGGTTATACAGGTAATTGCGGATTATATAGCAAACTTCTTAATCGCAATAGACATAAGCTTAAATAAGAGGGAAGCTGTGCTCCCCTCCATAAGTAACCTCTAAACTTGTCCAAAACAAACTTTGGGACAGGCAGTACAACTCGCAAATTTAGGACTAAGCAGACGCTAAAAGAATAAACCGTTTTACCCAAAACTCCGTTATACCGGAGGTCGTACAGACTGCCCCTGCTGGAGCGCCGGCGGAAAGCGGTACGTAATCGGAACCGCAGCATCCTGATCCTCGATCAGCGAGAGCATGATCTTCGCCGCCTGCATGCCCATTTCGTAAGCCGGCTGGCGGATCGTTGTAATTGCCGGGTTGTAGATCAGGGCAAACTCGGCATCATCAATGCCGATAACGGACAGGCGGCCGGGAATCGCGACAGATTGGCGGTTCGCGTATTTCAGAATTTCGCCGAGCACAAGGTCATTGGCAGCTACCAGCGCCGTCGGCGGATGCGGCCCGTTCAGCAGCTCATCCAGCGCGGCAGAGATCCGCTCTCTGGGCACGCTGCACATATAACGCTCATTCAAAGGCAGACCTGCCTCCTCCATCGCCTTCTTGTAGCCGCTCATCCGTTCCTTGCGCGGGGTAATGGCGTTCTCCCCGAGCGGCAGCGACAGGATGGCGATAGCCTCATGACCGTTGCGGGTCAGCTCCTTGACCGCTGTCTTGACGGCCATTTCATTGTCCAGCAGCAGGCTCTGGGTCGTTACCCCTTCAACCAGCCGGTCCATGAACACAAGCGGATACTCCGCCTCTATCAGCCGTGTATAAGCCGCAGACTGGTGACCGGTCGGAAAAATAATCAGCCCGTCCACCTGACGCGCTACCAGCGTCTCCACATACGTATTTTCTTTTTCCGAGTTCTCGTCGGCATTGCAGATGATGACCTGAATGCCCCGGCGCTGCAGCTCATTTTCGATCGCCCGGATGCACTGGATTGACAGCGAGTAATCGATATTGGCGACAATGATCCCGACCATATGTGTGCGGTTCTGCTTCAGGCTGCGGGCCAGGCCGTTCGGCTGATAATTCAGCTCCTCGATCACATCGGCAATCCGGTTCTTAGTCGCTTCGCTCATGTATTTAAACCGTTTATTCAAAAATTGTGAGACTGTGCTCTTCGAGACTCCCGCCTTCTGGGCAACATCCTCAATCGTCAGTTTTTTCATCTTTTCCGCTCCACTCCGCATAAAAAAGCCATACCTTTGATATTATCAAAAGTATAGCTTTTTTTTAGTAAATTATCCAGATGAAATGAACTAAAGTTTTTTCTTTATTGTGGAGGCATCGATCTTCTCCCCGTATTCCTCATACCACCAGTCATAATACCACTGCTCACCGGTTGCAATACTGATATCCACTGTCCGTTTTTCACCGTTAACCTCATAATGAGCCACATAATACTCTTCCTCAGTAGTAATGGACAGCTCACCGTAATGCACTTTGGTTGGCCGCTTTTTCTTTTCTGTAGTAACTGTTTCCGGAAGCACATCACTCTTCCCGGTTGTTATATCGTACAGCTTGCTGTGCTGAATAAAACCGCCATTCCCGGCCTCTTTATAATCAACCAGCAGCAGCTCATTCCGATCCGGATCAGCAGCAATAAATGCATGATCAAGACTATAATCAGAGGAATTTAATGTAAAGAGATCAGACGGAGCTGTCACATCACCTGCAGAGGCTTTTTTGAGATCCAGGACAGATATTTTACCGGGACCTCGTGTTTTCACCTCACCGACCGTATAAGCTCCATTGGTAAATACCAGATAATCTCCCGCACTGAAAAGGTAGCCCAGAGCAAAATAAGTCTGTGCCCCGCCCGCATACAAAGGAAATGTATACAGTCTTTGGGCGGATTCTGCCGACAGCTCGGTATGCCCCTTAGGAGTCAGATAGAGAGTATAAGGCTCTGTATTCCGGGTGTATCCGGGTCTGAGATAATCAACCTTTGGCGGCGGCGGTGACCAGACAATCCCCAGCGGAGTATCCACTGCCTGTGCAGAGCTTTTATCCCTGTCCATGGGCAGTGACATCACATACTTCAATCCGCCGAGCTCAAAATTCACCTTGCTGTAGTATCCCGTTCTCTTCTGCGCAGCAGGTGAAGGAGAAGGGGCGGCCGGTACAGATGGCTGGACTGCAGCACCGCTTTTGTTGTTCCAAATGGCCTGCGGACCCTCACCGCTTTCTCTCCCGCCGCCCGCCAGCGGCCACATCAGCGCACCAACCAGCATAACCGCCGCTATACCAGCGATGCCAATACGTCTGCGTGAAGTAGCCTTCTCCGTCCCGGCACGCCGCTCAGCGGCAAGCTCAATCCGGGCCATCAGCTGCGGGGTAAATCCTTCTTCTGTGAACGGGCCTCGTCCGGCCTCACGGTACCATTCAGGCTTCGCCGTCATTACCTTCGTCTCATCCTCTGACAGTCTGTGCTTCATCGCTCATCCTCCTCCAGCGCTTTTCTCATTTTCTCCCTGGCCCGGGACAGCCGGGATTTCACAGTCCCTTCCGCTACACCGAGCAGCGCCGCCGTTTCTGAGGTGGACAGCCCCTGCTGTATCTCCAGCATCAGCACCTCCCTGTGCTTATCCGGCAGCTCCATAATCAGCTCCCAGATGCGGTTAACATACTGCTTGCTCAGCGCCTCTTTTTCGGCAGACCCTGCTTGTCCGGGAGACTGATTCTTCCCTAGCGGAATGAAGCGGTGCCAGAAGCTGTTTCGTCTCCAACTGAATGCAGTGTTGCGGGTAATGGTCAACAGCCAGGTTTTTAGTGTAGCGCTGCCCCGGTATTTGGCGATATTGCGGTGCGCCTTCAGGAACACCTCCTGGCTGATGTCATTCGCCTACTCCCGGCTGCCGCTCAAAAAATACGCATAATTCCATACATCCCGCCCGTAAGTCTCCATCATTTCCCGCAGCGTCATGGACGGCGCATAGGCTACGGCATACGGTAACTCTTCACTGTGCATATTCTCTCTCACCTCTTTGGTCAATAAGACTCTCCGGACTGCATTTGGTTCCCTCTATCTTCCAAAAATGATATTCAGCTCTTAAGCATCGAAAATAATTATGTATTTTAACTTAAAATAATAAATTTTTTACGTTGATTTTATCGTTTCCTTGCGTTGTATCCTGTGTAATACAGGAATATAATAACAGTAATCAGGCATAAGCTGCTGTGTTGTACAGCAACAACGGGGGATTCTTATGAAAAGCAAAAAGGTAACGCTGACCCAGATCGCAAAAGCGCTCGGGCTGTCTCCGGTGTCGGTCAGCAGAGCGCTGGCGGATCAGGGCGGCATCAGCGAGGAAATGAAGGCCAAGATTGTGGAAAAAGCGGCGCAGATGGGCTATATCCGGCCCCGCAAGGCAACTCCTCCGAAAATTCTGGTGCTTCACCAGAAGCCTTATCAGCATGACAACAGCAACTTCAGCTACAAGGTTCAAGGCATCGAAAAGGCGCTGCAGCAGGCCGACACGGATTACAGCATTGAATTTGTGGATAAGGAGCACCAGAACAGCCTGGCTTTGCCCTACCGTTTAAGTAAAGGCTACAAGTTCGACGGGGTTATTTTTATCGGGCGGTTTAACAGTGACTATATTTCCTTTATTCATAAGCAGATTCCGGCGCTGATTCTGTATGTCGGTTACTCACCGGCCTATGATTACGACAGTGTGTGGTTCAGCTTCCTGCATGCCGGCTACAAGCAGTGCCAGTATCTGATCGGCCGCGGGCACCGCGCAATCGGCTTTGTTGGGAATCTTAGCGCCTACCGTAACAAGGAAAAGAAAACAGGCATCACCTCCGCACTGGAGGAGCATGGGCTGCCGGCTGACGGGGCGCTTTTTTGGGAGCGTGATGAGGCGCTTGGGAGCAGGCTGTCCGGACTGATTGCCGAAGGCGGGCTGCCGACCGCTTTTATCTGTGAGCATGATTTCACGGCTGTAGAGCTGATCCGCCTACTGCAGGAGCGCGGAATCAAGGTACCCGAGCACGTTTCCATTCTCAGCAGCGGCAACACGGAGATATCCGCTCTTTCAACCCCTCCGCTTACTACAATGGATCTGAATATCGGTTACTCCTGTCAGAGAGTGGTAGCCACATTGCTCAGCCGGATTGCCGACCCGCAGAAGCCTGCGGAGAATATTGCTGTGCTTAGCACTTTTGTGGAAAGAGAATCCGTAAGGAGCATCTGATTCCTATATAGGCAGGTGTATTTTCAAAAGGTGGGATGTTAAATGCAATCCTCTATTTTGCTGCGTTTTTTCAAAGCCCGCAAGACTGATTATTTGATCGGGTTTTCTTTTATGTTCGCCGCTTCCTTTATTCAGACGCTGTTTCCCAAGGTGCTGGGCCGTGCGGTTGATCTGATGAAGGTCAGCGGCTTTGACACCAGACAGGTGCAGCTTCAGGTGCTGTGGATGGTGCTGATTGCCGCAGGCGTGTTCACCTGCACTTTTTTATGGAGAAATATCATCATCAAAAGCGCACGCAACCTCGAATGTTACCTGCGTGAGGAGCTGGTACGGCACTATCTGAAGCTCTCTCCCTCTTTTTATAACAGCCGCAGGACAGGCGACCTGATCGCTTATGCCATCAATGATATTTCTGCGGTACGGATGACGTTCGGTCCGGCTACGGCGATGTCGTTCAACGGCATTGTAATCTGCTGCTCCTCCATTTACTTCATGTTCGCTACAGTTGATCCCCGTCTTACGCTGGCTACACTTGCCCCTTTGCCTTTTATCATTGTAATTATGCTGTTCAGCAGCCGTAAGGTGCAGACCCGGTTCAGAGTGGTCCAGCAGCAGTTCGGCGCCGTGTCCGGTAAGGTTCAGGAGAATATCTCCGGTATCCGTGTTATCAAAGCTTATGTGCAGGAGCGTTCGGAGATGGAGCGCTTCAGCGGGCTGAGCAGCAAGATGAAACAGGCCAATCTGGATCTGATCCGTGTCTCTGCCGCGCTGCCGGCGATGATCGAATTCGGTTTTGCGGTCTGTTTTGTTATAAATCTGGTGTACGGCAGCCGTCTGGTCATGCGCGGGGATATCAGTGTCGGGGATTTCGTCGCTTTTAACGGGTATTTGAGCCTGATCATCAGCCCCATCGTGTCCATCGGCAAAATCGTTACTACCATTCAGCGCGGCATAGCCTCTCTGGGCAGATTGTATGAGGTGCTGCGGGTGCAGCCTGACATTAAGGATAAGCCGCAGGCGGTTCACATTCAGCCTAAAGGTGAGGTGCAGCTGCGCAATCTGACCTTCCGCTACAATGGCTCGGATACGCCTGCCCTGCGCAACATCACACTCAACCTCCCTAAGGGACACAGTCTGGGCATCATCGGCCGTACCGGCTCAGGTAAAAGCACCCTGGCCTCGCTGCTCTTCCGCTTCTACAATGTAGAGCCCGGGCAGATCCGCCTGGACGGCAGGGATATCAACGATTACAGGGTTGAGGCGCTGCGCGGAGGAATGGGCTATGTGCCGCAGGACAGCTTTGTTTTTGCCGCTACGGTTAAGGATAACATCACCTTTTTCAAGGATAGCTATAGTGATGCTCAGGTCCGGCAGGCGGCTGAATCCGCACTGATTGCGGACAGTATTAATGGTTTTCCTGACGGCTATGATACGGTTCTCGGGGAACGCGGCGTCAATCTGTCCGGCGGACAAAAGCAGCGGCTGGCCATCGCCCGCGCCCTGGTCAGTGATCCGGCCATTCTGATTCTGGATGATGCGCTGTCGGCAGTGGACAGCGTGACGGAAGGGCAGATTCTGGCGAACCTCAAGCAGGTCCGGGCAGGCCAAACTAACATTCTAATCTCGCACCGCATCTCGTCGATTAAGGAAGCCGATGAGATTATCGTGCTCGACAAAGGGATTATCGCCGAACGCGGGACGCATGAACAGCTGATTGTGAAAGGAGGCCTGTACTTTGATATCTACACCGAACAGCATGAAGAAGGAGATCACTCCGCGCCCCAAAAAGCCTGAATCAGGCGCAGCTAAGCTGCTTCTGCGGCTATCCGCTCCTTATAAATTCCAGCTCCTCCTGGCCTGTGTCTGCGTCATTATTGTCAATGCAGCTTTTCTCGTCCAGCCGCTGCTGCTGCAGCGGGTCATCGACCATTTTCTGATCGGCGGTGCGGCGGAGCATGGTCTTGACTCTATTCTCGGC
Organism: Paenibacillus sp. FSL R7-0273; assembly: GCF_000758625.1. Lineage (NCBI taxonomy): Bacteria > Bacillati > Bacillota > Bacilli > Caryophanales > Paenibacillaceae > Paenibacillus > Paenibacillus sp. FSL R7-0273. The sequence goes on from NZ_CP009283.1 coordinate 5,616,086, forward strand.
CTGGCTTTGCTGTATCTGCTGGTGTCGGCCGCGGGCTCCGGCTTTGCCTACCTGCAGGCGCTGATTGTGGCCAAAGCCGGACAGAGCCTGATCCATGATCTGCGGGTCAGGGTGTTCGGGATTATCGAGCGGCTGCCGCTGTCCTTTCTGGACCGGACCTCGTCCGGCCGGCTTATTACCCGGGCGACGAATGACACCGCCGAGGTCAGTGACCTGTATACCGATGTCATCATTTCACTCGTTAAAGATGTCCTGCTGCTGATCGGCATTATCTACGCCATGCTGATGCTTAGCCCGCAGCTAACGCTTGTTTCTTTTACCGTTATTCCGGTGATCGTGTTCCTGGTCTTATTTATCAAAAACAAAATTAAAAAGAACTTCTTCCACATGAAGCATTACATCGGCCAGATTAACGGCTTTATTGCCGAGAGCGTTGCAGGAATGCGGGTTATTCAGATCTTCCGTGCGGAAAAAGAGAAGGAGGAGCAGTTCCTGAAGCTGAACGGGGATTACTTCAGGACCACGCTGATCCAGGTGCGGCTCAATAGCATCCTGAAGCCCGCATCGGATATGTTCCAGAGTCTGGCGATTGCCATCCTCGTCTGGTTCAGTGTCGGCCAAATCTCCGGCGGTGTGCTGCAAATCGGTGTACTGTATGCGTTCACGACCTATATCAGGCAGTTTTTCGCCCCGATTTCTGATCTGGCGGACAAATATACCTCCATTCAATCAGCGCTGGTATCTACGGAGCGTATCGATGAGCTGATCCGCGAGGAGGAACGGCTGGAGCAGCCGGAGAGCGGAGTCGCTGTAGAGCGGCTGGACGGCACGATTGAGTTCCGCCAGGTCTGGTTTGCGTACAAGGATACCGACTGGGTGCTGAAGGACGTGAGTTTTGTGATCCGCAAAGGGCAGACAGCCGCATTCATCGGCGAGACCGGTGCGGGCAAGACAACCATCATCAGTCTGATTAACGGCTTTTACCAGGTGCAAAAGGGAGAAATCCTCATCGACGGCGTCAATGTAAATGATATGCGGCTGGATGATCTGCGGCGGAACATTTCCGTCGTGCTGCAGGATGTCTTCCTGTTCTCCGGTACGATCCGCGATAATATTACGCTGGGCGATGAGATTGCGGAGGAAACTGTGCAGTATGCTCTAGAGGCCTCCTGCGCCATTGAATTCGTACAGGAATATCCGGATGGCATCGACGAGCCGGTTACCGAGCGGGGAGGGACATTGTCTGCCGGACAGCGTCAGCTGATCTCCTTCGCCAGGGCGATTGCCCAGGATCCGGCGATCTTCGTGCTGGATGAGGCTACCGCAAACATCGATACCCGCACGGAAAAGCTGATCCAGCAGGCCATCGACAACGTGGCCCGCGAGCGCACCACGCTGATCATCGCCCACCGGCTGTCCACCATCGCCGGTGCGGACCTGATCATCGCGATGAAGGACGGGCAGGTCGCCGAATCCGGCCCGCCCCGGCGGCTGCTGGAGCGGGAAGGCTATTATTCCCGGCTGCTGAGGGAGAGCCGGGCGCATGTGGTTAGCTCTTGAGCTTTTTATTCCCGTGAAAAAGGGGTGTCCCAAGCCATCATACGACGGCTTGGGACACCCCTTTTTGCTCTTCTATATTTCCTTGTTACAGCCCCTGGCTTACTGGAGCCGGCTATAGATATTGTACAGTAGCACTGCCGCTTCTGCACGGCTGGCGGTTCCTTCAGGGTTGATCATTCCGTTATTCCCCTGAATCCAGCCCGCCTCCAGCATGCGGTTCACCGCATCAGCGGCATAGTCTGCCACTGCATCGAGATCCCGGATGCCTCTATCAGGACGGCTGCTGAGAGATGCAGCTTGGATTCCGGCAGCTGTCAAGGCCCTGTCAGCCATGACAATCATCTCCTGCCTTGTAATAGGCGCAGCTGGTGCAAAGCTTCCATCTGCACGGCCGCCGGCAATCCCCAAGGCCTGTGCCGCTGATACGGCATCATAGTAATAGCTGTCCGGCTGTACATCCGGGTAGCCTGCTGATCCTGACTCCGTGCTCTCGAGCCCCAGAGCACAGAGCAGCATAAGCAGATAATCGGCTCTGCTTATCTGGACGGACGGCGCGAAGGAATCCGCTGAAACACCGTTCAATATACCTTGGGCCGCCAGTATTCCTACTGGCTTATATGCCCAGTGGGAGGGTCCCAGATCGGCAAAGGAATAGCGGTTCATTGCAACCGCGTAAATGCTGAAATGACGGGTACTAAACGTCACAGCTGCGGTGGCAGGATCATATTTCGCCCGGGTTACCGGATGGCTTACGCCTTTTTCATCAATATGCCATACCGCCAAATATTCCGTATTCAGTATTTCTGCAGCCGACGGCTCATAAGGAATGCTGACCTGAACCGGTGCAGTATTCTGCTGCCAGCTTGCTTCCTTACCGCTGATACTGAGCGAAAGCTCAACAGCAGGTCTTGCCCCTACCGCTTTGATAATGCCAGAAGACTGGCCGGCAAGATCCGCCTTGGCAATCTTCAGCACAGCTGTTTCTCCCGGCTTAGCCTGCTCCCCGCTCAGCACTCCGCCGGGGAAAATAACCGTGCCGAATGCTGTCCGGATCTCCAGCGTCTGGCCTTCAGCTGCAGAACCCAGCGCTGCGGCAGGCAGCGAAATAATATAGCTTGCTGCACCATTGACCGGATTCACCGTTACTGTTACCCGCTTGCTTTTATCACCTTTGGCCGCTGCAAGCGCAAGCGCTTCCTTCAGTGCAGCCTCAGTTACAGCAGCCTCTACCGCTCCCTCACTGTTTGCTGTTTGCGCTGCCAGGATCAGAGTGCCGCTGCCGGCTGTTACTGCAGGCAGCGCTGCACTTGTACTGCCAGTCCCTCCAGGAATGGCAACCGGGTCTTTCCCGGGATCTGTTCCCGGGTCCGTTCCAGGATTTGTCCCCGGATCCGTACCTGGGTCCGTTCCTGGATCCGTTCCTGGATCTGTTCCCGGATCCGTACCTCCCCCGCTGGTTGTATCAACAATTTCAATTTCTGCAACCGCATCCTTCCCCTGATTAAAATCAAAGGCCAGCGTCAGCACGCCCAGCGGCTGCTTAAGCAGATAATCTGTTTCAATACCGTATACATTGCCTGTAACACTGTAATCTGCTCCGCTGAGTTCTGTCTCACCGTTGCGGATAGCCGTCAGCGTATTGCCGTTCCACTCGATTGCAAATTCAACCGCCTTGCGGTTCATCGGATTTCTATCAAACACTGTCTTCAGCGGGCTGATTACAGCGTCTGTAATCTCAGGCTCTCCCGGTTCCGGCACATAGGTTCCTTCCCAGTTCACCGTGATGGTATAAGTCCTATAGTCTGTACCATCTGCTGAAGACGTGCTTACAGTAATTTCACTAACACTGTCTTTAAGCTGAATCTCTTCGGAGGCACTGCCGTATGCAACCACTTTGCCGTTCACGCGGACCTCAGTGTCAGGCGCTCCGGCCAGCGGAGTCACGATCAGTCCGTATACACTATCCTGAACAGTCAGCGTATAGCTGTCTTTATTGAAGGCGAAGGCTGGCGATAATAGTAATTCTTCCCCTTTACCGCCTGCAACCATCAGCTTCTGCACAGTAGAGTCTGTTTCGGCAGGCTCGCGGTTGATTAGTACGTTTACCGTTTTTGTCGTAACACCGTCTTCGGCAGTAATAACTACCGGAATGGTGTTATCGCCTGAGGCGAGCATAATCTTGTCTGTCGGTTGTCCGCTTAATGCCGGCACACCGTTAATGGTCATCGAAGAAATATTTGGGCTGCTGGCTGTTGCGGTCAGCTTGACAGAATCCATAAAATACGGAATTTCCAGACTGTAGCTGTCCCCTCTCTTGATCATTGTCCCCAGGTCCGCCTGCACGTCGTTAATTCCTGCATCATTGCGTTCATAAGGAATGCCCTGATAGATCTGCACATTATCAATATGCAGCGTTCCTCTGTGTGCGCTGTTAGCATAGTATTCGATTCGTCCGATATCAGAGATTTTATTGCGGAAATCCGCCTGCTCCAGGATCAACTCATCATTAACATAAAGATCGTATTTTCCCGAGCCTGTGTTCATAACAATCCGCAGATTGTACCATCTATTCGTCTCATATGCCATCAGATTGGTGGATGAACCGCCCTTGTAAGCGACAATCTGGCCTTTGGAAAATGCGATCGCAACACCGATGTTAGTACTGGCCGTACCTTCACTGCTATAAATGTACGGCAAGCTGAACCAGTTCGTGCTGCCTGCATTATCAAGCTTTAATACATCAGCAGACAGTGTAACTACACCCTTCAAAGCTCCCGGCGCAAAGGTCCGGAACAAGGAGGTGCTGCCGTTGCTGCTGGTACGGGTAAGCTTGATGCTTTTGTCAGCGGTACTTGGCAGCTCGGAAGCTCCGGCGCTTCCCCCGCTCGTTGACACATTCCAAGGTGCAGCCGGCGGAGCACCCGCCTCCAGCTCATTGAAATCGGTCCCGCTGAACAGCGCAGCCTGCTTGTTCACTACATAAAGATCAGGGATTACGGAAACATGGGCCGGCTCTACTGTGATGCCGGATACACTTGCCGGTCTGTAGTCTTCTTTTACAGCGGAAACGATATAATTCTCTCCAAGCTCAACTACAGGGAAGGTATATACACCGTCAGTATCAGTTATCGTTGTCCCGATTACATCCCCATCTCTGCTCAATGTAACTGTGGTATCCGGAGCCGCCGTCAAATGACCATCCAATACTTTACCAGTAATGGATCCGGCAGCCGCATTGGAGGTCATCCGGAGATCAAGGGTAGCTACATTTCCGGCTGCAACAGTGAACAGACCTGTCTGTGCATCCTCGTAGCCGTTCTTTACCGCTTTCAGGTTGATGCTGCTGCCTACAGCAACATCCTTAATGAAATAATAGCCGGCGCTGTCTGTCACGGCTTGAATAGCACTGCCTTCTGAATCGGTGATGGCAATACCGGCCATTCCGCTGCCGATACTGTTCGTAACCCGGCCAGCAATGCTGGTCGTTGTCGCCGAAGCCTCGTAATATTCAAACGCTCCGCGCTCAGCTGCCCCATTGTACAGATCTTTTCCGGCAAAATCCTTGATCTCCTCCGCGTTCTCTCCCAGGACAGCTACTCCGCGGTTGATCAGCCTGGATTCCGGCTGCAGCTGGTATCTGCTTAAATCCAGCTGGGGACCGGATTCTTCAGAACCGAATGTCCCCCTGCCTGGGTTGACCAGCAGAGGATTGCCAATAAGCGCGTTGGCATCACCTGAAGGAGGAGCCAGCGTACCGGACACGGAATAATAACTGTTGCTGTCATAATTCAATGTCGGGCTTTCAGGAAAAGCCTTAACCTCTTTTGTTGTATAGAAAATATTATTTTTGATGTTATAGGTAGAATCCAGATACTTTCCCTGGGCAACTACCAGATAACTGCTAACTTCGTTATAAATCGTATTATTGTAAATATCGGCAACGGCTCTTTTATCCGAATGCAAGTAGATTGGATACTTCTTGTTGTTCTCCAGCACATTATAACGGATTGTAGTGCTTCCGAAGCTGAACTGGCAGACCAGAATACCGTCGCCGTTATCATGAATATAGTTGTATTGAATCAGAATATTTGTCGTCGAATTGTCCGGATCGATCCCGCTGGAATCCGCTCCGCCGGCTTTTTTGGACGTTTCGAACACCTCGTTGTACTGAACGACAATATCATCGGCATGATTCAGCTCAATCCCCACTGTGCCGGTTGCCTGTACCACGTTGTTCTCGATAAGTGCGCCTCTCGTGCCGGTCACGTAAATTCCGTTGCAGCCAAACTCCGTATCCCTTTGTGTAATATAGTTTCCACGGATAATGATGTTCGTATGAGGGGTAAAAATCGGGTCCGACTCATTCACACGCTTACCCCAGCCCGTCAGTGTAATTTGGCTGGCATTATCCCCGCCGTTATCACCTTGATACTGCTTAAAGGTAATTCCGCCGAACGAAGTGTTTTTAATTGTGGAATTCTCAATAATGACATCATTGAATACAGTGGCGCGCACCGGGTTCTTCGGATCCGCAACTGTTGTATCAAATACAATCCCGCCGGTTTTCTTGGAGCCGTCCCAGCCCGTCTTGAACCGGATCCCCGGATCCGGATTTTCCTGTACCTTCCCGCTGATCCAGGCAATTTCCCCTGACACGTCGTGAACATCCACATTACTTATACGGATATAGTTCAGTGTTCCGGCATCATATCCGGTGACATGAATCCCGCGGTAATCGCCCAGCGACTCTGCAAAGGTGCCTGTTACGGGAGTCGTATTGGAAACATCCAGATTACGGATTTCCCAGTACTGCTGATTGGTTAAGGTAACTGCATCGGCGTATTGCCCGTTTGCCTTAATCTTCGGCTTATCTCCGCTGCTGTAACGGTCGATAATGATCGGGTTCCCCTCTGTACCGGAGCCCTGCGGAGCCAGAGTCTGGTTATTCCATACGCTTCCGGATTTAAGCAGAATACGGTCTCCCGGCTTAAATACGGTGCTGTTTACTTTTCCCATCGTTTTCCAGGGACTGCTCTCCGCAGTACCTGTGTTACCGTCGTTTCCTGCAGTATGATCCACATAATAAATTTTGCCTGAAGCCGAACTGGCTGCCTCCACCTGTGCCACTCCCGGATACAGCCCGAACAGCATGACCGTAATGATCAGCACGGACAGCCACGAATTGCTTTTCCTTAACATGCTTGCTTTCATCTCATCTAACCTCCTCATATGATGTAAAACACCTCAAAAGAAAGCGTCATCATGGATACTGTGACCATTATAATGGACTTACAGCTCACGCAATGAGAGAGAATTGAATCCGATTCTTTCACTTTACAACACCTATTTTCCCTGTATATAAAATCCAATCAAAAAAAGAGCCCCGGTGTTCTATAGTGAAAGCTTTTACTCTGAAAGAACACCGATCCGCTTAAGCCATGCGGCACAGAGTCTGGGCCAGGCTCTTGCTTCTGCATGCTCTTGGGCGAGCCCCAGGCCATGATTGCCGGTCATAAAGGAATGAAGCTCAAACGGGACACCATTTCGGGCCATCGCTCCGGCAAATTTCAGCGTATGCACCACTCCAATACTGCCGTCATCTGTAGTTTGCCAAATAAAGGCCGGGGGTGTATCCGGTGTCACCTGAAGCTCGCTGGACAATAGCTTGACGCTTTCCAGAGAGGGATTGTCTCCAAGCAGATAGCCGCGGGAACGCACATGCCCAGTGTCCCCAAGATTAATCACCGGGTAGCACAGTATCATAAAATCAGGACGGCTCGACATCTGCTCTGTCTTATCCTCCGCCCCGCTTTCGCCCAGGTCAAAATGTGTGCCAGCTGTAGATGCCAAATGTCCGCCGGCAGAAAAACCCAGCACGCCTACCCGCTGCGGATCAATCCCCAAAGATGCAGCCTGCTGCCGGACATGGCGGATTGCCCGCTGCACATCCAGCATCGGAGCAGGATGACGGTAGGGCGCCACACGGTAATCCAGCACAAACGCCGTTATTCCCAGTTCATTTAGCCAACGGGCTACAGGCTCTCCTTCATGGGCTGCACGCTCACAGTACGCTCCTCCGGGCAAAACTATCACTGCCGCATGTGGTCCTCCGTTTTCCTGCATATAGACATGTAAGACCGGACGGTCCACGGCTCCCTCCCCCATTGAAAGCGGGGCTCCCTCAGGCCATAATTCAATTTTCATAAGCTGCAGTACCTCTTTTCTATTATTTTTATCTTTGCAATGCGTACAAGAATAGAAGAAAACCGGCCTGCATGCAGCCGGCCGGCTCCTGATTTCTATTATTTGCTTGCTTCGACTGCATATTGCTCAGCCAGCTTCGTCAGCTCTTCGTAAGCCTCTTCCGGTGTAGACTGCTCGAACTGCAGCTTCTCTACAATGGATTTATAGTCATTTTTGAAGCTTCCCCAGCCCTGAGGATCATTGATGAACTTTTGTGCATCAGGTGTTACTTTGTTCAGGAAATCAAGGGAGGTTTTATCTGATTCACTAAAGGTTGGTGTCAGCGTTTCAACTACTTTGGAGTTGATCGGCATCCCGCGGGTCAGTCCCAGTATGGTGCCTGCTTCCTCGTTGTTCACGAACCAGTCAACAAATTTCACTGCTTCTGCCTGATGTGCCGATTGAGCATTTACACTCCAGAACATCCCAGGCTTCAGCCAGCCACCTGCCTCGGAGCCATATGGCATGGAAGCAAACTCATAGGTATCCGGTTTAAGTGAATCAATAGAGCCAACCAGATTAGAGAAGGAGTGACGCGCGATGGCAGTTCCGTTGACTACGCTGTCCAGCTGCGGATCCAGCTCTTTGTCGGTTGTTGTAATATCTGCCGGAGTGAGAATCCCCTTATCCCGCAGCTCATTCATTTTGGTCATGAAGCCAACCCAAGTATCTTTATCGATGCTAAGCTTACCTTGGTCATCAAAAATATAGCCTTTGCCCATACTGTATTGATAGGCTGTATAGTCTACCAAATCGGCACTCTGGTCTGCATACACATACTTATCTTCACCAAGCTTAGCTTTGGCAGCTTCACCAAAGGCGAAGTAGTCATCCCAGGTCCATCCAAAGGTTGGCGCTTCAAGGCCCAGCTTATCAACAACTGTTTTGTCGTATACCATACCAAGTGCTGCCACGCCAAGCGGCATAGCATACTGGGTATTGTTCACTTTACCGCCGTCCAGATTGACAGGCTCAATGCTATCAACATTTACATCCTTCAGATCTGCCAGCAGCCCTCTGCCTGCATAGTCATTCAGATAAGCGGCATCCATTTGGATAATATCAGGAGCACTTTTGGCAGAGAATTGTACAGCTAGCTTATCGAAATAACCGTCCCATCCCGAAAATTGAGTTTCAAAGGTTACATTCGGATTTAGCTCCTTATATTTGTCAAGCGCTTTCAAAGTTGCATCATGTCTAGCCTGGGAACCCCACCATACGATAGAGAGCGTCACCTTCTCACCGGTTCCTGCTGCCGGCGCAGTTGTAGCAGCCGCGGCTGTTTCAGGTGCGTTGGTTACCTCTGCCTTATTATTCGGTGCACTGTTATTGCTGTTTCCACAAGCTGTGGTCATTGCTACGGCCATCGTTAAAGCGATTGCAAGAAAGCTCTTTCTACCTTTTTTTCGCATGTTCATTTCCCCCTTCTGTCAGCTTAGCCAACATTTATAGCTTGATAGTATCATTCGCTCCATTCATCGTATAGAAGAGTAATGAACACAAATCTTTCAGAATCCATCACTAACTATCTTTTCATCAATTCACTGGGACTGACTCCGCAATACTTTTTGAACAAGGTGCTGAAATAAGGAACATTCTGATAGCCAACCATTTCAGACACCTCATAAATCAGATGATTGCCGCTCTGCAGCAGCGCTTTTGCTTTTTCAATGCGCACCCGGATGACATAGTTAGTAAAGGTCTCCCCCGTTACTTTTTTAAACAGCTGATTCAGGTAATTTTTGGAGATAAACAGCTGTGAAGCAAGCGTCTCAAGCGTAATATCCTCGGCATAATGCTTATGGATATATTCCTTCATGAATTGTACCGCCTTTCGGTGCTTCTCCTGAATTGCAGATGTTGACGGGGGTTCACTGACTGCAGTGTCCGTAGTCTCCTTAATTTGAGGCTTGCTATTTGTCAGATGGAGCGGCAGCTTTGTAAGCAGCCGTTGCATAGCTTCATCGCCGGAGGCCTTGATCCCGTTCCAGCCGGTCTTAACGTTTCCCGTGCCAAACCGGAAATCCAGACCTAGAAAGACCTTCATGCTGTCAACCATCAGCTCTCCCACCTGCTCTGCTGCCTGGAGGATGCCCTCATCCGCCTCTTCTGCTGCTGACGGCAGCAGCAGGGCCGCATGATTGCCGAACAGCCAGACGAAGCTCGCAGCCGGCCATTCACGGTTCAGCACCTCGGTAACAATATTCGATACGGCAAATTTAAACAGGCTCCAGTCTGCCAGTGACACGCTGCGGATCCGTTCGGTCCACAGCACCTCCAGGACAAGCACTGTGTATTTGCGCTCCGGCAGCAGCTCGGGCGGAACCGCAACAGCAGAGTCTCTGCTCCACCCGTTCAGCTCTCCTGCCAGCCATTCCTCCAGGCATAACAATTCCTGCCGCTCAGCGGATTGAACCTGCCCAAGCTCAAGGCGGCGCAAATAGGTTTCCTCCAGCTTTTCAATTGTTTCTGATAATACGCTACGGATCTGGTCTACCGTTACCGGTTTGGTCAGATAATCGTCCACCCCGAGACGCAACGCAGTACGGGCATATTCAAAATCATTGTATCCGCTCAAAATAACAAATCTGCCGGTGAAATCATCCGCCTTCAGCTGTTCGATCATTTGTATTCCGTTCATGACAGGCATATAAATATCTGTCAGCACAATATCCGGCTTAACTTCATGAATCAGCTTAAGTCCGGATTCACCGTCAATAGCTTCACCGGCGAATTCTGCATCCAGCTCCTCCCAGGGTATCACCTTGCGTAATCCTCTGACGACCTGGAAATCATCATCAATGATTGCCACCTTCCACATGCTTAAGCCCCCCTTTAAGAGATTTGGAATTGACTATGGGCAGACTTATTACGGCTTGTGTACCGCCTTCCGGCGAGTTATCCAGCATAAAGCCGTATTTGTCACCGAACAGTGCTGTAATCCTCTCCCGTACATTCCGCAGTCCGTATCCCCCTTTGGCACTCTGCTTCTCCTTCCAGTTCTCCTGCAGCTGGCGTCCGTTATCCGATACAATAATCTGCAGCCTGTCGTCTCCAATAATGCCCGCTGATATGGTCAACGACGCTTGCCGCTTACCATGAAAGCCGTGAATAAAAGCATTCTCAACAAAAGGCTGTAAAATAATTTTGGGGACAAACAGATTCTTCGTTTCCTCCTCCAGCAAATAGCGGTAATCAAGCCGCTCTTCCCAACGGATCTTTTGAAATTGCAGATAGCTGTCAATGTGGGCCAATTCTTCGGATAAAGGGACAAGACTTTCGCTGTTAGAAAGCGCAAGCCGGAAAAACTGCCCCAAATGGGCCAGCATACTGCTAATCTGGGGCTGCGAGGCCTCTATCGCCATCCAGTTCACCTGATCCAGTGAATTATACAGAAAATGGGGATTGATCATCATCTGCAGCGCCTTGATTTCAGCAGCCCGCTGCCGTTCATACTGCTCCTCCAGATTTTCGTACAGCTCTTCGATCCGACAGGTCAGCTTGTCATACCCCTGGAACAAACGGCCGAATTCATTTTTGTAATCCTCCGGCAGCGGAGTGCGCTTACTAAGTGAAAAATTACTCATAGCCTTCAGTAACAGGCCGATCGGCTTAACAAATTGCCGTGACAAAAAGACTGCCAGCAGAAGGATTAATATAATAGTAGCAATGCCAAGGGCAAGTATAATTTGCGTCTGCTTCAGACTGCCGGCAGTTATGCGGCTCCAGGAGGTGATTTCCACCAGAGACCAGCGGGAATCCAGTGAGGAGGACCATACGAGAAATTCATCCCCTGTCCGTTTGGCCCCGTTGGTCTGCGAATCCAGCTGGGTCTGTATCTCCGCATCATGCTGCAGAAAAAAACCAGGATCTCCTGACGTTGTAATCAGCTTGCCTGTATCATCCAGCAAAGCCAGATTGGAACGGTTATCTTCTGTGGCAATCAAGGCTTTAAAGGCCGGAACCTGCACATTGAACACCATTACGGCAACAGACCGGTTGAACCGGTTGTACACCTTGCGTGCAAAACTGATTACCGAAACTTCCCCATTATTCGTCTTGATTAGACGTTCCCTTAGCCAGGTATAGTCGGAATTGCGCAATTCCTTATACCAGTCCTCCTTTTCCAGCTGTTCCAGGGACATGAACTTTACGTAATCCTGCACGCTGTTAGGCGCCAGATCCGAATAGACATGAACGGATTGCAGAATCGGCATTCCATAGACATAGTTGTTCAACTGGGAGCGGATGCTGGTCTGTCCCTTCACCTTATCATAGTCCGTCCCGTCGAATACCTCCTCATACAGATCACTAAAATTCTGTGCGGCCGTATTGGAGGTCTGCTCAATGTCCACCAGATTGGTATTCAATTTTTTGTGCAGCTCAATGAGCAGCTTCTGCTGATAGTAGGAGGTATTGTCTGCGATCTCTTTTGAACCGTTGATATAACTGAAAAATACGATTACACACACAAGCAGAGTTACAATAAATGCAAAGCCAAAAAAGAAAACCAGATCAATTCTCAGCGTTTTAAAGGGATTTACCCGCATCTGAAATCCTCCTGCATGATTGCATTAAGACTTTTATGTAACTGATACTGAAACAAAGCTGCGAAAAATCGCAGCTTTAGCCTCAAATTATAGGTTAATTTGCAGTGTAACAGCTATAGGCTATCCTTTCAATGCGCCTGCAGACATACCTTCCACAAAATGTCTTTGGGCAAGGAAGAAAATCAGCACAGACGGAGTGATAGATAGCAGTGACATCGCCAGCATTTGCCCCCATGGCACCGATCCCTGCGAATCTATGAACAGCTTGAGTGCCAGGTTGACTGTGTACTTCTCGACAGTATTGATGTAAAGCATCTGTCCGAAGAAATCATCCCAGTTCCAGAGGAACGCGTAGATTGCAACAGTTACCAGTGCAGGCTTTACGAGAGGAAGCATAATTCTCCAGTAAATGCTGAACCAGGAGCAGCCGTCAATTTTGGCAGCTTCATCAAGTTCTCTGGGGACTGAACGCATGAACTGCACCAGCAGGTAAATAAAGAACGGACCGCCAATCCCGCCTGCAAACAGGTGGGGAATGTAGAACGGCAGGTAGGTGTTGATCCAGCCCCAGCCGCTGAACATTACATACTGTGGTACAATTGTCACCTGTGTCGGCAGCATCAGCGTAACGAGCATGATCGCAAACCACACATTGCGAAGTGGGAAATCCAGCCTTGAGAAAGCAAAGGCGACCAGACTGCATGAGATCACACTGGTAAAGAGTACACCCAGTACGAGCTCAAATGTATTTAAATAGAAATGAGTGAAGGAAAAATTAGGAACAGATACCCAACCCTCTGAAAAGTTGGACCAGTTAGGCACCTTCGGAAACAGATTAGCCGAGCTCATCTCCGCATTGGTTTTGAGCGAAGCGCCCAGCCACCAAAAAATCGGATACATCATAATTAAGCTTACAACCAGTAGCGAGAGATGTGTAATAAGTCGTTTGCGCGGGCTGGTTACATCCATTATTTCTTGCCTCCTTGCGATTCATAGAACACCCAGTATTTCGAAGTTCCAAACAGCACTGCCGTGAACAGTCCGATCAGCAGCAGCAGCAGCCAGGCCAGAGCTGAAGCATAACCCATATTGAAGTCCGTGAAGGCTTCCTCATACAGGTACATTACATACACAAAGGTGGATTTAACCGGTCCGCCGCCGGTAATGACGAACGACTGGGTAAACATCTGGAATGTATTGATCATCGACTGAATGGCATTGAACATGATGATCGGCGACAGCATCGGCAGCGTGATTGAAATGAACTGGCGGAATTTGCTGGCCCCGTCTACAGCAGAGGCTTCGTACAGATCGCCAGGAATTTGCTTTAGACCGGCTAGGAATATAATCATGGACGATCCGAACTGCCAGACCATCAGCAGGATCAGCGTTCCCAGCGCGTACTTCGGATCGGCAATCCAGGCCGGACCCTTAATCCCGAAGAGTGAAAGAAAATCATTGATGAAGCCATTGCGGCTGAAAATATTTTTCCAGAGAATCGATACTGCAATACTTGTCCCGATCAATGACGGAAAATAAACCATCGTCCGGTAAAAGCTGATCCCTTTAATCTTCCGGTTCAGCAGCATCGCAATGGCCAGTGCGAACATCAGCCGCAGCGGCACAGTAAGCAATACGAAGGTGATTGTGATCTTCAGTGAAGCAGGAAACACATCATCCTTGGTAAAAATTCGGGTGTAGTTGGCAAGCCCGACCCAATCCGGAGCCTCCAGCAGCGAGTAATCCGTGAAAGAATAGTACAGCGATACAATCATGGGGCCCAGAGTCAACAGGAAGAAGCCTATCAGCCATGGTGAAAGAAACAGATAGCCTGTAACCGGCGACTCCCAGCGTTTGATCCGCTTCTTGTTCCCCGGAACCGTTTTCACAGAACCCGCGGGAGCTTGCTTTACAGCAGCATTGTTCATAAGTTTTACTCCTATCTTCCTTCTGTATCGGAACGTTTCTTTCATTATAAATTCAGAGACAGAAGGCTTGAAGGAGGGGAATGAATGCTTTTCTTTCACTATCGACCAATTTTGGAAGAGAGCTTATGCCGCATACTTATCCCCTTATTGCTTATTTTAAGCTGGACCTCCCCGTGCAGATCCGTCCGGAATATTGCCGCACCCGCTTCCTCCAGCCGCTTCAGCACACCGGCATTCGGATGCCCGTACAAATTATTGACCCCGGCTGAGATTACTGCAGTAGCGGGCTTCCAGAACTCCAGCCAGGCTACGCCCGTCGATGTTTTGCTTCCGTGATGAGCGACTTTTAACACATCTACAGGCCCGGCTTCCCCGATACCGGCCTGCTGCGCAGCCTGAACAATTTCTTCCTCTGCCGCTTCATCCATATCCCCCGTAAAAAGAAAGCTGCGGCCGTACATCTCCAGCCGGAACACGACCGACTCATGATTCTGCTCCTCCATTACCGGAACCAGGTGCTGCGCTGCCGCCAATGGCTCCGGCCAGAGAAAATGGAGCTGCGTCGCCTTATCCGGAGCGAGTACCATTCCCTGCTGCACAGCATACAGCCGGACACCCTTGGCAAGGGCCGTGCTCATCAGCCTGGTGTAAGGCTCCGTATCCGCCATAGTTCCGTTGAACAGCAGCGCCGAGACCGGAATATCCTCCAGCACGGCCTGCAGCCCGCCCGCATGATCCTGGTCGCCGTGGGTCAGGATCACCGCATCCAGCCGGTGGATGCCCCTTTGCTTCAGCAAGGGCACCAGCGTTTTCGCTCCAACCTCGAACGGGCTGCGCCGGATGCGCCACTCCTCTCTGTTCCCGAAGCTTACTGTTCCGCCGCCGTCGACCAGAATATGCGCCCCTTCCGGTGTAGTAATCAGAATGCTGTCGCCCTGGCCCACATCCAGATAGCTAATCATACCGGCTCCGTTCAGCTTTTCTGCGTAGTACCCCTTGTACAGCAGCAAAGCCAGCGCAGCTGCGCACAGAATAACTGCATAGCGGCTGCCGCCCAGCCCGGTTTGAACTGGAGGCGGGAATGTATCCCTGACTCCCGCCGTTCCCGGTTGCTCCAGCTCAGCCAGCGGTCTGGTTTCATCCTCCATAACCTGTGGAGCAATTCCCGCCTCCCTGTACTTCTTAAGTGCATACAGTAAGCCGTAAAGCAGCGCGTAATAGATACAGATCCATAGCAGGGACGGGGAAGCCCAGATCAGCACGCCGGCCGTAAACCCGTTCACCCATTCTACTGCCGTAAACGTCCAATTGTTGAGCAGCTCCGCCGCTCCCGCAACCGTAACAGCCGCAGCATTCCAGATCCGTCCAAGCAGCAGCGCCAGCGTACCAAGCGGCAGTACAAGAAAAGTAATAAAGGGCACGAGCAGCAGGTTAGCGATAAAAGACAGCAGCGAAAACTGGTTAAAGTAATAAACCGTTAGCGGAAAGGACACCAGCTGTGCGATAAGCGTCACCGTTACCGAACCGCCCAGCCATTTGGGCAGC
Source organism: Paenibacillus sp. FSL R7-0273 (assembly GCF_000758625.1). NCBI lineage: Bacteria > Bacillati > Bacillota > Bacilli > Caryophanales > Paenibacillaceae > Paenibacillus > Paenibacillus sp. FSL R7-0273. The sequence continues at coordinate 5,631,912 of NZ_CP009283.1, forward strand.
CTGCTGAATAATGGCGCGGCAAGCGGGGTGTACACCATAAGCCCGGCTGTGACCAGAAAAGACAGCTGAAAGCTGACGCTAAGCAGCATGTACGGATTCCAGACCAGCATCATCAGCGCGGATGCGCCCAGAATATTCATTCCGTCCTTGAGCAGCCCCAGCCTTGCAGCCAGCAGGGCAATCATACTCATAATGCCTGCGCGTACAATGGAGGGCCCGGCTCCGGACAGCAGCACATAGACCGGAACCAGCAGCAGTGTTACGGTTAGCGCAGTTTCCCTTGTAAAACGCAGGCGCCGCAGCAGAAACAGGATCACGCCTACATACACAGCAACATGCATACCGGAAATGGCCAGAATATGCGTCAGCCCAAGCTGTGAGAATTGCTTGAACGTCTCGGGATCGAGATCATCCTGGATACCGATTACAAGCCCCTTCATATAACCGGCATGCGGCTCCTCAAATAAACGGTCCATCTCAGCGCCAAGCGCGGCCCGTGCGGCATCGTTCCAGCGTAAAATACCGGAGAGCTCCCAGGAAACGGGTGGCGCAGCCGTCACGCTAGCCGTACCCTCCCCTTTCAGCAGCCAGTGAACCCGCTGGGTCTGCAGATACGCGCGATAGTCGAATCCGCCAAAGTTCCGTGCAACCGCAGGCAGTCCCAGCTCCCCCTCAACTGTTACCCGGTCTCCGCGCTGCCACTGCCCCGCCACTGCAATTTCACTCTCCGCCTGGAGCTTGATCTGCACAGCGATAAGCTCGCCCGCCGGATCTGCACCGCTATTGTCACTGTGGTCAGCTTCTCCCTGAGTTTCCCTGCCTGCTACTGCCCGCTCTTCAGCCGGCTCCCCATCGTCTTGCCCGAGCTTCTCCCCGCCAATCCGTGCCAGCTTCAGCGTAAAATCCATCCGGTCCCCGTCACGCTCCACCGGGGATACAATCACGCCTTCGGCTGTTATGTATGTCTCGTTCAGCCCGGCTTCCGGCCGGCCCAGCGCCGCCGGCAGCAGGCTGACATTCCTGCCCTCGTTCCATTCCCAATACAGGGCTGACGCAGCCAGCGCCAGCCCGAATACAGCTGCCGTTCTCCAGCTGATCCCGCCGCTGGCCGCCCAAATCACAATGAGCAGCAGACACAAGGATATTCCCGCCAGCAGACTGTAGCCGCCAAACAAGCAGCCTGCCGCACTGCCGGCTACCCAGCAGATAGTAAAGCTTAGTAACGGCCTTCTGTTCATTACATTTCCTCCCCTGTAATCCGAAGACAGCAAAAAGAACCCCTGCCTGCGCAATCCTTGCGCGTGCAGAGGTTCTTCCCCTGTTGCTTAGTTAAATTCAGTTTGCCGCTGCCGAGTTACTCCGATACGGTAATCATCGTCTCCTTCGGCGGCTCGTAGTTCTCCAGCTGGCGGAAAATAATCCCTTTGGAGCCCAGCATCGCTTCCACCTTTTTCATATCCTTGCGGTAAGGACGCAGATAGACAATCTCGACAATTCCGCTGTTGGCCAGCATATTGGCACAGGTCCAGCACGGCTCATCCGTAACGTACACCGTGCTGCCCTCCCGGTCGCTCCGGTCAGTGAACAGCAGCAGATTCTGCTCTGCATGAATGGTGCGGATGCAGCGCTGCTTCATTACCATCGTTTCCACGCCGTCAACAAGCTCCCGCTCATACTGCTCGGAGACCATACACCCGGCTTCGGAGCAGTCCGGCACACCCATCGGCGCCCCGTTATATGCCGTTCCCAGCAGCTTCTTGCCCTGCACCAGCACAGCGCCGACATGCCGTCGGGGGCAGCGTGAACGGGTGGAGACCATGCAGGCAATGTCCATGAAGTAGGTATCCCAGTTTTTGCGGTAGGCCACAGTCATCAGTAATCTCCACTTTCTCTTAATAGTTGTTCATTATTGTATCATAATGCGGCATGTTTTCACTATTAAGCTTCTAGCGGTTCTCCTGTGAAGGCTGCCTTCTCAAATCCTTCGGCCGCAGCCCGTTCTTCTTCGCCCGGGCATGCCAGAAGGAGTGGGTGGCTGCAAGCCGCCAGGCGATGCGCGGAAAGTTCGGCTGGATGAACAGCGAATCCGCGCTGCTCCGTGTATAAATAGCGGCTGACAGCTGATGCATGGCCTTGCCGAGATTCTTGAGCGGGCCTTTACCGAGCGGTACCTGGCTCAAGGATTTGAACATCTCACCGGCTCCGTGCCCGACGGCCATCCCGAAGCGGAAGCCGGAGCGGCTGCACCAGTTGCGCACAATATCCGCAGCAATTTTGCACTGATGCCCTTCATAGAATCCATTATTAATCAATGCGTATACAGTAAGGCCCGGATTTCCCGGTTCAAGCCCGCGGAACTTCTCCAGTTCAACCATCATCCGCAGCAGGTGCGAGGGGATTGCGTCAAAATAAAGCGGGAATGCCAGCACCAGCACATCCGCTTCATTCAGCTCCCGGTATTGCTCAGGCTTCAGCGGCTTAACATTAACCCGGTACATGCTTAGTTCGTTGCCGTCTGTAATAAGCGGCTTAAGCTTTTCCAGCAGAATTCCGGAGTTGCTTGCCCCGCCCTTGGGACTGCCGTTTACCAGAACAATTCTCATCACTGCACCTCCTTCAGGCTTTCAAGCGTTCCGTGAAAAGAAACGGTATACTCCGACGCATCCAGATTGAGTGCATTGGCCCGCACCAGGGACTGCGCTGTTTCTCGCTCCGCACTGGTCATCCCTTCCCCGTAAAAATGGACCGTGAATCTGATCTGGCGCTCATACCGCTGCTGATGATGGGTCTCTCCGTGTTTGGTGGTGAAATAGGGCAGGACATAAGGCAGCGTCCGGTTCAAAACATTGCTGACAAACGGGCTGTAGCCCCCGTACACATTACGGCTGATAAAGACGAACTCCTCACAGGCAGCAAGGCGTTCGCCCATATGCTTGTAATCATCCTTCAGCACACAGGTGCCAGGAGTACGGACCCAGCAGCCGAAGCAGCCTACACAATGACGGATGCCCTCTTCTTCTCCGATCACCTCGTCGGTTTCTCTGCTGAAGCTGCTAAGCCATGCATCATACTCAGCTTCCGCCAGATCATGAATGATTAATCTCATCTTCGCTTCCTCCCGATTGAAGAATGACCTGCCATACCTCCTGCCAATTTCCCGAATACCGGATGCCGCTGCTGGACTGCAGGGATGCCACGCCGTGAACTAGCGACCAGTAGGCCATCAGCATTTGGCCGTCCCGTTCCGGCGGCAGTCCCAGACTGCGGAACAGCCGGCAGCCGGTTGCCCGGAACACTGCAAACGGCGGGTACGCCGGAGCCTCCTCCTCACCTCCATCCACCTGAATGGTGATGCCCGACTGAAAAAACAGGAACGGCAGATAGGCCGGATGCTGCCCGAAAAAAGCAATATAGGCCGTTCCCAGCTTCTCCATCGCTGACATCGGGTTATTCTGGCCTTCGACAGAGCTTTGGAGGGAAGCTGTAAACTGCTCAGTGACATGCTCTCCCATCGCTGCCAGCAGCTGCTGGACATCCTTAAAATGTCCGTAGGGGGCGGCGTGGCTTACCCCGCATTTGGCTGCAATCTTGCGCAGGGAAAAGCCGCCCAGCCCCTCCTCGTTAATCAGCTCGATACCGGTTTCAATTAATGTGTTTCTTAGATCGCCATGGTGATAGGGTTTCTGCTTCAAGGGGTAATGCTCCTTTTTCTTGATCTTTACATTGTAAATATATCCCGATATCTTAACAGTGTCAAGATTAAAAAATACACTTTATTCCACCTGGTCCGGGTTAATAGAATAGGATCGGACTCAAAAAACAACCAGCGCCTCCAGCTTCTCCAGCATCTTTGGACCGATGCCCTTCACCTTGCCCAGATCAGCGAGGCTCCGGTATGCCCCTTTGCTGTCACGGTAATCGATGATCGCCTGCGCCTTCTTCTCCCCGATGCCGGGCAGATCCATCAGCGCAGCGGCATCCGCTGTGTTTACATTAATTCTGCCGTCAGCAGCTGCAGGGGCCGCTGTACTTTCCGGTATAATCACCGGGGCCGCTGCACCCGGTGCAGCTAAGACTTCATTCGTATCAACAAACCCGGTGCTATCACCTACAGTCCCAGTCCCGCCATTCGGTACTGCCTCCGCTGCTTGATTACCGCCTTCAGCTACCTCTCTCTTCCCTGCACCTTCCGCCGCACCATCTGGTGACGCGCCTGCCTCCTCCCCGGCACCAAGCGTCTGACCCACTGCCGCATTCAGTGTCTCCCATCCTGAAATCCCCGCGTCCCCTCTTTGATCTACACTCCAGACCAGCCCGCCGCCCAGCAGTAAAGCGGCAATTGCACAACTGATCACTCTTTTATTCATCCGTATTTCCTCCCCAGAAATCTGGAATTTTATTCAATTCCTTGTTGAAAAGCTGTCATTTGTCCAAGACTCGGCCGCATACATTTAACGAAGAGTATTCCTGTAAGCCCAGCAACACAAGAAAGGAGGTTACCACAGGATGAAAGTGGGATTTATCGGAACAGGCAGCATGGGCAGTCTGCTCATCGACACCTTTCTTCGTTCGGGAGCACTTGAGCCATGTGATGTGCTGGCCAGCAACCGCAGCCAGGGCAAGCTGCTCGAGCTGCAGAAGCTTCATCCGGGATTGAATGTCTGCGCGAGCAACTGCGAGACAGCGTCAGGCAGTGACATTGTTTTTCTGTGCGTCAAGCCTTTGCAGTTCAAGGCGCTGGCAGATGAAATAGCTCCCTGTCTGCGCAGCGAACAGATCGTCGTCTCCATTACAAGTCCTGTCCAGCTGCAGCATCTCGAATCCGTTCTGCCGTCCAAAATTGCCAAGATTATCCCCAGCATCACCCATTCCGTCAGGAGCGGGACTTCTCTTTGCATCTTCGGCAGCAGATTAAATAAAAAAGACAGGCTGTCCCTGCTCCAGCTCTTCTCGTGCATCAGTGTGCCGGCGGAAATCCCTGAGAGCCACACCCGGATTGCCTCGGATTTCTCCAGCTGCGGTCCGGCATTTCTAAGCTACTTTTTGGAACGGTGGATCGAGGCGGCTATTGAAGCAACCGGCATTGATGAGGCACTGGTCAGCAGGCTGGCAGGTGAAATGCTGCTCGGTACCGGCAGGCTGCTGACGGAAGGCTCATTCACTCCCCGGGAGCTGCAGGAGAGAGTGGCTGTCCGCGGCGGTATTACAGCAGAAGCCCTGAACCACCTGCACACCAGCCTAGAGGGCGTATTTGAACGCCTGATCACGACGACACATGACAAATATGATGAGGATGTGCTCCGGCTGGATGCTCTGTTCGGCCGCAGCGGGATTGCCCAGGGTCCGCTGGACCGGTAATCCGCTACCGGACAGCAGTAATAATAAACAAAAACCCGCAGCACGGATTCCTCCGTAGCTGCGGGTAGAGATGCGTTCTTCGCTTAACCCACTACAATATTTACAAGCTTGCCTGGTACCGCAATGATTTTACGGACGGTTTTGCCTTCAACTGCAGACTGCACATTCGGCAGAGCCAGCGCGTGCTCCTCCATCTCCTGCTTGCCCATATCCGCAGCCACAAGTGCACGCTGTACAATTTTGCCGTTCACCTGTACAACAATTTCCACTTCGGCATCTACGGTCCACGCTTCGTCATAAGACGGCCAAGGCACATAGCTGATGCTTCCTTCGTGACCCAGCAGCTGCCACAGCTCTTCAGCAATATGCGGTGCCAGCGGCGCCAGCATCTGCACGAAGTGCTCTGCCGCTTCCTTGGACAAGGTATCCTGCTTGTAGGCATCGTTGGTGAAGATCATCAGCTGGCTGATCGCTGTGTTAAAGCGCAGGCCTTCGAAGTCTTCGCCTACCTTTTTCAGCGTCTTGTGCCAGGTCCGTTTGAACTCGTCGGTTCCGCCGTCAGGCGTAATTTTGCTGCTCAGGCTGCCGTCCTCGTTGACGAACAGGCGCCATACACGGGAGAGGAAGCGGTGTACGCCTTCCACGCCTTTTTCGTTCCAAGGCTTGGTAGCCTCCAGCGGTCCCATGAACATTTCGTAGACACGCAGGGTATCTGCGCCGTAAGCTTCGACGATTTCATCCGGGTTAATAACGTTGCCGCGCGATTTACTCATCTTCTCGTTGTTGTTGCCCAGGATCATGCCCTGGTTCACCAGCTTGTGGAACGGCTCCTTGGTGTCCACTACGCCGATATCGTACAATACCTTGTGCCAGAAGCGGGCATACAGCAGGTGAAGCACCGCATGCTCGGCACCGCCGATATACAGGTCAACCGGCAGCCACTGCTTCTGCAGCTCAGGCGAGCACAGCTCTTTATCATTGTGCGGATCGATGTAACGCAGGTAGTACCAGCAGCTGCCGGCCCATTGCGGCATCGTGTTGGTCTCGCGGCGGGCCTTCATGCCGGTCTCCGGATCAACGGTTTCCACCCATTCGGTTACGTTCGCCAGCGGGGATTCACCGGTGCCCGAAGGCTTGATGGCATCCACGTCAGGCAGCATCAGCGGCAGCTGATCTACCGGGACAGTCTTCATTGTGCCGTCTTCCAGATGCAGAATCGGAATCGGCTCCCCCCAATAGCGCTGGCGGCTGAACAGCCAGTCACGCAGACGGTAGGTTACCTTCCCCTTGCCGCTGCCTTGCTCTTCCAGCCAGGAGATCATCTTGGCCATAGCTTCCTTGTTGTCCAGGCCGTTCAGGAAGTCAGAGTTGACATGCGGGCCGTCGCCGCTGTATGCCTCTTCCTCCACATTGCCGCCCTGTACCACTTCAATGATGTCCAGACCGAACTGTTTGGCGAATTCCCAGTCACGGGTATCATGGCCCGGAACAGCCATAATCGCTCCGGTTCCATAACCGGCGAGTACATAATCGGCGATCCAGACCGGCACCTTGGCACCGTTGACCGGATTAATGGCATATGCTCCGGTGAATACGCCGCTCTTCTCTTTTGCCAGATCTGTACGCTCCAGATCGCTCTTGCGGGCTGCCTTATCACGGTATTCCGCTACAGCTGCAGCCTGGGCTTCCGTAGTAATTACATCCACCAGCTTGTGCTCCGGTGCCAGTACGCAATAGCTCGCTCCGAACAATGTATCCGGACGGGTAGTGAACACTTCCAGGCTTGCATCATGGCCGTCAACCGCGAAGTTGACTTCCGCACCGGTCGATTTGCCGATCCAGTTGCGCTGCATATCCTTGATGCTCTCTTCCCAGTCCAGCTCATCCAGATCCTCGAGCAGGCGCTCGGCATACTCGGTAATTTTCAGAATCCACTGGCGCATCGGTCTGCGCACGACAGGGTGGCCGCCGCGTTCACTTTTGCCGTCGATAACCTCTTCGTTGGCCAGAACCGTTCCCAGCGCCTCACACCAGTTCACTGACACCTCAGCGACATAAGCCAGGCCGCGGTTGTACAGCTGAATGAAAATCCACTGGGTCCATTTATAGTATTCCGGATCGGTGGTGCTGATCTCGCGGTCCCAGTCATACGAGAAGCCCAGTGACTTGATCTGGCGGCGGAAGTTGTCGATGTTCTTGAAGGTAATGTCACGCGGGTGCTGCCCGGTATCCATGGCATACTGCTCTGCCGGAAGGCCGAAGGCATCCCAGCCCATCGGATGAAGCACATTGTAGCCGCGCATCCGTTTGTAACGGGAGATAATATCTGTCGCTGTGTAGCCTTCCGGGTGGCCTACATGCAGACCGGCGCCTGACGGATACGGAAACATATCCAGCGCGTAAAATTTCGGTTTGTCCGCATCTTCACCTGTTTTGAAGGTTTTGTTCTCATCCCAGAACTTCTGCCATTTCGGCTCGATGGTCTGGGCGCGGTAGCCGGCTCCGGCCACCGTACTTGTCTGGTTCTCACTCATCTCGTTCTCCTCCTTGGAGTTACAGCTGCTGTACTTTTCAAACAAAAAACCTCCCATCCCCAGCGTATAAACGCTAGGGACGAGAGGTCTGAATTCCCGTGGTACCACCCTAGTTAGCGGCCGGACATGCTATGTCTGCCACTCACTTTGACACCCTTTACCGGGGGTGAGGCGACGGCGGTTCACTCGCGGGCCGGCAATGCAATCTCCTGCAAAGGGCCATGCGGCTTGCGCCATTACTCCGAGGTGAGTTCATCCGCTTCGTTAACCGGCTTGCACCTGTACACCGGCTCTCTGAGCTAACGTCCAGCGAACTAATACTCCTCATCATCGACAGCTATTTAGAATGCTAATCGTAATATTACACAATATTATATACAATTTTCCTGTCTGTAGTCAACGCTTTTACCGCGCTACACCGGCTTCCGGCGGATATAGTAGGTAAAGAGGTGCTGAATGACCACCTTTCCGGCGGCAAACACCGGCACAGCCAGAATTAATCCGATCATTCCCGCCACTTCTCCCCCCACCAGCAGGGCAAAAATAATCAGCAGCGGGTGCAGATGCAGCCGCCGGCCTACAACCTGGGGAGATATAACGTTGCTCTCCAGCAGCTGGCACAGCATATTCACAACCGCAACCAGCAGCACAAGCCGCATGGAGATTGTTGTGGCCATCACGATCGCCGGAGCTGCCCCGAGAAACGGGCCCATGTAAGGAATAATATTAAATACAGCTACAACGCAGGCAAACAGCAAGGCGTAAGGCATGCCCACAATAATGTACCCGATATAAGCCAGCACACCGATAATGAGGCAGACCAGAAACTGGCCGCGGATATAATTCCCCAGCGCATCATCGATATCCTTCAGCAGCTTGACAATCGATCTGCGGCGGGAGCGGGGCAGGCAGGAGACCACCGTCCGTTCAAACACGTCAAAATCCTTCAGAATATAGAACACCAGGAACGGCACGATAAAAGCGTTGAAGAGCACTCCGATCGTAGAGCCGATGTTATCGAGAAAATGGGATATGCCCCCGGCCAGCCGGCTTTCCAGCTGAATAAACCAGTTATTCATCCCTGTCTCTACCCCCGGCGGAATCAGCTTTGTGTTCATGCTGCGCATCAGCCCCTGGGCATGGAGGGTCATTTCCGGCAGATGCTCATTCAGCTCCTCAAGCTGCTCGATGAACATCGGAATCAGATTGATCGCAATTACAGCGAGCATAGTCAGGAATACGGTATAGATCAGCAGCACTGCCACGCTGCGCGGCATTTTCCGTCCGGCCAGCATCCTGACCACCGGATTCAGAACATAGGATATGATCATAGCGGCCAGAAACGGCGCCAGAATAGCTTTTAGAAACACAACAATCCCCTGCAGCATCGGACGGAGCAGCCAGACAAAATACAAAATAATCAGCCCAAGCAGCACACCGGTCATCCAGCAGAACCACTTGCTCTGCGACCATTGCTCCACGACAGGCACCTCCTTAATACACACATCCCATCAATAAGCCCGCCAGTGTCCGGACAGGCTTCGTAGATAAGTATATGTATACGGCCGTGAAATTAACCGCCGGCCCTATATTTCAGCATCTGTCAGACAACGAAAAAAGCGCCAAAAACCCTCAGCATTCCATATGCTGAAAGGAAATTGACGCTTAGAAGCTCTTCATATGTACCCGCTTAATCCGCAGCGAGAACGCAAAATCAGGAGGATGCGTGAATTTGCGGGAAATCCTGAGTCATATCGTCGCCTGAGAACAGATCGTCAAGCGAGCTGAGCGTGCCGTCTTCTTCAACCTGATAAACCGACATTTTTTCACCGTTGACCGTTAATTCAATAAAACAGCCCCAGCAGTAGAACTGGTGTGAACCGATCTTGCCGATATCCTTGGAGTTGCAGTTTGGACACTTCATATCATACATTCCACCTATCCGTTAACAATATTAATGGCTTTTTGTAGCCGTTCTTCGCTCATTGCAGGAACCAGTACGGCATTCTCCCCAATGGACATCTCTTCAGAACAAGGCAGCCATTTGCGGCCTTCTATCAAATCCGTTACAAGCCCGTCACTGATTTCCAGCGCTACTATTGTGTTTCCCAACTTTTGGTCAAAATAAACATCAGAGATTCGCCCCAGGTTTGTTCCTGATGCCGTCAGCACCTGCAAATCCTTAAGTTTGTTCTTTCCCGAAAGAAAAGTATATGGTATATGGTCAGTGTCGGCCTTAATAATCGAGTCTTTACTGCGAATCATGACAGCATCTTCGCCATAAGCGACAATATCTTCCCATGCCACAACTTTCACATGACTGGAAAAAAAAGATTTGCTTTCCAGTTCAATACCCGTAATATTCCAGTTTGAATCCAGCATACAATCGACAAGCTTGCCGACCTCATTGCCTTCTTCGACTTCATATACTGTGAGGCCAATCAAATCCTGAAGTTTCAATGCCAAGGCCTCCTATTATCACTGAAACAGGCGCCGGAGCCAAAGCAATCCCTAGCCCTTTTTACGCAGCCGTTTCAGAATGGTTTCAACTTTTTGGGTAACGCACTCTATTTCTTCCTTAGTATTACCCAAACCGGTGCTAAAACGAATCGCTGAACGCAAAAGTTCCTCAGGAAGCTTCATAGCCTGCAGAACATGGGAAATTTCAAGGGATCCTGAGGTGCAGGCTGAGCCGCTGGCTGCTGCGATCCGCTCCATATCCAGGCTCATCAGCATCACATCCGTACCTGCTCCGGCAAAGCTGATATTCAGAATATTTGGCAAAAAATGCTGCAGATTGCCGTTGACCGTATAGCCGTCTTGACCAATCCGCTTGTCCAGCTCACCGAGCAGTGTGCTGCGCAGCAGCAGCGCCTTCTCCCGGCGCTCCTCAAGCCCCTGGACCGCCAGCTCCGCCGCTTTGGCAAATCCGGCTGCACCGACCAGGCTCTCCGTTCCGGCCCGTCTGCCGCGCTCCTGCAGCCCTCCGTGCTGCCTTGGAAGCAGCGGCGCACCGCGCCGTACATACAGGCCGCCGATGCCCTGCGGTCCGTTGATTTTGTGGGCGGAGAAGCTCATGTAATCCACCGGCAGCTCCCGGAGGACGATCGGTACTATGCCGAGAGCTTGTACAGCATCGACATGGAACAGGACACCCCGCCCGGCAGCCAGCCTGCCGATCTCTTCAACCGGCTGGACTGTTCCAACCTCATTATTGGCGAACATCACGCTGATCAGAACGGTGTCTTCCCGCAGGGCCGCTTCAACATCCGAAACCGACACCCTTCCTGTGGAATCTGCCGGGAGATAGGTGATGGAATAGCCCTGCCGCTCCAGTTCCTCGCAGGTATGCAGGACCGCATGATGCTCAATAGCAGTAGTAATGATATGTTTACCTTTCGATACAGTGGCAGCCGCAGCGCCGAGCAGCGCCAGGTTGTCACTTTCGGTGCCGCCGCTGGTAAACACCCATTCATCCGGCGCACAGCCCAAAAAGCCCGCAATTGCATCGCGCGCGCCGTTAACAATTCTTTTGGCGGAACGTCCGGAATGATGCACACTGGACGCATTGCCGTATTCTTCAGTCAATATATGATACATGACCTTGGCCACCTCCGGATGAACCGGGGTTGAGGCGGCATGGTCCAAATAGATGGATTTCATATGGTTTTCTCCGCTTCTCGAAAGATACTTTCAGGATTTCTTAAGGCTTCTAGATTATACTGCTGAATGCATTCTTTTACCACCCGGTAAAGAACACAATGTTGTAACATCTGTCACTCCAATTCTCCAAGCCTGTCCGCAAGCTCCTGCTCGGATATGACCTCAATGCCGTTCTTCCGCAGCAGGGCGGCTGTAACGCCCTCACCGGACATTTTGATACCTGTAAATTCACCGTTATAGATAAAAGCACTTCCGCAGGAGGGGCTGTTTTGCTTGAGCACTACGGTGGACACACTGAATTTGAGTGCTGTATCCAGAGTAATCTGTGCTCCCTCCAGATACATCGCGGTAACATCCTTTCCTGAGCGGTCTATCACCCTGGCTCTGCCGTCCAGTACATCCCTGCCTGTCCCGCCGGTAATTTCAGCCGGTTCCCGCGGCGTTACGAACCCGCCCAGCAGCTCGGGGCAGACTGCAACCGCCCGGCCGCTGTCAAGGAGAGCCTTCAGGCGATTTTCCAGACAATCTGTACCGTTGTATCTTACCTTCATCCCTGCCAGGCAGGAGCTTACCAGAATCACAGGACTTCCTCCTTTTGGTCTCTTCACGTGCATACACAGCATGAATTATAATAACAAATAGTTTTGGCGTAAATAGGAGGAGGATAAGTCATGTGCGGAAGATATACCATTACAGTGACCCTGGATGAATTAATGCTCCGTTACTTTATAGAAGGTACACCGCTGGTGAATTACACTCCCAAGTATAATGCAGCACCGGTGCAGCAGATCCCCGCAGTCATTCATGACGGCAGCCGCAACAGGCTGGGCGAGCTCCGCTGGGGGCTGGTTCCTTCATGGGCGAAGGATGAGCGTATAGGCAGCAAAATGATCAATGCCCGCGCTGAAACGCTGCTGGAGAAGCCTGCTTTCAAAGGGCTGGTCCGTTCGCGGCGCTGCATCATTCCAGTAGACGGCTTTTATGAATGGAAGCAGCTGCCGGACGGCAAGCAGCCGATGCGGATTACGCTGCGGGACCGCGGTATTTTTTCACTGGCAGGATTATATGATATGCGGATTGATGCTGCCGGCAACCGGCTGAGCACCTGCACCATTATAACCACCGGAGCAAACAGCCTGATGGCTGACATTCACAGCAGAATGCCGGTTATCCTTGCGCCTGAGGCTGAAGCAGAGTGGCTTGACCGCAGCAATGAGGATATCCCTTCCCTGCTCCGGCTGCTTAAGCCTTATGATGCCGCTCAAATGACTGCTTATCCCGTATCTGCAGCGGTCGGGAATGTGCGCAATGATTATCCGGAGCTTGTTAAGCAAGCTTGAGCACAACGGGAAGCAGCATATTTTTCCAGACATTGCTCTTCTGTAGAGATTCCATTTTTACGCATTATGCACTACACTACATAGATACCATTTATGACTTACTGGTCATGCCGAGGCGGATGGTCTTTCAACAGAAACATTACAACTTTGTCAAATATCATTTTTCGCGAGTAAACAGCAGAGCGTTGGTTTAATAAAACTCATAGTATTTTTTCAAACAGCTTATAGTAAGGAGACCTGATTTTGCAAAATTCAAAACTTCAACAGGCGATCGCTGAAGGGGCTCTGCTAGAGATCCATCTGATCAGCGGCGAAACCTATAAAGGCACAGGCGAAAAGAATCATACGGCAAATTCCTTCGAGTTCAAAACCGACGCAGGCTTGTTAACACTGCCTTTTTGGACCATTAAACGCTACAAAAGATTATAATTGTGCATCCCTCCAGCCCTATTCCCCACTTACACTCTCATCTATTTATGACCTCCTCCTGCGCTTTAACGGACAAAAAAATACCCCGCCGCAACCGGCAGGGCTTCAAGAGGGACATGAACGAACGTTACATACTTTTTGGGGATACTCATAGTCTAACAGCACTTTGTTTCCGGAATGTCACCTACAGGTAAGAAGACAGTAAACTTCCTGGTGCGGGGACTCCGGGTATCAGGTCCTGCAATATCTAAGCCGAACCGCCATCCTTCTTTTTGTGCCGCTTTGCCTGCGCCAGTGTCGTCCCCTCCGGGAAGGACCAGAGCGGGCTTTTTGAGATGCCGATTTGCTGTGAGGTGTAAATTCCGGTATGTCCTGAGAATAAATAGCTCACAAGACAGGCAATAAAGAAATAAACCGCCCCGTCTCCCCCAAATAGCTCAATCCCCATCAAAAAGCAGGCAATTGGCGTATTGGCGGCACCGCAGAACACGGCGATGAACCCGAGCGCGGCCAGAAAAGGGCCATATAAATGCAGCAGCCCCGACAACGAATGCCCCAATGTCGCACCGATCGCAAATAATGGAGTAACCTCCCCGCCCTGAAAGCCGGCTCCAAGCGTCAGCGCTGTGAATACGAGCTTGCCCAGAAAAGCAAACGGCGTGACCTCTCCGGTAAATGAAGCCTCAATCAGCGGCAGCCCCAGCCCAAGATAATCCCGGGTTCCCAGCACATACACCAGAATAATGATTACCACACCTCCGGCAGCGCTTTTGAGCACAGGATTACGGAACAGGCGGGTGTACCCCTTTTTCAATGCATGAGTCAGCTCACTGAACAGCACGCCTGCCAGCCCGAACAGGACAGAAGCCAGCACCACCTTAAGCAGCACCGGCACAGAAAGCGCTGGAATCTCGCCGATCGGATAATGCAGATGGGTTACGCCCCACAGTGAGGCTGCAGTGAGATTGCCGGTAAAGCTGGCAATAAACGCGGGGATAAGCGCCTCCTGGCTGATCAGCCCGATCGCAAGCACCTCCAGGCCAAACACCGTTCCTGCCAAAGGTGTCCCGAAAATCGAGCCAAACCCGCCGCTGATCCCGCAAATGAGCAAAATCCTCCGGTCAGCAGGCTTCACCCTGAGCATTCTGCCAAACCACTCAGCCAGACTCCCGCCCATTTGCACTGCAGTCCCCTCCCGCCCGGCTGAGCCGCCGAACAGATGAGTGATCAGTGTTCCGAATAATACAAGCGGAGCCATTCTCAGCGGTACGGTCTCACTGGCATTATGGACCTGCTCCAGGATCAGGTTATTCCCCTTCGCACTGCTGCCCCCGTATCTGGAATACAGATAGCTGACCAGCGCCCCTCCCAGCGGAAGCAGGAACAGCAGCCAGGGATTGGCCGCTCTGACCCCGGTTACATAATCCAGGCTTTTCAGAAAAAAAGCGGATGCAGTACCGGCGAGCACCCCCACTCCGCTGCCCAGTACAATCCATTTGAGCAGAGTTCCGAGCGCTGCGGCAAACCACCATTTTTCAGTACTATCAGACCATCGTTGCCTCCACGGAGCCATTTCTGCTCTTCCCTTCACAATAAAGTTAGGTATGTAAAAAAATAGACTCCTACCAGGAAAATTGCTTCGCTGGTAGGAGTCATTAGCCTCGCGGCAGTTAACGGCGAACTCCATCGCCCTTCTGTTCAAGTACTATTTTAATGTTTTGCCGGAAAGACGTCAACGGGCCAGGACTCGCATTCAGAAATCCGGCAGCAGCCCGCCTGACGTCCTCACCGGCCGAAACTTTCAAGCTGTTTATTCGTACTTCTTTGAAAGTAAGGTGTTTATCACAACTTAAAGGAGTTGGTGAATATGGTAATCTTCGCTCTTCTTTTTGTGCTGCTGGCCCTGCTGAATATTTTCTTTCCGGCATTAGGATGGCAGATGCGTTATGGCTGGATGACAAAAGGGGATAGCGAACCCAGTGACGCTTACCTCATGATGAGCAGAATAAGCAGTGTAATCGTGCTTATTATTTTTTTAGTATTCTTTTTGCCGCTAATGTTTAGTTAGCAGATTGTCTAAATTTAAAAACCCGTTTTTCCCAAAGGGAAAAACGGGTTAAAGGCCAGCTCAGATGTAGAACATGTAGTTATCGGCCTTACTTTCCTCTTTATAATTAATGAGGTCCGACAACGTGGTGGAGTCAAGCACGTCGGCAATGCCGTCGCGGATGCGCAGCCAGAGGTCACGCTTGGCCGGGTCATCCTCCTCGGTGAAATCGACCGGCGAAATCGGTCCTTCCAGCACACGGATAATATCTCCGGCGGTGATGGTCGCGGAATCACGGGACAGGATATAACCGCCGTAGGCTCCGCGGATGCTTTTTACCAGTCCGGCGTTGCGGAGCGGTGCAATCAGCTGCTCCAGATAATGCTCGGACAGGCCGTTCTTCTCGGCAATGCTTTTCAGGGAGGTTGGGCCTTCGCCAAATTTAAGGGCCAGCTCCATCATAATGGTTAATCCGTAACGTCCTTTTGTTGATATTTTCAAAGGGGCACCTCTTTCGGTTTAATTGCTGCAGTTGTAGTTCACAATAAGCTAAGTAGACATTATGAGAAATGTCATATCAACGTATTCCGATGTTTGCTCTATGCTTATGTTATCATATCTGCGGACACATTTGCAGCGTTTAAGTCATTTTTTTGGCGGAATGTTCGCCAGTGGTGGACAAATTGTCAAAATCTCCGCTGTTTCTGCACCAAATTCCTTAGTCCTCAGGCAGTTAAGAGTAGACAGGTATGTTATAATACGAAATGAGCCGGGTGTTCAGTTCAGATAACCGGTATTTTGTGCATAGAAAATGGTGATTGGAATGACAAAGGCTAAACAGGATACACGTGTCGTTGTCGGCATGTCCGGAGGAGTTGATTCCTCCGTTACAGCGCTTCTGCTCAAACAGCAGGGCTATGACGTCATCGGCATCTTTATGAAGAACTGGGATGATACCGACGAATTCGGAGTGTGCACTGCCGAGACCGACGCTGAGGATGTGCGCCGTGTATGCGAGCAGATCGATATTCCTTACTATACCGTTAATTTTGAAAAGGAATACTTCGATAAAGTCTTTTCTTATTTCCTTGATGAATATAAGGCAGGCCGGACTCCTAATCCGGATGTTATGTGCAACCGGGAGATCAAATTCGGGGAGTTCCTGAACAAAGCGCTGCAGCTCGGTGCGGATTATGTGGCAACCGGCCACTATGCCCGTGTTGTGGACGAAGACGGCACCTTCAGGCTGCTGCGCGGCGTGGACAATAATAAGGATCAGACTTACTTCCTGAACGCGCTGAACCAGAGCCAGCTGTCAAAGGCTATGTTCCCGATCGGCCATCTGCCGAAGCCGGAGGTGCGGAGAATCGCCGAGGAAGCCGGACTGTATACTGCGAAGAAAAAGGACAGCACCGGAGTATGCTTCATCGGTGAGCGCAATTTCCGTGAATTCCTCAGCCAGTATCTGCCGGCGCAGTCGGGAGATATGGTCGATATTGCCACCGGTGAGGTCAAGGGCCGGCATGACGGCCTGATGTACTACACGCTGGGACAGCGGCAGGGGCTCGGAATCGGGGGCTCCGGTAACGGCGAGCCTTGGTTTGTTGCCGAGAAGGACCTGGAGAAGAATATTCTCTATGTTGTGCAGGGAGACAAGCATCCCAGCCTGTACTCCACCAGCCTGACCGCTTCAGGCGTGAACTGGATCGACGGCCGGACGCTGGTGCCTGGAGACGCACCGCTGAAGTGTACTGCCAAGTTCCGCTACCGTCAGCCTGATCAGGGTGTCACGCTGACGGCGCGGGAAGACGGCAGCTTAGATGTGCTGTTTGATGTACCGCAGAAGGCGATCACTCCGGGACAGGCGGTTGTATTCTACCTGGACGAGCAGTGCCTGGGCGGCGGGACGATTGAAGCAGCGCGGAAGGTTGTTCCCCAGCCGCAAGGCTAATTCCCTTTCGATATTATAGTCAGTTCATCAGCCGCATTTGGCTGGAATACAAAAATCCCTTTGGCCTAGGCCAAAGGGATTTTTATTAATTGCGGGTACAAATATTATTGTGCAGCAATGCCCTTATCAGCGGACACTGCAATTCCATATCTATAGACGCCAGTTCCGTCGCCAATAGCATAATTCAGGACACGGTTGTTAACCGGAACCAGTGCAGCACGGTACAGGGTTGGGAATACAGGGATTTCTTCAACCATCAGCGCTTGCCATTCTTTATAGATTTCCTTACGCTTCTCTACATCAAATGCGGCTTCAGATACGCCTTCAGCCATCAGACGGTCGCTCTCTTCATTGGCATACCGCGGGAAGTTATAGATCGCATCACGGCCATACAGACCTTGCGGATCTACGTCGATACCCACTGTCCAGGCACCCTGGTAGACGTCAACTGTAGGATCATCTTCACCGTTGCTGCCTACGCGGTCATAGAAGGTATTGAATTCAACCATTTCCAGCGTAACATTCAGACCGATTGCTTTCCAGGATTGCACATAATATTGGGCCAGCGGCTCAGCAATATCCGAGCCTGTCATGGAGATGAAATTGATAGTCAGCGGACTGCCGTCCGGATTGGTACGGAATTCACCGTTCATCTTGAAGCCTGCAGCTTCAAGTGTCTGCTTCGCTGCTTCAGGATCATAAGGCATACCAGGATTGCTGCTGTCATGGAATTCAGGATGGGATGGCGGAATCAGTGTTGTAGCATTCCAGCGCAGGCCGTGATAGAAGTTTTTGCCGACAGCATCATTATCAACTGCCTGCCACATTGCTTTACGCAGAGCTACATTTGCCATTTTGGCATTAGGATCTGGTGCAACTACATTTTTAGTTGCATCCCATTTACCAAGCTTAAATCCTACATAAGTGTAGGCACGGTCAATCGCGCCCAGATATTCAACGTTCGACAAACCGGAGTTATCAGGGAACTGGTCAATCGGGAAGCTGTCGACAATATCGATGTTACCAGCTTTAAGCTCCTGTACAACAGTTGTCGGAGGAACTACCTTCAGAATAACCTTATCCAGCTTAGGAGCACCGCGCCAGTAATCTTCATTCTTCACATACACTACAGATTCACCCGGTACGATACTTTCTACTTTGAACGGACCGAAACCGACTGGTTTCTGGCGGACCTCAGGGGAAGCAGAGATCTTGGCAACATCCATTGCTCCAAAGATATGCTTAGCCAGCGGATAAGACCAGATACTGCCTGTCAGCAGGGAAGGAGTCGATTTAACATAAGTAATCTCCAGCTGCTTCTCGTTAAGTACCTTGATCCCGGAGATTGTCTTTGCTGTACCGGCATGATACTCTTCCATACCGACAATGTTGGTGAAGTCAGAACCGTAACGCGGACCGTCATAAGCCGGGTTACCAATAACTTCATGGGCAAACAGCCAATCCTCAGCCGTAACCGGCTTGCCGTCATGCCAGTTTACATTGTCGCGGATCGTGAAGGTGAACGTGCGTCCGTCTTCAGAGACTTCATAGGTAGCCGCGCCGTCATTGGTGTACACATAGTTTTTATCCCATGTCAGCAGGCCTTCGTCAAACCATTCAAGTACCTCAGCATCCGGAGCACCGGAATAGAAGTTAAAGTTCAAAGTTCCTTCAAAGGGAGTATCAGATACAAGGCCAAAGTTGAGTGTGCCGCCTTCAATGGCTTCACCCTGGTTCGATTTAACATTGCTGAAATCTGCGATGTTGTAGAGCCCGTCTTCTGCTGCAGGTGCAGTTGTTGGAGCGGCAGTAGCAGCAGCATCTGTAGCTGCAGTGGTTGCTGAAGGCTCAGCAGCCTCATTGTTGCCGGAGCCGCAGGCAGTTACTGCGAGCGACAGCACCAGCAGCAGGCTTACCAGCATGGTCTTGGCGGTTTTTCTTTTTTTCATACTTGTTTCTTCCTCCCTTATTATCCTTTTCTTTGTCTTGCGTCCGTCGCACGCTTCAGCGCCTGACCGACATTATTTATACTCAACATCAACACTAAGATCAGCAGTGATGCGGGTAACCAAATCCACCATCTGGACTCCAGCGTCTGCGGGTTGCGGGCATAGCTGACCAGCGTACCCAGACTCGGCGTGCTTTCTGGAAATCCGAAGCCAAGGAAGGACAAGCCTGACTCAAGTCCGATGTTAGCCGCAAGATTCAGGGTCATCGTTACGATAATGATCGAGCTGAGGTTCGGCATCACCTGTTTGAAGATAATCTTAAGATGGGAGGAGCCGAGTGTCCGGGAAGCCTGGACATATTCCAGCTCTTTTTCCTGCAGCGTCTTGGAGCGGATCAGCCTCGCGATCCCCATCCACAGGAAGGCGGTCATAATGAGCGAAAAGGTCAGCGTGTTGTATTTCGGAACAGCCGTTACGAAGGCGATAACCATCATCAGCATCGGCAGAATCATGAAGAAGTCAACCAGACGCATGAACAGGTTATCGATAAGGCCGCCGAAGTACCCGGAAACCAGCCCGACTGTTATTCCTATAATTCCGGTCATCAGAGTAACCATAATTCCGATGCTCAGCGAGTTGCGTGTACCGATAATAAGCTGACCGAATACATCCCGGCCGCCATAGTCGGTACCCAGCCAGAACTCGGCCGAAGGCTTTTTATATAGTGAAAACAGATCAACCCTTACAATCTCCTCCTGGTTGAGGAACAGGGCTGTCCCGAACACTCCGAGAAAGATCAGACCCAAAAAAATCAGGGATACCAGTGCCAGCTTATCTTTGAAAATTTCCCGCCAGATGATGCTCCAGCCTGACGGACTTTTTGTGATATTGTGCGGGAGCGAGAGCTCAGCGCTTGACTTTGCCATTTCATTTCACCTCAGTGTAAGTTCTGATCCTTATTTAATCCGGATGCGCGGATCAACAATGCTTAATATGATATCGGACAGCAGGGAGCCGATGATGGTGGCAATCCCATACAACAGCACCAGTGCCGTCACCACGGTGAAATCGCGGATGACGATCGAGCCCAGGAACAGCTGGCCCATGCCGGGATAACTGAAGATGCTTTCTACAAAGATGGTCCCCCCGATGAGCCCTGTCAGCTCATATCCGAAAAAGGCGGCAATCGGCAGCAGCGAGTTGCGCAGAATATGGCGGTTGTAGACCCGCGATTCGGAGGCACCCTTTGCTCTGGCGGTAAGAATAAAATCCTTCTGCTTCGTATCAATAATTTCGTTACGCAGATACTGGACAGTACCTACAGTCGTAATTAACGCGATAGATAAGGCCGGCAGCAGCAAATGATATATTTTGTCGAGCACATAGCTGAAGGTGCCGGGAACCGCACCAGGCGATACGCTTCCCCCGGTAGGGAACCAGGAGAAATAGAAGCCGAACATCCAGAGCATTACAAGCGCTACAATGAACAGCGGGGCAGCGAAACCGATATAGGTATAGCCGGTGATCAGACGGTCGCCCCATGTATCATTGAAGCGTCCGCTGATGATGCCAAGCGGGATGGCAATCAAATATGTAAGGATCAGCGTGGCAAGCGACAGCCACAGGGTGTTCATCATCCGCTGGCCAATCAGCTCAGTCACAGGCATTTTGAAGTTGAAGGACTGGCCAAGGTCGCCTTGAACGGCATTGCTGATCCAGTTCCAGTACTGGATGTGCCAGGGATCATTCAGTCCCAGCCTTTCCCGCATTGCCTCAATCGCTGCAGGGTCGATATTCGGATCAAGCATCCCGGTGAGTGCATCGCCCGGCATGGATTTGGCCATCAGAAATACGAGAATACTTAACAGAAATACCTGGGGAATCATAATTAACAGTCTTCGTACAATAATCTTCCACATACGTCTCAACCTTTCTCGGGCATAGCCACCATATGGGTATCGGAAATGGATCGTAACGGGTAAGCCAGGCCGTCTTGGTCGAAATGGCTCCGGTAGGCGTTTTCGTACTCTTCACTTACGGACCGGCGGAAGGTATTCCGTTCCTCGCGCTGTAGAGGATCGATGTCCGGAATTGCCGCGATGAGACGCTTGGTATAAATATGGTGCGGATTGTCAAAAATATCCTCAGGCGTACCTTCCTCAACATGACGGCCCTTGTACATAATACCGATACGGTCACACATATGCCGGATAATTCCGAGATCATGGCTGATGAACAGATACGTCAAATTCAGCTCCTTCTGAATATCCCGCAGGAAGTTGAGCACCTGCGCCTGTACCGATACATCCAGCGCCGAGACAGGCTCATCGGCAATAATCAGCTTGGGCTTCAGGGCAATCGCGCGGGCAATCCCGATACGCTGGCGCTGGCCGCCGGAAAATTCATGCGGATATTTAAGAACATTGTCCGCACTAAGGCCAACCTGCTCCAGCAGCTCCTGCACCCTCCGCATTTCCTCCTGCGGGGACAGCTTCTCGAAATTACGCAGCGGCTCAGCGATAATATCCAGCACCCGTTTTTTCGGATTAAGCGAGGAATACGGGTCCTGAAAAATCATCTGTACTTCGCGGCGGATATTATCCTGCTTGCGGGCCCCTCTGGAGGCCAGATCAATGCCTTCGAACAGGATGTTGCCGCCCGTAATCTGGTTCAGTCCGATGATGGCCCGGCCGGTAGTCGTTTTACCCGAGCCGGATTCTCCGACAAGACCATAGGTCTGCCCTGCTTCGATAGAAAGGTTAACACGGTCAACCGCCTTGACTTCACCAACCTGACGGCTGAAAATCCCGCCTCTGATCGGAAAATGAACCTGCAAATCTTTAACTTCAAGCAATGCCATTGGTGCCAGCCTCCTCCGTGCTCTCCGGGAAATGAAAATGTCTGTAGCAGGTGCAGCGGACAAAGTGGCCCGGAGCAATTTCGTGCAGCTGCGGATTCTCCTCATGCGCGGAGGCATCAATCCATGGCGTTCTTGCTGCAAACCGGCAGCCGGTACGCGGCAGGTTCTTGAGCGAAGGCACAATCCCCTGGATCACATGCAGCCTTGACTTGACTTCTTTTACTGTAGGAATGGAATTAAACAAGGATCTGGTGTACGGATGCTGCGGATTAGAGGTCAGCGTGTAAATGTCGGCAAT
Organism: Paenibacillus sp. FSL R7-0273; assembly: GCF_000758625.1. Classification (NCBI taxonomy): domain Bacteria; kingdom Bacillati; phylum Bacillota; class Bacilli; order Caryophanales; family Paenibacillaceae; genus Paenibacillus; species Paenibacillus sp. FSL R7-0273. Next base: position 5,654,341 of record NZ_CP009283.1, read on the forward strand.
TTCAACAATCTGGCCGGCATACATGACTGCCACCCGGTCTGCCATCTCACTGACAACCCCGAGATCATGGGTAATAAGAATAATTCCGGCCTCCATGTCCTCCTTCAGCTTCTTGATCAGCTCAAGAATCTGCAGCTGAATCGTCACATCGAGCGCAGTGGTCGGCTCATCGGCGAGGAGCAGCTGCGGACCGTTGGCAATCGCAATGGCGATAATGACCCGCTGGCGCATACCGCCGGATAATTCGTACGGATATTGATGGTATGTATGTTCAGGGCGGGGGATGCCCACTTTGGTCAACAGATCAAGCACCTTTTCTTTTCTCTGTTTCTTGGAGAGGCCGGTATCGTGAAGCAGCAGTACTTCTTCAATCTGCTGGCCTATGATCATTAGCGGATTTAATGCAGCCAAAGGGTCCTGGAAAATCATCGACATTTCCTTGCCGCGGACCTTATTCAGCATGCCGGGAGACATTTGGACAATATCCTGGCCTTTGTAAATTACTTTCCCTTCAATTCTTGCCTTTGTGTGCAGACCCATTATAGAAAAAGCAAGGGCGCTCTTACCCGACCCCGATTCTCCCACGATCGCCAGAATCTCATTCTTCTTCACCGTGAGCGTCACATCATCAACTGCAGCATAATAATCGTCTGCAATTCTGAAGGATGTCGTCAAATTCTCGATTCGCAGTAAATCTTCACTCAAATTCATCACCCTAACACCAGGATTTTTTATAAAGGGCAGGAAGATGTCACATACAGTAACCCTACCAACCAACTGTACTTTAAATTTTAGGATTATTATGGAAGCAATCCCTGAATGTTAGAGTTTATTCTAATTGACTCATGGTAAATTATCAATCATTTTTCAATAAAAAAATATTTTCATGTTAATTAATATGACAAATACGACAAATTTCGACTTCGAAATTAGGGAATTTGTCATTTTTTGCATTTATTTTGCGTAGCATCCTAAGGATACAGGTGATCATGAGAGGAAAAGCCGCAAGCCCGAATATACCGGCACCTGCGGCTCTGGTTCTAACACTTAGACAGCATTAAGGCTCCAGCCCCCATGCCAGTGTACCGTTCAAGTACAGCGGCACGCGTTCCCAGTCCGAGAACGAAATTTTGGACGGATCATATGAATAGTCACCAGCTTCGTTATAATTGCTCCAGTCTGTTTTATTGATGCGAAGCTGGATTTCCCCGGTATTGGCTCCCGGAGCCAGGCTTCCTGCACCTGCTGTAAAAGAAATCTCCACATAATAATCCGCACCTGTTGCCGCAGGAGTAAGCTTTACAAAACCTCCGAGTACATTACTTCCGCCCAATGTCGCATAATCCACATTAAACTGCTGATCTTTCTCGCCATCGATCGTGTAATAATAGCGCAGCTTCACGTCCTTGAGCGACACGGAAGTCGTACCGTTGTTCACGATCCGCAGCTGCGGCCGGAATTGGTTATCCCCCGGATTGGTATCACTGGTCTTGTACTGTACCACCAGATCTCCTACGGCCGGAATAGGTACCGCAGCCGGTTTGACGCTCACCTCTGGAGAGTCCGGGCTCGTTCCGGTGCTGTTAGAGGCACTGACAACGTAATAATAAGTCGTTCCGTTCACTATAGTAGTGTCACTGTAAGTTACCTGCGTAACTGAAGCAACATCCGTGTACGGGCCTCCGCTCGTAACCGCCCGTTTCACGGTATAGCTGTCCGCACCGTTCACCTTATTCCAGCTTAGCAGAGCACTGTTGTTACCTGCAGTCGCATTAGGCTTGGACGGTGCTTTGGGAGCAGCCGGCTCAACCGGTCCGTTACTGTCGTTAATCAGCCGGTCATATTCGGCATAGGCTGTTGCCATATCTACCTGGGACCAGAAACGGTGGTAGGTAAATTCAGGCGCCCCGTTATCCCATTGCTTGGTAACGGTATTGTAAGAGGAGTTGTATTTATCAAGCAGATACTGCCAGTCAGGATCGTTCACGATATCCGGACGGATATCTGTATAGCTGGCATAAACACCGCTTCCCCCTTTGGCTGGGTCGGATGGAACTGTAGCACTGCCCGGAATGGCATTACCCTGTCCGAATGTTCCTGTCCAGCCGCTTGGGAAATAGACTTCCTTGGTAAAGTAGCGGAAATAATCGCCGCGGCTCTCCGTTGTCGCAATGCCTACTCCGTCATTATAGCCCCAGGCGGTATCCAGCAAAGCCTTAGCCAGCTGTTGCGCCTGCCCGCCAAGAGCGGTATAGCTACCGTGCTCAGCCTGCGTACCGGCAGCAAAGAAGGTAAGCGCCTTAATATAGCTGCCAAGCACGCCGGTATCCTGGCTCGGATTCTTGGTAACGGCCTTTAAATTACTGTTGCCGTCACTGGCTGCGAAGCTGGTCCAGGTATCCGGCTGGCCCGCCCACTCCACATTTCCGGGAATCCAGAACTCTCCCGGAGCGGCAACTGTAGCTACCTGCGGGTTATCTCCTCCGAGAATACGGTTGCCCGCACTATCCAGATAATACCCCTCAGCATCTGTTACTGGTCTGCTTCCGGCAAAAGCATAATCCGATGACCAGTCCACCCAATTCTCTATAACCTGTTTAGCCATCCGAAAGTTCTCCGAGGAAGTATCCCCGCTTGAAGCGAGAATATAATACAGCTCAGCTATGCGTTCAACACTCCATGCCTGCATCCCGAACCAGTTGTTGGACGGGGGATCATGATAGACCGGCGCATCGTCATAGGCCATGCCGTAGAAAGTGCTCGTACCTGCCGGATAGGCTTTATAAGCGCCGTCATAGCTGTTGGTTGCACCTCCGGCAATTGCACCTTCGGAAGATTGCAGCCAGGTATAGAATTCAAGCTGGCGCTTCAGAGAATTGCTCCAGTCCTGTCCGGCCGTTGCTGAAGAGGGAACAAGTCCTCCCTCCGGATCAGAAAGCGCATAGGCGGCAACTACATTCTGATAGCCCTGATGCGCATGGCTGGCACCAATTCTCCAGGCCCAGTTACCGCTCTGGCCGAGCCCGCCGCCCCAGGCTGTGTACCAGGCAAGCAGGTATTGATTAGAATCCTTGCCGGTTCCCGCTTCAGGAGTTCCGTCGGCACCGCTGCCAACCTTCTGAAAATATTTGTCGTACATGCCATACCGGAGATAGTCGCCCATCTTCTTGGCCTTATTCAGATAGACGGTATTGTTGTAGCCGAGCTCCTTGGCCCAGTACATCGCCTGTACAGCCCGCGCATCAGCATCAGTGGCATTGGTGTAGCGCCACTGGGCGGAAGGCACGCTGCTCTCTTTGGTGAACAGGCTTATGAAGCCTTCATTCGCTTTACCGAATGCTTTGTTATCCTGTGATGGATGCGGGACTGCTTCCCACACGGATTCCTGCTCGCCCCGCTGAAAAGTATTTACATAGGCGGCAGTATGTGACGGATTGAGCAGGTTGCCAAATCCGTACCAGTTGTCCACGTCCACCAGCCAATGCATCAGGTAGGTCTGGTTGTTGCCGTAAGCCGCCTTCAGCTCCGCATCCAGCGGGTCCTTCCCTGCGGCGTACTTACCGCTTAACAAGCTGGGATACTGATCCGGCTGGGCAAATTCTGAAGCATATGTGGCCGGGCTGTTCGGATTGTAAAAGCTCATTGTCGGCTGCTCCTGCACGCCGTCGCCTTCATTTATTGGAATAATATACTTTTCCATATTGTCCCAGGCTTCTTCCAGCTTACTCCAGTCTCCGGTATGATGGCCATACAGAACTTCGAGCCACATCCAGTAGCTGTAAGCTTCCGAGGTCGTCATATGCCCGTAATCAGGAGCCTCGCTCATCAGCGTCTCTACTGCATGGTAGGGTATGCCCTCTGCTGAGAAGTACCCGTTAACCGGATCCTTCAGCTGGGCATACAATTGCAGGAACCGTGTCTCTTCTGCGGAGGCGGCTTTGGCGGTTTGGGGGCTCAGGGTACACAGACCGCTAATAAGGGAGAGAAATAGAATTGAGGCCATGATCAAAGAAACAGGCTTCTTGCATAAGCTCAATTTCATCATTGTAGGCAGACTTCCTCTCTTGGATAAATTATGGTTCCAATCCCCAGACAAGTGCTCCGTCACGGTACAATGTTACTTTGCTCCATTCAGCAAAGGCTGATTGTGTTCCGCTGTAGGAATAATCATCCGTTTCGTTATAGCTGCTCCAGTCCGTCTTATTGGTGCGTGCCTGGATTTCTCCGCTGTTGCCTCCGGCTGCAATACTTCCCGCACCCGTGCCAAAAGATATTTCCAGATAAGAATCCGCTCCGCTCTTCGACGGCTCCAGCTTGACAAACGTTCCGTTCACATTACCGCTGCCAACCACCGCATAATCACAATGGAACTGCTGGGGCTTATCCCCGTCAACGGTAAAGTAGTAGCGTAGCTTCAGTCCGCTCAGCGGCACTGCTGTAGTGCCCGTATTCACGATACGCAATTGCGGACGCATCTGCCCGTCCCCGGTATTCGAATCGTTGTTACGGTATTCTACCCGCAAATCACCGGTTGCCGGAGGCGGTACATCCTGCGGTGTGGCATTGACTTGTAGAGACCCAACGCTCTCTCCTACATTGTTAGATGCAGTTATTACATAATAATAAGTCGTTCCGTTAACCACACTGCTGTCTGTGTAGGCGCTGGTGCCTCCTGCCACATTCGCAATTGCAGTATACGGTCCGCCGCTTACCTCTGCCCGCTTGACTGCGTATCCGGTTGCACTGCTGACCTTATTCCAGGACAGGCTGACGCTGGCATTCCCTGCAGTGACTGCAACATTAGTAGGACGTGCCGGTGCCTGCGGCTCACCCGGCTGGCCGCCTCCGGGCGGCATTTCGCCAAATACATGGACTCCTGCATCAAACACCGGAATGTTCGCCATTTTTACCGGCAAAGCTCCTCCGCCTGCTATTCCCTGATAAGAGAAGTCATTCGAATTATTCCAGAATGCCGTATTCTGCGGTCCGGCAATCCGGAACTGTACCTCCTTGCGGTAAGCAGATTGGCCTCCCGGATAAATGAGAGTTCCGGTAAAATCTACCTTGGTGTAATAAATATGATTCGCTTCATCGTACGGAAGGAGTGCAGATACCGTTGCACCCTGATTATATCCGCCAGCCGTTACTGTAATGTCCTCAGGTCCATACCCGGCTGCTGCTGCTTCACTTAAATCCAGGTAGTAATGGAATGACATGGATTTACTGGCCCGGGCCGGCCAGCCGGAACGGTTGTTAATAACCGCACGGATCTCCACAAAATGGCTGCCGCTGGCATTCACTGAGGCCTCAACAAACATTTCATCCTCCGGTGTTTCAGCTGCCGGAAAGGAGGAAAGCGGCTGCTGTCCCTGCCCGTGCAGTGTCATCATTTTGGCTAAGGCTCCTGTGAACGCTGCATTGTAATCGGTTGCAACTTCATTGGAGACATAATCGCTGATGGTATCGGAATAGGTGTCTATCTTGGAAGGGCCTCCCACCAAAGCGCCATAAAGGATATGACGGTGATTAGCCGGAGTCGACTGGCTGTCGCTCCATGAGCCATGGGAAGTCCTGTGATGCGGATGCTCAGGCGCATTATTGCCAAAGCCGATTACGTAGCTACTGTTCCGCGGATTGTCGCCCAGCATATAGGTGATCTGCCGTTCAGCAAATGAGCGTGCCTGTTCTGCTTTTACAGGATCGTTGACCCAGTCTGCATAGACAAAAGCCAGAAAAGCATGGTTGGCAGCATATCTCAATGCCCCCCACTGATCAAGATGCGCAAGCCCGCCTGGAGTGTATGCTACGCGGTCACCTGTGCCGTTTACGCCGGTAGTCCAGTACTGCATGTTGCGTTCGGTGGATTGAATGAACTTCGTGTCACCGGTAATACGCGACAGCAGCAGCTGTGCACCATAATGCTTGTCATCCCAGGACTGTGTCCACTGATAGCCCCATTGCCCTGACTGGTTCGTGCCCCACAGATTGCTGGCGGCAACGGCCTTGTCCAAGTAGGTCTGCTCGCCGGTTGCCAGATACAGCCAGACCCCGCCCCAGCTCAGTTCGTCGGCATAGCCGCTCCATGAATTGTAATACTGCTTGGCATCCGTAATGCTGTCTGAATAGGAGCCCCGGTAGGTATCAGCGAAGGTATAGAGCTGTCTTGCATGCACCAGCAGCTCATCCGCATACGCAGCGTCCGAATCCCTGAAGATGATCGAGGCCGAAGCCAGCGCCGCAGCGGTTTCTGCTGCGAGATCAGAGCCGGGATGAGCTGCGTCAATTTTGTAGGAGGGACGCTGCATCTGCATCACTTCTGCCGCTCCCCACCAATTATGATCTGCCGTCCCGTTGCCAACCTGCCCCCATAGCTCATTAGGAGCTGTGTGCGCCTTCATGAAGTAATCAGTTGCCCAGCGGATATTATCCAGGATTTCCTCCAGCTGACCAGCTTGTGTATACCCGTCCTTGTACTCATAGACTGACCATGCCAGCATTGTAGCTGTATATGCCATAGGAAATCCGAACTTCACATGATCTCCCGCATCATACCAGCCGCCTGTCAGATCATGACCCGCATCCGCACCGTCCAGCATCCCGGAGTCTCCCCGCCACTCTACACGGTTATTCTCCGGCAGCTTGCCGGAACGCTGTGTTTCGTAAAAATAAATAGATTTCTGCAGTGCCTCTGCATAATTATAACCGTTTGCCGCCGCTGTCCCCACAGCCGGATGAATGGCAGTCCCTGTAAATGTAACCGCTAACATAAAGCTCAAGGATAAAGCCCAGCCTTTCCTGATCCCTTTGCCCATCCTAGCCCTGCTCCCTCCAATTCATATTTTCACTTCTGTCCATAGCATATCTGCACTGCGCCTCCCCAGATGGACCATCCATTACAACAAATAAAATGTCAGAAGAATCTTCCACCTCGCTTTCAACGTGCATTTCATGGTCTAATTCTTAGGATGATTTTCTTTCTATGTAAATATATACCATATATCCGAGAGCTTTTCTATATGACTATAGTAGTATTTTCCAGAAAAATAGCAGCTTTTGTAACTCAATGCAATGCAAATCATACGGACTGAAAGAAAAAGCCGCTCCTCGCGCCAAAGGATTACCATCTCCCCCAGCCAAGCAGCGGCTCTTATCCTATTTGTTACTTCCCGGGCGGTTCAAGTAGTAATTCTCCGGCTTATTGCCCGCGCCGCAGCCTTTGGTTATGCCGGATCTTAGCTTCGTTGCCCTGCTCGGTGGCCTCATAGAACACCTTGCCGGCAATCTGCTTCGGCAAATACTCCTGGCGGACATAGTGGCCCGGGTAATTATGCGGGTACTGGTACCCTTCATGCCCCAGCTTTGCTGCGCCTTTATAGTGCGTATCGCGTAAATGCAGCGGCACCTCCGCAGACTTCAGCTCTTCGAGAGTATTCATGACGTTAGCGATTGCTGCAACCACCGCATCGGATTTTGGGCTTTCGACTGCGAACAGAATCGCCTGGGTTACATTGAGCCTTGCCTCCGGCCAGCCGTTGTTGCGGTAGGCGTCCAGCGCACTGACCGCCTGGACCATGGCCTGCGGGTTGGCCAGGCCGATATCCTCGCTGCAGGCTGCAATCAGCCGGCGGATAAAGGTCATCGGGTCCATGCCGAGCTTCTCGACGGCATACAGGAACCAGAACAGCGCGGCGTCACTGGAGCCGCGGATGCTTTTGTGGAAGGCGGACAGCACATCGTATTGGGTGGACTCGTCCGCCTTGACAATCGGCCGGCGGATGGACTCCTCCGCCACAGCCAGTGTGATGTGCACACTGCCGTCCGGCTCCGGCGCCGTAGTCATCGCCGCCAGCTCCAGCGCGTTGAGCGCCCGCCGGATGTCGCCGTTTGCCATCGCTGCAATGTGCAGCAGCGCGTCTTCATCGGCCGCAAGCCGCATGAAGCCAAGCCCGTGCTGCTCATCGGCCAGTGCCCGCCGCATCGCTGCCATGCTGTGCTCGCTGGTCAGCGATTCCAGCTGGAAAAGCGTGGAGCGGCTCATCAGGGCCCCGTTCACATAGTGGAACGGGTTCTCTGTCGTCGCGCCGATAAAGATAATGGTGCCCTTCTCAACGGCAGGCAGCAGCGCATCCTGCCGGGAGCTGTTAAAACGGTGCACCTCATCCAGAAACAGAATCGTCTTAGTGCCGTAAAGCGCCTTGCTGCTCTGGGCGCGGTCGATCACCTCCCGCACATCCTTGACAGAGGCTTCAACCGCATTAAGCCGGACGAACTCGCCCTGCGTGTGCTTGGAAATGATATGCGCCAGCGTTGTTTTGCCGCAGCCCGGAGGGCCATATAAAAGAATCGACGAAACCTGGTCAGCCTCGATCGCCCTGCGCAGCAGCTTGCCCGGCCCGATAATATGCTCCTGGCCAATATATTCATCTAGACTTTGCGGACGCATACGGTCGGCAAGCAGCCGTCCGCCTCCGCTATTGTCCCCGAGTGAGAATAAATCCATAAGTCCACTTCCTTGCTGTTAACTTTCAGACATGCAGCGCCTGAATACCTCCCCCTATCATACCACAAAACATAGAAAGAGCATGACCTCGCTCTCTTCAGCGGGTGCCATGCTCTTTGTTCAAATTTCAGGCTAGCGGTTCATCGCCAGCCGCATTTTTGAAATAATCTTGCGGATGCTTTCTTCCGAGAGGTGATATCTCTTCTGCAGCTCGTTCACCGAGCAGCCGCTGCTGTGACTGCAGAAAATCTCTTTGTTGCGGCTGGCAATCTCCTGCCTGGAGCCGCTGTTCTCACCCCATCTTACCCGTTGCTCCGTCTTCTTCGGGATGTATAGCAATTCACCTTGAATGTATCCCTGAAGCTCTTCGAGCAGGCCCGGGGGGAGCACATCCTTTCCATTTACATAACTCACGTTGTGTTTCCTCCTTCAACAGGTGTGTCCCTTTGTGTCCGTCAATTGCCGCATTTAAAGTAATAATCATTGCACCTGCCTCCTTTCTTCAGCTCATATTTGGTAAATACCGTAAGTTCATTATATAAAACCCTATGGTTAGCGTCTACATTCACAGTCAATTTTATTTCCCCTCAGAGGGGCGGCCTCGCTTCAGGTGTTGTAAGTAAGGAGGCCTCGCGGCCTCCTCTTTAACAGGATTTCCGCCCTTAGACGGAAACCACCTCGTATACTGAAATCATTTCAATCAGCCTCCTTCCAGAAGTAATCTTGCCCGGCCGGACACTTATTATTAAGCCATAGCTGCCGGATCGATACAAGTTCAAGAATAGTTATAATCGTTCTCCACCAAAACCGGAAATATTTTTTGACAAATAACTAATTATATGGTCGATTTATGTCGAAATAAGTATTTAAATATGCATCAATTCTATGAGAATAGAGGCCTATGCTTTACAAAAAAACTTTCGGGGGAATGTAATATGGCGGCAGTGAGGCGTGTATTCAAGCGAATTTTCCAATTAAAAAAGCTCCGGTCTGAGCTGATGCTGTTTATGATCGCTGCTATTCTTCTGCCCTCGCTGGCTCTGACGGTCATCTCGACGTCTACATCGGAATCAGAGCTGCGCTCCAAAATGGAGGAAACCACCAATTCAAGCATTCATCTGCTCGACAAAACCCTTTCCCAGCTGATTCAGCTGGAAATCGCCAACGTAAATACCCTGGCCTTTCAGCTTAGTTCCAGCGATATGAACGCCGGTGCAAATGCCGCTTCAATCCGGGAGCACATTGACCAGTTCAAGTCAGAGCATCCGGAGATAGATATCGTTGCAGTCGGCAACAGCACCGGCCAGTACATGTTCTCCCCTGATTCACAGCTTGAGGATTATGATCCGCGTGAAAGAGACTGGTACATTAAATCACTGGAGGCTCCGGATAAAACCTCGCTCATTGATCCCATTTTCTCCAGGGTTACGGAGAGCTTTATTCTGCCGATCTCAAGAGCCCTACCTGACGGGAAGGGGGCTGTTACCATCAGCCTCAGCCTAACAGAGCTTATGGAGCTTGCCCAGAATGTAAGCGTCGGCTCTAGCGGATACGTCTATATTCTGGACAGCCAGAATAAGGTTATCTACCATCCATCACTGGATGCGGGTACCGCTGTAAGCGAGGTTCAGACAGCAGCGCTGACCGGCGGTCCTGCAGGAGAAATCACCTATGAGGATGAGCTCACAGGAACTGAAATGGCCGGATATTATATCAGCAACGGCTTAAGCGGCTTCAAGCTGATTGCCGTACTCCCTGAAGACGAATATACCCGAGCGGTTTATCCGATTCTGGTGAAATCGGCGCTTGTCCTGGCTGTTGCCCTCGTTCTGGCTGCGGCTGCCACCTTTATCATTATCCGTAACATCACCGCCCCGCTTATCCAGCTGAACAACTCAGCCAAAAGAGTCAGCGGCGGTTATCTGGATGAGGCAGTGCACACCCGGCGGACAGATGAAATCGGCGAGCTGGCCGCCAATTATAACATGATGGTCTCCTCCCTGCGGACTATGGTTCAGGAGGTGGCTGAAACCTCCGGACATCTGGCTGCCGCCAGCGAGCAGCTTACCGCAAGCACCGGAGAAAACAGCCGGGCTGTCGAGTATGTCACCGAGCTGGTAGAGGAATCTACGCGCGGCGTGGAGACCCAGGCCTACGCCTCCTCGGAGGTGGCGACGACCATGGATGAGATGTCCGCAGCGATCCAGAAGATTGCTTCTGCTTCCCAGTCCATTGTTAGTGCCGCAGTGCTGACTGAGCAGGATGTGAACACAGGCAGCGCCAGAGTGCAGCATGTCGGTGAGCAGATGCAGATCATCCGCGAATCCGTCCATCAGTCCGGCGCCCTGATTGCCCAGCTCAACACGCTAAGCGCCAAAGTAGCCGAGACAAGCACCGCGATCACCGCGATTGCCAAGCAGACGAATCTGCTGTCGCTGAACGCCGGCATTGAAGCCGCCCGGGCCGGAGAGCACGGCAGAGGCTTCGCCGTTGTCGCCGGTGAAGTCCGCAAGCTCTCCGAGGCTACCAGGTCCAGTGCGGGAGAGATCCATGAGACCATTTCTGAAATGGTCGGGCTGATCGCCAGCGCCTATGATGTGATGCGGTTCAAAGTGGCTGCGGACGTGGAGCAGGGAATGAATCTGACCGAGGATGCAAGCAGGACCTTCGCCCAGATTGAGACCTCCACCCGGCATGTCGGTGAGCAGATCCATGAAGTCTCGGCCATCACCGAGCAGATGTCCGCCAGCTCGGCTGAGGTTGCCGCCTCCGTACAGGAGATGGCCATCATTGCCAAAGCTGCACTTGATTCGTTCCAGAGCGTAACGGCAGCTACAGAGGAGCAGCTGGCTTCGATGGAGGAGATCACCTCATCGGCAACGGCGCTGTCGGGGATGGCAGCCGACATGCAGCAGCAGGTGGAACGGTTCCGTTTCAGCGGCAAGGACCAAAGCAGCAACGGAGAATAGACGGCTAAAGCCTGACGCAAAATCCCCCTGCCAAGCGGAATTCCTCTTAGCAGATACTCAGCTGTTTTGAGGGGACCCCGGCATATAAAAAGGACCGCACCTGTATAATCAGGGCGGTCCTTTGTGTATATAATTACCGGGCTGCGGGCTCCGGCCAGCCGGAGACGGTCTCTTCCCCTGCTGTCTGCACATAGGCAGGCAGGTCCCCGCCATGCAGCAGCCACAATTCATGCAGCGCACGGGTGCAGCCGACATACATCAGCTTCGCATCCCAGGCTGCTTCCCCGTAATGGCCTGTGTCCGCATCCGCCAGAATGACAGCGTCGAACTCCAGTCCCTTGGACAGATAGACGGGCAGCACCGACAGCCCGCCGTGATACTCTGTCATACTCCCGTCAATAAGATGGAGATCCGCGAAATGGGCTCCCAGCTCAGCGTACAGCTCCTCTGCTTCGCGCAGACTGCGGGTCAACACAGCCACTGTGCGGTATTCACGCCCGGAGAGTGAAGCCAGCGCCGCTCTGACTGCGTTCAGGCGCTGAGAGGCTCCTGAGGCAGCCTTAGGCGCTTCACCGCTGTAATCGATCAGACGGACCGGATTACCGCTGCGGAACACCGGCACAGCCAGCAGCGGGCTCTGTACGCCGGCTGAAAGGATACCGTTGGCGAATTCAATGATCTCCATTGTTGAGCGGTAGCTTCGCGTCAGCGCATGATAAGCTGTATGCTCAGGAGCGAACAGGGTCGACATTTCAGACCATTCGTGCACTCCTTTATACGCATGGATTCCCTGTGATAAATCACCGAGGATGGTGAAGGAGTGCCCTTTCACATATAAATCCAGCACAGCAATCTGGAAAGGCGAGAAATCCTGTGCTTCATCAATTACGATATGGTCAAAGCGCTCTGTCCCCTCATTGCCGCTGAGCAGATAATGGATATAGAGCAGCGGAGGCAGGTCTTCTTCGCGCAGAATGCCTTTTTTGAGCTCCTTCACGGTTTCTTTAAGCACACCCTGCGGAATCAGCTCCGGCGCTTCAGCCGGCCAGTCCTCAGGCACCTTGGCTGCGCGGAAAATCTGCTTGTAAATCATCAGCGGATTATACTTCGGCCATTTACCGCTGTAGGTTTTCTCCCGGGCGGCAGCCTTCTTCTTCCGTTCCTTCAGGGCAGCCGCAGACGGACTCTTCTTCAGCTCCATCTCGATCCAGCGGTGGATCCGCGCCATCACCCGTTCCTTGCGCTTCAGCGGCGGATAGGGAGCGTATTCCTCATTATGCCAGCGCAGGATCATCGAGCGGCGCAGCACAGCGCCTTCCCACGGAATGAAATCCCCTTCGGGAACCGCTCCGGTTTCCAGCTGTCTGACAGCCGACTCAATCACTTCCATCAGCACTGTAGAACCCTTGAAGCGTCCCGGCGTTTCTTCCGTTATAGCCGGCATGCCGCCCTCGGCCTCAAACCACCGGTTCAGCGTCTCCGCCGCATTCTGCTCAGGCAGCTCCAGGCTCAGTACAGCCGCCGCCCAGTCCGGGAAGGTGCTTTGGGCAATGTTACCCACCCCAAGCTCCGGCAGCACATCGGAGATATAATCCAGGAACATCCGGTTCGGGGCAAATATAATCATTCTCTCTGCCGAAACCTGCTCCTTGTATTGATACAGCAGGAAAGCCAGCCGGTGCAGGGCGACCGTAGTTTTACCGCTGCCCGCTACCCCCTGGATGATCAGCGCCGTATTCTTTACCGCACGGATAATCCTGTCCTGCTCCTCCTGAATCGTCGAGACGATATCGCGGAGCCGGTTATCCTTGTTCTCGCCCAGCCGGTAGACTAGAAATTCATCTGACACGGTAGGCGCATCGCTGTTCCGGTTGTATGTATCCGCAACCCGTTCCAGAATCTGCTTGCGGATCACCACATTGCGCTTAAGATACACAAGCCCTTCGATCAGGCCCTCCGGAGCTTCATACGAGGCAGGCTCGGTTCCGCCGGTGAATGAATAGAACAGGCTTGCTACCGGTGCACGCCAGTCGATGACCAGCGGACGGTCGCTTACCTGCTCGCGGTCCACGCCGATTTTGCCGATATAGAGCGGCCGGGCTTCCCCCTCACCGCTGCCCTGAAAGTCAAGACGGCCGAAATAAGGCTCGTGCACGAGCTTGGCCAGATCCTTGCGCCGCTGCTCTCTTGAATCCTCCAGCACCTGTTCCGTATAATCGTGTCCTGTGTACACCGGGGTGCTCTTAAGTCTTGTAAGGATCGAATCAATTTCGGTAAGCGTGCTGTTCAGCCTGTCTTCTTCCTCTTGATAGGCACTTTGAAAGTTGTCCTCCAATTTCAGTTACCTCCTAAAAGTATTTGAGTTTGGTTTACCCCGTGCAAGGCTGATATCACTTACACAAAAAGGATACCCATCATAGCACATCACCTTCAGTAAATCCAGATTAATCCTCTAACCCATTAGAGCATGCAGCACAAAGTTGGCTACAAACAGCCCGGCAATCCCGTACAGCGCCGGAGGCACATCCTTGCCTTTCCCCGTAGCAAGCTTAACAATCGGGTAAGTAATGAAGCCGAACGCCATACCGTCCACGATGCTGTAGGTAAATGGAATCATGACCATCACCAGAAAAGCCGGGAACAGCTCTGTCATGTCGCTGAGATCCATCTCCCTTACACTCTGGACCATCAGGCCGCCGATAACGATCAGAATCGGTGCGATGGCACTGTCCGGCACGTAAGCCAGCAGGGGGATAAACAGAAAGGTTGCCCCGAACAGCAGTCCGGTAACCAGTGAGGTCAGGCCGGATTTGCCGCCTGCCGCGATGCCTGCAGTGGATTCCGCAGCCGCAACGACCGGGCTGCTGCCGAACAGGCCTGCCGCAATGTTGGCAATGGAGAGTGCCCGCAGGCTGCTCTTGAACCGTTCCGGCCGTCCGGCCATCAGCGTCTGCGAGGAGATCAGCCCGATATTTTCAAATACGACAATCAGAAGCAGCAGGAATACGGCAATCCAGAACACCAGGCCGATCATCCCGCTCCAGTCCATACCGGCAAATACATCACCATAGCCGGTAAATACATGGCCCGGCTCCGTTGTTTCTGGCTTATGGGCTGCTCCGAGCAGATAGGCCAGCCCCGTGCCGGCAATCATGCTGATCAGCAGCCCGCCGCGCGTTCCGCGGATGAACAGCACCAGCGCAAGAATCAGTGTTACACAGGAGGTGATAACCGCCGGATCACTGAAATGGCCGATGGCTACAAAGGTAGTCCGGTGGGCTATAACAATACCGCTTTTTTGCAGGCCGATAAAGGTCAGGAACAGCCCGATTCCGACCGTGATGGCATGCTGCAGATTATGGGGTATGGCTTCACTGAGAATCCGGTACAGTGAAGTGAACGCAACGACCGCGAACAGTACGCCGGTTACCACTACAACCGCCAGCGCTTCGCGCCAGTCCAGCTTCATGGAATGAACCAGAGTATAGGTGAAGAAGGCGTTAATACCCATGCCCGGCACAACAATAATCGGCGTTTTGCCGCCGAAGGCCATCAGCAGGCAGCCTGTAACCGCCGTCAGCAGTGTGGCCACCATTCCCGCCCGCAGCGGCATGCCTGCATCATGCAGAATCGCCGCATTAACCATAACAATATATACAGAGGCAAAATAGGACAGGATCCCTGCAGCCCATTCCCGTTTCAGGTTATCGCCCGGCTCAAGACCCACGCTATTCCGCCAAAAATTCGAATTCATTGTAAAACCTCCACTGATTGTTAAGTTCCGCTGGCTATATTACCCGGATTGTCTGCTCTGTAACCGGTAATCAGCGGCAAACCGCAATAAAAGGGCGTGCAGCCGGCTATCCGGCTGCTCACGCCCTTCGTCCATCATTCATTTATTTGTTACCAGAGCCGGTTTTATACGCTTGCTCCGCCGGCCTTCAGCAGATCATCAACAGCAACACTGACCATAATCAGACCGACAACCGGCGGTACGAACGAATTGCTCGCCGGCGGCTGCTTGGCCTTGCGGCGGTCAGGGGCATCGGCCGGAACAATCTGCTCCGTTACATCCACACGCGGCTTCACCGGTACTTCAGTCGAGAATACCACCTTCACGCCTTTTTTGATGCCTTCCTTGCGCAGCTTTTGACGGATTACCCGGGCAATCGGGTCCATTTCCGTTTTGGAAATATCCGCCACCTTAAAGCGCGTAGGGTCCATTTTGTTGGCTGCGCCCATGCTCGAAACCATAGGGATCTTCCGGGACAGACATTCCTTGATCAGATGGATTTTGTAGATAATCGTATCCGAGGCATCAATAACAAAATCCGGCTTAAGCTTGAACAGCTCCTCATAGGTTTCATCCGTGTAGAACATGTTAAGGGCAATCGCTTCAATCTCCGGGTTGATCAGCTTGACGCGCTCGACCATCAGATCAGCCTTTTTCTGGCCGATCGTGGTCGTAAGCGCATGAATCTGGCGGTTAATATTGGTAATATCCACCGCATCCTTATCGATCAGGATAATCCGGCCGACCCCCATGCGGGCCAGCGCTTCAACGGACATCGCTCCGACACCGCCGATCCCGAGCACAGCCACAGTGCTGTTCTTCAAGATGTCCAAACCCTCCGGCCCGATGGCCAGCTCTGTACGCGAGAACTGATGCAGCATAAGGTTCACGCCTCCTTTATTATGCAACCTGCAGAGCGGCTTGTTTCCGCTGCTCCGCAGGCATGTTTGTAGTTAGTTTTTCACTTTTTCCGGCTTCGGCGCCAGCTTGATATGCAGCTGCTCCAGCTGTGCTGTATCTACCGGGGACGGTGCGTCCATCAGCAGGTCGGTTGCACTTGCCGTCTTCGGGAAGGCAATCGTCTCACGCAGGTTTGTGCGTCCGGCCAGCAGCATTACCAGACGGTCAAAGCCGAAGGCAATTCCGCCGTGCGGAGGCGTGCCGTATTCAAACGCATCCATCAGATAGCCGAACTTCTCGTAAGCCACTTCTGGTGAGAAGCCCAGTGCTTCGAACATTTTTTCCTGAACATCGCGTTTGTAGATACGCTGGGAGCCGCCGCCCACTTCATAGCCGTTAAGCACGATATCGTAGGCCTGCGCACGGATCGCACCAGGATCGGTGTCGAACAGGTGCAGGTCCTCGTCCATTGGACGGGTGAACGGATGATGCTCGGCTACATAACGCTTTTGATCTTCATCGTAGCTCAGCAGCGGGAATTCAGTGACCCAGGCAAACTTGAACACACTGTCATCAATCAGGCCAAGCTGACGGCCGATTTTGAGGCGCAGGGCGCCCAGAACATCCGCAACAACCTTCTTGTTATCAGCGGAGAAGAGCAGAAGGTCGCCTTCTTCAGCGCCTGTACGTTCTCTTACAGCTGCAATTTCTTCTTCAGTGAAGAACTTGACGATAGGTCCTTTGAATTCCCCGTCCTTCACCTGAATCCAGGCCAGACCCTTCGCTCCGTAACGGGCAGCATATGGCCCGAGGTCGTCGATTTCCTTACGGGTCCAGGTTCCGCAGCCTTTGGCGTTGAGAACCTTCACTTCGCCGCCTTTTTCAATAACGGAAGCGAATACCTTCACGCCGCTGGTGGCAACGATATCGTTCATCTCAACCAGCTCCAGGCCAAAGCGCAGGTCCGGCTTATCCGAGCCGTATTTGCCGATTGCTTCGGCATAGGTCAGGCGCTGGAACGGCACTGCCACATCCACGCCAACTGTTTCCTTGAGCAGACGCTGCATCAAAGTCTCCATCATACCGAGCAGCTCATCCTGCGGCACAAAGGAAGTCTCGATGTCGACCTGGGTGAATTCCGGCTGGCGGTCAGCTCGCAGATCCTCATCGCGGAAGCAGCGGGCGATCTGATAGTAACGCTCGATGCCGCCGACCATCAGCAGCTGCTTGTAAATCTGCGGCGATTGCGGCAGCGCGAAGAATTCGCCTTCATGCACCCGGCTTGGCACCAGATAGTCACGTGCGCCCTCAGGGGAGCTTTTGGTCAGGATCGGAGTTTCAACATCAATAAAGCCTTCACCGTCAAGGAAGTCGCGGAAAATCTTCGCCGCCTTCGAGCGCAGCAGCAGCGTCTTGTGCATTTCCGGACGGCGCAGGTCGAGGTAACGGTATTTCATCCGCAGGGACTCATCTACTTCCACACCGTCTTCGATGAAGAACGGAGGGGTTTTGGCAGCATTCAACACTTCAATTTCAGTAATCTGTACTTCGATTTCACCGGTAGGCAGGTTGCGGTTCACTGTTTCCTCGTCTCTCTTAACCACTTTACCCGTTACGGAGAGTACGTATTCACTGCGCACCTTATCGGCAATCTGCAGTGCTTCACCGGAATAATCCGGGTTAAATACGATCTGTACGATACCTGAACGGTCGCGCAGATCAATGAACAGTACGCCTCCAAGGTCGCGGCGGGTCTGAACCCAGCCGTTCAGTGTTACAGTCTGGCCGATCTGCTCCGGCGTTAATTGTCCGCAATGATGACTTCTACTCATAATTTATCCTACCCTTTCATGGTTAAAATACGTTTTAGCCTGCCTTTAGACCAGCGCCTGCGCCAGCTCTTCCAGCTTGACCGTCTTCTGTTCGCCGGTCTCCATTGATTTCAGGGCAATGACCCCGTTGTTCAGCTCATCCTCACCAAGAATCGCCGTATACCGTGCTGACATACGGTCAGCCGACTTCATCTGCGCCTTCATCTTGCGGCCGAGATAGTCTCGTTCTGCAGAGAACCCCTGGCTGCGCAGCAGGAACAGCTGCTTTGTAATCTCCTGATCCGCAGCCTCTCCCAGCGCCACGAAATACACATCCAGCGGCTTCACTGCCGGAAGCTCCACACCCTGGCTCTCCAGAATCAGCAGGATGCGCTCCAGTCCGATGCCGAAGCCGATGCCCGGCTGATCCGGTCCGCCGATTTCCTCCACCAGCCCGTTGTAGCGGCCGCCGCCGCCCACCGTATCGATGGAGCCGATACCGGCTGCTTTATACTCAAACGCAGTATGCGTGTAATAATCAAGTCCGCGGACCAGACGGGGATTGATGCTGTAATCAACGCCCATGGTATCAAGATGCGTCTTAACCTTTTCGAAATGGGTAGTGCATTCTTCATCAAGACTGTCCAGAATGGACGGCGCACCGCCGAATTTATCCTGGTCAACCTTGCAGTCAAGTACCCGCAGCGGATTGCGCTCCATCCGGCGCTGGCAGTCACTGCACAGGGTATCGCGCATCGGTCTCAGGAAATTCAGCAGCTTCTCACGGTAGGCGGCGCGGCTTGGCGCATTACCCACGGAGTTCAGCTCGACTCTGACGTCTTTGAGGCCAAGATCCTTGTAGAACTGATATCCCAGAGAGATTACTTCCGCATCAATCGCCGGATCCACTGCGCCGAACGCCTCGATGCCGAACTGGTGGAACTGCCGGTATCTTCCTGCCTGGGGACGCTCATAGCGGAACATTGGACCGATGTAATACAGCTTGCTGACATCCGGCTCGCCGTACAGCTTGTTCTGCACGTAAGCACGCACAACACCGGCCGTTCCTTCCGGACGCAGCGCCAGGTCACGGTCGCCCTTATCCTTGAAGGTATACATTTCGCCTTCCACAATATCTGTTGTCTCACCGACGCCGCGCTCGAACAGCCCGGTGTGCTCAAACATCGGTGTGCGGATCTCCCGGTAATTAAACCGGCGGCACAGATCTCTGGCCTTGCCTTCAACATACTGCCACTTCTCTACAGCACCCGGAAGCACATCCTGTGTACCTGTAGGTTTCTCGAATCTTTCTTTAGCCACAGCCTATCCCTCCTGAAAATAACCCCTCTTGCCTGACAATGCCTGTACCTTAGATTGCACCATTTCAAAAAAAAAGCAAAAAATCCCTCGCCTCTGTTTGTAACAAACAGGGACGAGGGATTATCATAAACGATTATTCACCCGTGGTACCACCCACATTCCGGATTCACTCACCATCATTGAATCCGCTCAAAGCGGTTAACGCCCGCCTACGCGCTCCGGCTACTGACCCTCGGCAATTTCTATTGCCTTGCGTTCGCCGTGCGTTCTCGGGGAAGTCATTCATCCGGTCATCAACAGAATCCTTACAGCCGTGCCGAAACGGTTATGACTCCCTTACTCAGGGGCGATAGCCGGTTCTGCGGGGATTCCTCTCTGGGGTTGTGGATTACGGATTACTTGGTCCCGTCATCAAAGCATTATAAACATTTCGTATATTGTTAGATTCTACTGAACCACTGCGCTAAAGTCAAGGAAGGAAATGAAATTTGTATTGAAAGATGTGGTTACAAAAAAAGTGACCTGCAGCCGATTGCTGCAGGTCCAGGTCATATATTATAAAAAAGGGGGTCATGCTTTTATTATAAGCACCCTATATTAAGGAAACATTTAAGAATTATTACGTTTGCATTACAGAAAAGAAAGCGTTTCAATTACTGGGACATTCCCCGTCCTTACCAGCACAAGCATACTTTACACTACCCTGCCCGGGCTGTAAAGTGAATTTTTGTCCGGAAGCGCGAACCGCCCCGGCGGTCCATGGGACCGGCCGGGGCGGCAGATGCGCAGCCTGCTCAGCAGCAAGCAGCTCTCATCATATCCTTAATCAAAGACCTCTACATAGGCATGCTTGCCGCGCAGTGTCTCAATAACCTCGTTGTAATGCTCCTCCGTAGTCTTCAGCGACATAACAATGCTCACATCACTCAGATCTACATCATCATTGATGTTCGTATCCTGGACAATATCATTGTCTCTGTCAACGTCAGAGCGCTTCAGTCCTTCATCATCAATGTCGGATACTGCGGGAACCACCGCTGCGCCGCTCAAGGCGCCTGCTGTTCCTGCCACACCCATAGTACCGCCGGTGATTGCAGAATTATTATACGGAACAAGCGGCAAAAGAAGATTCGGTCTGCGGTCTCTCCCGTTGTCCAACGGATCGGTCAGCGGAGAAATTTCCAGAGCCTCCACACTGTATGGAATCAATGCAGTCTTAGCGCCTTCCGCTTCACTTTCCGTTCTGAAATAAGCCTGAATTCTTCTGGTCATAATCGTTCCCTCCTTCAGTAATGGTTGCTATGAATTACAGGACCCTCAGCAGCTCACGCACAAAGGCCGGCTCATCTTCCGGGGTGCGCGAGGTTATATAATTGCCGTCAACGACGACCTCTTCATCCTTGAACTCCGCTCCGGCGTTAACAACATCATCCTTTAGCGGAGGGTAGGAGGTTATGGTGCGTCCTTGAAGCAGGTCTGCACTGATTAGAATCTGTGGTCCATGGCAGATGGATGCGATCGGCGTTTTGGAAGCGTCAGCTTCTTTTACAAAAGCAAGCACATCCTCATTCAGCCGCAGATTTTCCGGTGACGAGCCGCCTGGTATAACGATAGCGTCATAATCGCCGGCTTTTACCTCGCTGATGGCTTTATCTGCTGCATAGGAAACGTTCCCCTTTTTGCCCAGCAGCGTTTCATTCTTTTTCAGACCGATGATATCAGCCTGATGTCCTGCCTTTATAACCTCATCGTAGGGTACCTTCATTTCGGAATCTTCAAAACCGCTGGCGAGCAGAAATGCTACTTTACTCATTTCAATAAGTTCTCCTCTCCGCTATTTTGTTCTCGCTTTCTTATTACCCGCAATATCAGGATTTCTAACGACAGAAGGTTTTCTTTCCAAAATTCTCCTCCATTCTTACCGGAACTTCTACGAGCTTCCTCAGGTCCTTGGCAGAAGCCCGCGGCTTCTTCCCTTCAGCAGCGCCGGCTCCTCCCGGCTCCCTGTTTCCTTTGCTGCCGCCGCCGCTTCCGCCGGACTGCCTGCTGTGTACATCTGAATACTGCTCCACGCCCATGATTTTGGTGAATATCTCATTTTCAGATTACCTGCCCCTGACAGAATTTCAATCTTTCTTAGTTTATCCTGGACAGGCAGGCTCTATCCCCGCAGTCGCTGCTGCCGGTCTTCTGACATATGCAAAAAGCCGCAGACTGCTCCTATTCGGAACAACCTGCGGCATGCTTAATATTAATATTCATATCCTCTTCTGCTTCTCTAATCCCTGCTGTCCAGAATCAGTGTGACCGGCCCCCAGTTGGTAAAAGAGACGTCCATCATCGCCCCGAACACGCCCGTCTCCACCTGAAGGCCCAAGCCCCTCAGCACCTGATTAAAATAATCATAGAGCTGCTTAGCCTCGTCCGGAGCCGCTGCAGCCATAAAATTCGGGCGGCGGCCCTTGCGGCAGTCCCCATACAGCGTAAACTGTGATACCGACAGGATCGCCCCTCCGGTATCCGTAACACTGAAATTCATTTTGCCGGCTTCATCCTCGAAGATGCGCAGTCCGGCTATTTTGCCGGCCAGATATTCCGCATCCTTCTCGGTATCCCCGTGTGTTACGCCGATCAGCAGCATCAGGCCTTCGTTAATGGCTCCCGTTACCGTCCCGTCAACTGTAACCTTCGCTTCCTTGCAGCGTTGTACTACTGCTCTCATTAGCGTCTGTCAGCTCCTTGCCCTATTGCATAATCCGGTTAACCGTATATACATCCTTCACACGCTTCACCCGGTCGACAACCGACTGCAGATGATCCGTATTGCGGATGAGAATCGTCATGTGAATCATAGCCATCTTGTTCTTGTCTGAGCGCCCGGTGACTGCAGAAATATTCGTCTTGCTCTCGGACACCGCCTGCAGCACCTCGTTAAGCAGACCGTTGCGGTCATGGCCTGTAATCTCAATATCGACGCTGTAGTTGGCCTCCATGCTGCCTTCCCATTCCACCTCAATCACCCGTGCCGACTCTTCCCCGTCACCATCGGTCGGTATATTCGGACAGTCCTCACGGTGCACAGACACGCCGCGCCCGCGGGTTACATATCCGACAATATCGTCGCCCGGTACGGGGTTGCAACATCGTGCGAAGCGGACCAGCAGATTATCGATGCCTTTGACACGCACACCATTGGTAGGCTGGTTACGGCTTCCGCCGCTGGATTTAATCTCCTTCATCTCGGTAGACAATTCCAGATGGCTCGCGGCCTCTTCCTGCTCTCTGCGCAGCTTCTCAGTCAGCTTATTGGCAATCTGCGAGGCGGTAATCCCGCCGAAGCCGACAGCCGAAAGCATGTCCTCGACATCGCCGAAGGCGAATTTCTTGGCTACATCGCTCAGCTTATCCTCAGTCAGGAAGTCGGAAACCTCCATGTTAAGCCGCTTCAGCTCGCGTTCCACCGCTTCCCGGCCTTTTTCGACATTCTCCTCGCGCTTCTCCTTCTTGAACCACTGCTTGATCTTGCTGCGCGCATGCGAGGATTGGGCAATCTTCAGCCAGTCGCGGCTCGGCCCGTAAGAATTCTTGGAGGTCAGTATCTCCACGATATCCCCGGTCTTCAGCTTGTGGTCAAGCGGCACAATCCTTCCGTTCACCTTGGACCCGATGGTCCGGTTACCGACTTCTGTATGAATCCGGAAGGCAAAATCCAGCGGAACCGAGCCCGCAGGCAGCTCCACAACCTCGCCCTTCGGCGTAAAGACAAACACCAGGTCAGAGAAGAAGTCCATCTTCAGTGATTCTACAAATTCTTCTGCATCCTTGGCTTCATGCTGCAGCTCAAGAATTTCCCGGAAAAACGGCATGCGGTTCTCCGGATTCCCGCTGTTGCTGCTGCCTTCTTTATATGCCCAGTGTGCGGCGATCCCGAATTCAGCGGTCCGGTGCATCTCCCACGTCCGGATCTGCACCTCCGTCGGCTCTCCGCCGGGCCCCACTACTGTGGTATGCAGAGACTGGTACATATTCGCTTTGGGCATGGCGATATAATCCTTGAATCTGCCGGGCATCGGCTTCCAAAGAGTATGGATAATCCCTAATGTAGCATAACAATCCTTGATGTTATCAACGATAATCCGGATCGCAAGCAGATCATAGATCTCGTTGAACTGCTTGTTTTTGGTGCTCATTTTGTTATAGACACTATAAATATGCTTAGGGCGTCCGGACAGGTCGCCTTCAATCCCCATTTCATCAAGCTTGGCGCGGATTCTGCCGATAACACTGTCGATGAACTGCTCACGCTCTGCCCGCTTCTTATGCATCAGGTTCGCAATACGGTAGTACTGCTGAGGGTTCAGGTAACGGAGGGCAATGTCCTCCATCTCCCATTTAATCGCCGAAATACCGAGACGGTCCGCTATCGGACAGAAAATCTCCAGCGTTTCGTAGGAAATCCGCCGCTGGCTCTCCTCAGACTGATACTTGAGCGTCCGCATATTATGCAGCCGGTCCGCCAGCTTAATCACAATGACCCGGATATCCTGGGCCATGGCGATAAACATTTTGCGGTAGTTCTCATTCTGCTGCTCTTCCTTGGAGCGGAAGCGGATGCGTTCCAGCTTGGTCAGACCATCCACCAGCATGGCACAGGTATCCCCGAAATTCCCGCGGATCTGCTCCAGCGAAACCGTTGTATCCTCAACGACATCATGCAGCAGCGCGGCAATAATGGAAATAACGTCCATCTGCATATTAACGACAATATCTGCGACCGCCAGCGGATGCAGTATATATGGCTCCCCCGATTTGCGTACCTGGCCAAAGTGAGCCTGATCGGCAAACTCATAAGCTTCACGGATGCGGAGAAGATCTTTTTCTTTTATATAGGCGCCGGCCTTTTCAACTAATTGCTCTATGCCCATTCTCGTCGTATCCGTTTCCTTTCTATAAGAAAAATTCCGTAAAGGAGTTTCTCGAAGATGTAGTCGATTCCCTGGTTGATTGTAAATATAAAAAAGCTGCTCCATGCCCATTAATAAAATAAACCCGCAATTGAAACACTATTTGCAGGCTTTCAGCTCTTCCAAGCTGCACTACACGCAGTTTAAAGTTGTTTATAATTATGACGCTTAGGATGCATTACGTCAACACTTCCTGCCGGATGGTATTCAGCCGCTTTTATGGACAATCAAAGGATAATTTATGACAAAATCAAATAAAGTCTTACATTATTCAAAAATGTTGTTGTCAAACGGCGTCGGACTATTTAATCTAGTAAAGGCGGTTTTCGCCAGGCTAATCAAAAACTACATATGAGAAAGAGAAGTGAACTCCATTGCAACGCGAAATTCAAGTTAACGAGAAACTCCCGCTAGGCCCTGGCTTTCTGCTGAGCCTCCAGCATTTGTTCGCCATGTTCGGCAGCACCGTGCTTGTTCCTAATCTGTTCGGGGTAGATCCCGGCATGATCCTGCTGATGAACGGTATCGGTACACTGCTATATATTCTGATCTGCCGCGGTAAAATTCCGGCCTATCTTGGGTCAAGCTTTGCTTTTATCTCACCGGTGCTGAGTGTGCTCGGCAAATATGAGGGAGATCATCAGCATGGATATTCGCTTGCACTGGGCGCGTTTATCGTTACCGGCGTTATCTTTATTCTTGTCGCATTAATCGTCCGTTATGCCGGAACCGGCTGGATTGATGTTGTTTTCCCTCCCGCAGCCATGGGTGCTATCGTAGCAACAATCGGACTCGAGCTGGTACCGGTAGCTGCACGCATGTCGGGACTGATCGCTCCTGAGGGCGTTACTGACTGGACTCCGGACGGCAAGGCTATTACACTTTCTCTGGTCACGCTGGGCGTTACCGTTATCGGTTCCGTAATGTTCCGGGGCTTCCCAAAAATCATTCATATCCTCATCGGTATCGTTACCGGTTATGTATTGGCCTACATTATGGGCCAGGTAAACACCGGAGCTATTGGCGACGCCAGCTTCCTATCCTATCCGACAATTACTACCCCTTCCTTCGATTTGCAGGTTATTTTGACTATTATTCCTGTATCGCTTGTTGTTATTGTTGAGCATATCGGCCATCTGCTTGTAACCAGCAATATCGTCGGTAAGGACCTGACTAAAGATCCCGGTCTGGACCGGTCCCTGTTCGGTAACGGGATCTCGACTATACTGTCCGGTTTCGTAGGCTCCACACCTAACACCACTTACGGTGAAAATATCGGCGTTATGGCTTTGACCAAGGTATACTCGGTGTTCGTCATCGGCGGAGCAGCTATTATTGCCATTCTGATGTCATTCTCGGGAACCTTCTCCTCTGTTATTGCTAATATCCCGCAGCCGGTTATGGGCGGCGTCTCCCTGCTGCTGTTCGGAGTAATTGCCGCATCCGGCCTGCGCATTTTTGTAGAGCAAAAGGTTGATTTCTCCAAAGCAAGCAACATGATTCTGGCTACACTGGTGCTGGTTGTCGGTATCAGCGGCATCTCGCTTAACATTGCCGGCGTAGAGCTCAAAGGTATGGCCCTGGCTACTATCGTGGGTATCGTTCTGTCCCTGTTCTTCAAGCTGATCGAAGTTCTGGGCCTGTCGAACGAGCAGGAGTCAGAGAAATCCGCACACTAAGCTAAATCCATTTGCAAATAAGAGCTGTCCCAATGCAGTATATCGCTGCCGGGGCAGCTCTTGCTGCATTTTCAGCCAACCTGCATCCTTACGGCTCCATTAAAGGGATTTTTCCCTTTATTCCACCTCAAACTGCCTTCTAGCAGCTCCAGCAAGGGGATTTTTCCCTTTATTCTGGACTAATCGCACCTCAGAGTGTCGGCCACATTCATCGTCCCTTTATCCTTACTCTTAAAACTGATATTAGCTTGAAACTTTCCTGCAGATTGTTCTATTTGTCTGGTTATGCTGCAAAAAGATAAAGGAGCGGAAACAGCAAAAAAAATAACAAAAAAGCGGACCGCTGTCTTAAATCGACAACGGTCCACTTTTTATTTCCCGGGAAAAGGTTACCGGTGCTTAAAATAAATTAGTCTTCGTAAGTCAGCAGGGATACAACTTCGATG
This sequence comes from Paenibacillus sp. FSL R7-0273, assembly GCF_000758625.1. Taxonomy (NCBI): domain Bacteria; kingdom Bacillati; phylum Bacillota; class Bacilli; order Caryophanales; family Paenibacillaceae; genus Paenibacillus; species Paenibacillus sp. FSL R7-0273. The sequence goes on from NZ_CP009283.1 coordinate 5,680,723, forward strand.
TCAGACAGCTTGTTGCGGCCTGCCAGCTGCACCAGCTCGATCAGGAAGGCTGCACCGACAACCTTGCCGCCCAGCTGCTCAACCAGGCTTACAGAGGTGGCGATCGTTCCGCCGGTAGCCAGCAGGTCATCTGCGATCAGCACATTTTGTCCAGGCTTGATGGCATCGGTATGAACAGCAAGTGTATCCTTACCGTATTCCAGGTCATAGCCTACCTCAATGGTTTCGTACGGGAGCTTGCCGCTTTTACGAATTGGCACAAAGCCGACGCCCAGTGCATATGCCAGCGGAGCACCGACTACAAAGCCGCGCGCTTCCGGTCCGGCGATGACATCAATGTTCAGATGAGATACCAGCGCTTTGAGCTCATCAATGGCTGCGCGGTAAGCCTCGCCGTCCTTGAGCAAGGTAGTAATATCTTTAAAGCTGATTCCCGGCTGCGGGAAATCTTCAATTACACGAATATTGTTTTTAAAATCCAATAGTATCATCTCCTAAAAGTTTGTGAGGATTACCTCACCGATTTCGCTCCGAACAAACTCGCTCCGGAAGCATCCGCTTAGTTTTGTGAGCAAAAGCCCACTTTATTTGCTTCGTACAAAACATACTCCGGAAGGCTTCCGCCGACCGGCCTAAGACACGCCCTGGCGGCGGGCCAGCATCCAGCTTTCCAGCTCACGGGCGCTGCCGTCTAAGAAATATTGCTCCATCTCTGCAGTCTGTCCCAGGCGTACAAAGTGACGGGATGCGGACAGGCTTTTAGCTGCAGGCGCAGGTACAAAGACGACCATTCCGCCGGTGCGCTCGATAAACTCCAGCTCCTCGAACACATCCAGCATCCGTCCCAGCATCCTCACGCTTAACGAGGACTGGCGGCTGAGCCGCAGCAGCACCTCACGCTCCGGCACTGCAGTAGCAGCAATAGAAGCCAGCAGCTTATATAGAATTTTAAAATGATCACGGGTTGGAACCTGCAGCCGGTCGCGGCCGTCAAGCAGAGCGTGCAGCAGGACGATATTCTCAGCCTGCGGGAAAGCAGTCAGCAGGGCATCAAGCTGTTCCGGTGTCTCCGGCATGTCCAGCAGACAGAGCAGGGAGACACTTCCGTTATGCTCAGCTTGTCCATGAGGAAGAGCTGTAATCCCCCCAGCCTCATCATAAATCCACAGTGACATGCCTTTCAGCTCAGTGAGCGGCGACTGCCGGCTGTTCTGAAATACAGCTGCTGCTGTAAAAGGTGTATTGCCGCTATACAGCTGCAGCACCTCCTTGAGCTGGGCAGCCCGCTTTACAGCATCGGCTGAGCCGCGCAGATCCAGCAGCTGCGCCTCAGGCACAGCCAGATCCTGAAGCATGAGCTGCGGCTTGCGGGAGCCGTTCCACTCATTGACAGACAGCTCGGCTAGCACATCAATTAAAGTCCCGCCCGGCAGCAGATCAGCCAGCGGACCCTTGCCGAAGGCTACAGCCTCGATGGTATGCCGGCCCTGCTGCAGGACCAGCTTAAGGTGCTTGCCGTCCTGTCCCATTTTGCGGGTCTCCTTCACTTCTGCTCCGCGCACAATAAACTTGGGCAGCGGATTGGACATGCCGAACGGGGCCAGCCGGTCCAGCTCAAATGCCGCCTGCAGCGTGAGACCGGACACCTCCGTCTCACCATCAGCAGCGGTTACCGGAATCAGATCCTCCGGTGTCAATACTCCGGCTGCATATTCATTCAGGGCAGCTGCAAAGGCTTCAAGATTGTCGCGGTGCAGACTCATCCCGGCAGCAGCCGGATGGCCGCCGTAATGATCCATTAAGCCGGCGCAGGAAGTCAGCGCTTCATAAATATCCAGACCGGGAATGGAGCGGGCAGAGCCCTTGCACATCCCGGTCTCCGGATGGATATCAAGGATTATAACCGGACGATAATACCGTTCAAGCAGCTTGGAGGCTACAATTCCGACAACGCCGACATTCCAGCCTTGATCAGCCAGCACGATGATATCCGGCGGCCGGCCGTCACCAATCTCCCGGACAAGCTTATCTGTAGCTTCGGCTACAATCCGTTCAACAACCATCTGGCGTTCCTTGTTGAGCAGATCAAGCTCACTGGCAAGCTGTCCGGCCTCGCTGCTGTCAGCTGTAGTCAGCAGGGCTACTGCCCGGCCAGCATGATCGAGACGGCCGCTGGCGTTAATCCGCGGCGCCACACCAAATGCAATATTTACTGCACTGACAGTATTCATCGTTATGCCGCCGACCTCAAGCAGCGCCCGAACACCGGGAAACGGCGATCTCCGCATGCTGGCCAGCCCTTTGCGCACCAGGCTGCGGTTCTCATCCAGCAGCGGCATCAGATCCGCTACGGTGCCGATTGCTACGATCTCGGTCCATTCCTCAGGCACTTTACCGTCAAGCAAAGCCTCAGCAAGCTTGTAGGCTACGCCTACTCCGGCCAGGCCCTTGAACGGATAAGGACAATCATGCTGCTTGGGATTGATCAAAGCAAAAGCTTCGGGCAGGAGCACGGGAGGTTCATGGTGATCTGTTACAATCACATCAATTCCCAGCTCAGAGGCATAAGCTATCTGCTGGACTGCACTGATTCCGGTGTCTACGGTAATGACCAGTGAAACACCCTGCTGAACCGCCCAGTCCAGCGCATGATTATGCAGCCCGTAGCCTTCATTGGAACGGTGCGGAATATAAATATCAAAGGAAGCGCCCAGATGGCGCAGCAGATAGATCATCAGCGAGGTACTGGATACCCCGTCAGCATCATAATCGCCGTACACCAGGATGTGCTCCTCTTCCTGCAGTGCTTTTCTGATTCGCGGTACCGCTTCTGTCATCCCCTTAAGCAGGAACGGGTCATGACTGTCATCTGCCCCGCCGTCCATGAACAACAGCGCCTCGTCCGGCGCAGTGAAGCCCCTGGTTACAAGTAAAGAGGAAAGGAGCGGTGAAACAGAAAGGCTCCGGGCCAGCTCCCGCACTTGATCGGGATCGGCTGCCGGAGAATTCCATCTTGTTTTTGAATGAAGCAATAGAGCTCACCTTTCTCTCATCATGCGGTTTACTGAAGCAGCGTCGGGATATCACTGTCCGCAAGCTGATGATTGGTTTTGTACGGATAGCCCGGATCGTAAGGCACAACATCCATATGAACCTCACCTACATGGACAAAGCGGTGCTGCAGCAGCTTTCTGGCACACTCTGAAATATCCTGGGCTTCCATTACTGTAATCCGCGGATTGACGCTGATTTTGACCTGGAGATTGACGTACCGGCCCTGTTCCACTGCCTGAAGATGCTCCACCCGGATCACTCCATGCACCCGTCCAACCGTTTCAATAAAATTGGCCGCCTCCGCAGAAGGAAGCTCCTGACGGGTCTTGCCGTATATCGAAGCAGTAATCATCGTATAGCCTTTGCGGAGAATCAGGCAGCTTGTCAGCAGGGCTGCTACCGGGTCCATGTATAGCAACGGACTCCAGTTGATATACCCCCCGATCATAGACAGTGTAATCCCGATTAAAGCGGCCACCGAGCTGTAAAGACTAAAACGGTGGCTGTCTGCATAAGCGGCATGGCTGCCGTCTCCTGCTTTTTTGAAATAGCGGTATTGATACTGGAAGATGCCCTCTTTAACTAAAATAGATATAAGAACTGTAACAAGCGCAGCTGGCGGAACAGTTGACAAATGCCCTCTGGTCAAATCCCGGATGGCTGAAAAAGTCATCTGCAGGCCGGCCATCAGGATCAGCACAGAAAAAAGAATCGTAACAATCGGCTCTTTGCCGTTCTTCCCGGCAGCAGCACGGCGGTCGGTACCGGACTTTTTGCCCTTTACCGGACGCCATGGAAGAGCTTCCGCCAGTCTGGATGCAGCGTCTGCTCCGGAATATAAGGCATCGCCCAGCAATGCCTTACTGCCCGTGAAATAACCGACACCGCCTTTGGCAAGAGCCAAAACAGCATCACTGACGATCCCGTTCCAGGTAACCGTCTCCCTTTGCGGTGATTGTTTGTCATTCATAACGAGCCCTCCTTACCTGTTAGCAAGTAATCTCATGTTGAGGCATACGCCTGTCAGCCGGCTCCAGAGATTCCGAAAAGCCGCGTCGTCTCTGACGCGGCTTTCCGGGGCAATGAAGCTTTAGGCTTAGGCCGGATTGTTCTTCACAGCAGGCTTCTGGCGCTTTTTGAGCAGCAGCCAGAGCGGGCTAGCAATAAAGATGGAGGAGTATGCTCCGAAGAGCAGACCGATAACCATGGCAAGGGAGAACATTTTAATGGATTCTCCGCCCATCACCAGCAGGAAGAAAGCGGCAATGAACACCGTAAAGGCTGTATAGAGGGACCGCATAAGCGTCTGGCTGATACTCTTGTTAACCAGCACTTTGAGATCCTCATATGTTTTCTGTTTGCCGAAACGCAGATTTTCACGGATCCGGTCAAAGATAACGATCGTGTCATTGATGGAGTAACCGATAATCGTAAGCACAGCGACGATAAAGGTTATATCCACCTCAAGACGGAAGATTGAAAACACCGCTACAACCATAAACGCATCATGGAGCAGCGCTACAATTGATGCCAGTGCAAAACGCCATTCAAAACGGATACTTACATAGATAATAATCCCTAAGCTTGAGAGAAGCACCGAATAAATCGCGTTACGTGCAAGCTCTCTGGCCATTTCCGTATCAACGGTGTTGATCTCATAAGATGCCTGGGGATCAAGCTTGCTGATCTCTGCTTTGAGAGCTTCACTCTGCTCATTTTCCAGTACTTCATCATAACGGATATTGACCCGGCTTTCACCGAACGTAATACTCGGAGCATGCTCGAAATTCAGACTATCCAGAGCAGGCTGAAGTTCGGCCTGTGTAATGCTCTTGGTTAATGACACATCGACGTTCGAACCCGCCTTAAAATCGACGCTGTAGTTAAGTCCCAAAAATCCCAGGAAAACTACTCCTAGTACTGTAAGTACAATGGAGAAACTAAAGAAGTATTTACTCCAATGCACGTAATCCATATCTTTATTAAAGCGCACGGATGTCACTCTCCTTTACCCCAAATTGCTTAGGTTTCTTCAGCGCGCCGGCTTTAACCAGCACGGACAGCAGCCAATGGGTAAAATAGAGGTTGGTCAAGATACTGAGCACAATTTCTACAATCAGTATCAGTGCAAAGCCCTTAACCGCACCTGTACCGAAAGCGAACATCACAGCCGCAACGATAATCGTCGTTACGTTGGCGTCCATAACAGTACGGAAGGAGGTTTTGTTACCTGCTTTGACAGAGGACATAATACTCTTGCCGCTGCGCATCTCTTCTCTTATCCGTTCATTGGTAATGATATTGGCATCGACCGCCATCCCTATACCGAGGATAAATGCGGCGATACCCGGAAGGGTCAGGGTAAAGTCAGCAACTACAAATACAAGAATCAGCAGCCAGGTATGCAGGATCAGCGCGAAGCTGGCCAGAATACCGGGAAGCCGGTACATTGCGATCATAAAGATCAGAATAATCACTGAACCAACGATACCTGCCTTAACCGTTTGGTCAAGAGACTGTTTACCAAGGGTTGCGCCGACGCTTTGCGAATATTTCTCGGTCAGCTTCAGCGGCAGTGCGCCGAGGTTAATGGTATCTGCCAGTTCACGTGCTTCATCTAACGTATAGTTACCGGAGATTGATGCCTTGCCGTCAGTAAGCTCTGCTCTTACAAATGGAGCCGACAGCAGGTTTTCATCCAAATAAATAGCAAGCTCTTTCCCAAGCAGGCGCTTGGTAATTTCAGCGAATTTATCCTTGTCCTTAATGCTGATGCTGATTTCCGGCTGGTTCAGATTGCTGCGTTGAACCTCTGCCGCACCTTCAACAAAATCACTGCCCACGAGCTCAATCTTGCTGTATACTCCCGCTGCATCGCCTTCGGCGGCACTGCGGAATGTCAATACGGCAGGTTCTTTCATCTTCTCGCGGACTTCAGCCTCGTCAGTAACACCGGCAATCTTCAGACGAATGCGGTCTGTTCCCTCCGTTGTCACTTCCGGCTCGCTTGTACCCAGCGCGTTGGCGCGCTTCTCCAGGCTCTTTGCAGTCTGCTGCAGAGAAGCTCTGGTCAGTTCGCCGCCGGTATCCATCGGCGAGGCCTGGTACAGAATCTCGAATCCGCCTTTCAGGTCAAGACCCAGACGGACCTTGTCCAGCAGACCGGGGGTTGTAAACGCCATGACGCCGGTTAAAACGAGCACGGTAATGATAAAGCTCAACAGTCTCTTCATGCTCTTGCTAGTTCCCCTTTCATTACTCAATATTCCTATTATAGCCACGTGCGAAATCACCGTCAATTCAAGGCAGAGTGACGGTGCCCTATTCACACAAAGAAACGGCCGGCTATGCTCAGATCGGCAAGCCATCCGTTTGGATAGGTAGTGCTTGGTTATCCTCTCTTACTTTACTGCTTCCTCTATCCATTTGCAAAAGAAATTCGTTCCTGCAAATCAGGTGATTCCGCGGTAAGCTGCAAGCATCAGATAATTCATATAACTTGTGACTTTCAGTGAATAAATATCATTTACCAGCTTGTACAGGGGCGGCTGGCCATCCTTGGCATAATTCCGGCTGATGCACTCCCAGATATCCTTGCCCGTTACATATTCATAGCCCAAAAGGCGGAATTCCTCCGCTTTGCTTGCGCACATGGCCTCGATCACATCACTAAGCTCGTCGTACTTCCATGGTTCCGATTCCACGTGATAACACCTCCCAAGGTTTGCTCGCTGAAGCAGGCTAACGGATATATTCGACCTCCCCCTGCAACTATCCTTCTTCCTGCAAAAAGAGTTCTCATTTAAAGCTTGTCATGGATTGGACCGGGTCAAGCATATCAATATACAAGCCCCGCAGCCTCTGCCGGCAGGCATGCTCACCTGCGTTCATTTCATATCAGGAAGAAGGAGTGGCCCTTGAAGAGACCGAGTAAACAGACTTTTATACAGGGAACGATGATCCTGCTGGCCGCAGGCATGATTAACCGGATGCTTGGCTTTATTCCCCGAATTGCCTTGCCGCGGATTATCGGTGCTGAGGGAGTCGGCTTATACCAGCTGGGATATCCTTTTTTTATCGTGCTGATTACGGTTATTACCGGCGGCCTGCCGCTCGCTATTGCAAAAATGGTAGCCGAAGCAGAGGGTGAAAACCGCCCTGAGCAGTCACGCCGCATACTGCGGACCGGGCTTACCTTAAGCTTTTCGCTGGGCATGCTGTTTACTTTGGTTGCTCTGCTTAGCGCCTCTTGGGTATCCAACGTTATTTTAACGGACAGCCGTGTATATTACACCTTTGTCAGCATGACACCAATGATATCGATCGTGGCTGTCTCCGCTGTATACCGCGGATATTTTCAGGGCAGGCAGAACATGATTCCCTCGGCACTTTCATCGGTGCTGGAATCGGTGATCCGGATTTTCTTCATGCTGTGGTTCTCCTATCTGCTGCTCCCCAAAGGAATGGCCTTTGCCGCGGCAGGAGCGATGCTCGGAGTCACAGTCGGGGAATTAATTGGGATGCTGGCACTGCTGGTCCAGTACTTTTTTATTACCAAAGCAGACAGGTCTGAGAGTGATCATACAAAAGCTGCACCGGATCAGGAGCTCCAGCCGGACAATTCGAACACAAAAGGGACACAAGCCAGCCCGCTGCTTACACGCATGCTTGGCATTGCTGTTCCAGTCACGGCAGGCCGTCTGGTCGGCTCCTTCTCCTATTTGCTGGAGTCGATCATTACCGCCCGCAGTCTGGCACTTGCCGGGCTTGCGACAGCCGCCGCCACTGCACAGTACGGTTCTTTGCAGGGGATGGTCATCCCGCTGCTGCTGCTGCCGGGGGTACTCAGCTCCTCCCTTGCGGTTTCGTTAGTCCCCTCCCTGTCAGAAGCGGCAGCACGCCGCGATCTGCCGGCAATACATAAGCGGATGCATCAGGCTCTGCGGCTTGCAATGGTGTCAGGCGCTCCCTTTTCCGCTATCATGTATGTCCTGGCTGAACCGCTGTGTACGCTGATGTACGGCAATGCGGACACAGCACCGATGCTGCGTCTGATGGCCCCGTTCGCCCTGTTTCTGTATGTCCAGGCTCCGCTTCAGGCTGCCCTTCAGGCGATGGACCGGCCGGGACGCGCCCTCATCAATACACTGGCCGGTGCCGTAATCAAAATCCTGCTCATTCTCATGCTGGCCTCCCGGCCGGAATACGGAATATACGGTGCCATTATAGCGATTATCGTTAACAGCATTCTGGTTACGCTGCTGCATTATTCAAGTGTGGTGAAGCTGATTCAACTGTCACTGAGAGTCAAGGACCCGCTTAAAACAATAACAGCCATGATCATCATGGCTGCCGGCACATCCTATGTGTATCATGCTGTACCGCTCTCCGGTACCATGTGGCTGCAGTTCCTGTTCGCTGCCGCAAGCGGCATGGCGCTGTACCTTGGTATCTGCCTGCTGTCCGGCCTGATCTCCGTCAGGGACCTTGAGCGGGTCCCGTTCTTCAAACGGCGGCGCTAGCGCATCAGCGGCTGCGCAGCCGGTCTACATAAATTTTACCGGTATGATCCACTGAGCACAAAAACACATCACGGAAATCGGAGACGCCCTTCTGCCGGATTTGCGTCCGCAGCCAAAAGCGGTTTTTGCCGATCAGCTCCAGGTTATCATCCTGCACCTTTCCGTCCATAATCAGCGGAACGGGAAGACCCTCGTAACGGATTTTACTCTTGGACAGATTAACACCTGCAGCTTTGCCGGAGCCTCCGGAATTCCCGGAACCGCCAGAATCGCTACCTGAATCCTGCTCCTTATTTCCGGCATTATCGCTGCTGTTGCCGGACTGGTTCGACGATGAGACATTTTTATTCTTTTCAATTACAGTCAGCTGGCCGCTGGTCTCCAGAATGGCAAATTCGACATCAGCGGGACTGACAATATTCTGGCCGCGCAGCTGCAGCAGCAGATCATCCATATTATAGCGCTGTCTGCGCATTTCACTCCGGTGCAGCTTGCCGTTGGAGATCAGTACACTGGGTCTGCCGTCAACCAGCAGCCGCAGCTTTCTGCTTTTGAGGCTGAGCTGTGCGACAAGGATCTGGATCGCAACTAAGGTAACCATAGGAATGACCCCGTCAGAAATCGGCCGCTCGATATCGTCAATGACGAAAACAGCAATCTCCGCAATCATAATGGAGATTGTCAGGTCAAACACAGACAGCTTGCCGATTTCCCGCTTTCCCATAATCCGCATGCACAGGAAAATGAAGAAATACATCAGCACGGTCAGAAAGACATGGCTGGCAATATGCTGGAGCATATTCTCTTCGCTCCCCTTTCCGCTTCTCACCCGCAGCTGCTGCGCCGGGGTGGATGAATGTAACCCTATTCTGGCCTCCCTGCCAAGGGAACATTCGGAAACTGCCATATAAATTACTGGTAAATACACAGCTATTGCCAAACTTGTACTATTGGGGCAAGCCTTCCCATACAATAATTAATAACAAACCGCTAAATCGGGGGAAGTAACGCTTAAAAAACTTTTAGGAGGTTCTATCATGTATTTAATCCGGCGTCTGTTCTCATGGAGAATATCTAGTCCTGTGCTTTCCGGGTTGTGCCGCTCCTTTACCTGGATGCTGCTGGGGGCTGTAGTCCTTTCGCTTCTGCTGTGGAGCAGCGGGATGAAGGAGCAGGACCTGGCGATGTACACCTACATAGTGCATGGCATTGCTGCCGCCTTCGGCGGGCTTACGGCCGGACGGAGAGCAGCCAGCAGAGGCTGGTATCAAGGCGCGCTGACAGGGATTTTTTACGGAGTGATTGTGCTGCTGGTCGGATTCCTGGCACTGGACAGCTCCCCCTCAGGCATGGACGTGGTATGGGTGCTGGTAGCTGCAGTGATTGGCGCGCTCGGCGGAATATTTGGGGTTAATTTACAAAAATCCTAGAAAATTTAATTCCAGAGGACATGAAATCTTTTATTAAAAATATGTTACACTGGATTCATCTGATCTGTTTATCTTCAAGGAGGCTTTGAATACTTTGCTTTACCAGTCGATGAATCATGTGGTGCTGTTCACCATCGTAATCGTAGTCCTGTTAATCTGGCTCGGTTCAAGACGCAATCCTCTGCTTGCATTCTTAGAGCTCGGGAAGGAGCTGCTCCGCTCCTATAAGTTTTTATTAATTGTTGCCGGTATGATCAGCGTCCTGACCCTTAATAAATATGAACTGCAGTTTGAGAAAAAAATGCATCTCGGCTCGGATTTCACCTCATTTGTCTTCGGGCTTGAGGGGCATTTCGTCCAGCAGCTTCAGCAGCTATTTTATGCTCCCTGGCTGACGCCGGTCATCGTGTTTTTCTATATTTTCATGCTCCAGTCCGTACTCGGCGCTTCGCTTGGCGTGTACCTGCTGGATAAGAACCGGACAATGCTCTATGCGACATGCTATACGATCATGCTGGTCTACGCTGTGGCGATACCTTTCTACCTCTACTTTCCGGTCAATGAGGTCTGGTCCTATGCTCCGGCAGGCGTGCGATTCGTAATGCTTGATGTATTTCCGAGATTTGAACAGGAATACCGGCCGCTTTCCGGTCTGAACAACTGCTTTCCAAGCCTGCATACAGCCATTTCGGTTTCTACTGCGATCCTCGCTTACCGCTCCGGTAACCGGCGCTGGATGGCTATTACGACCGTTTCAGCCGCTATGATTGTATTCGGAATTTTCTATCTCGGTATCCATTGGCTTACTGATATGATCGGCGGCACGGTGCTTGCCCTGGTCTCCACTTCTGTAGCTGTCCAGCTGGCTAAGCTCACTCTGCGCAGCGGCCGGGAGACCCTTACCGTTCCAAGCCGGGTCACCAATTCCTAATTTTCATTTAACCGGCAGCACCTAAAAAAGCGGCGTTTCTCTTATACAGAGAACGCCGCTTTTATGTACGAATAGCCGGATAATGATTATTCTTTCTCTTCTGCAACCGTGACTGCATGGCTGATAGAGCCGCGGTCAAATGTCAGCTTGGTTACATCATTAACGCGCAGTACAACGATATCGTCAGACAGCTCAACAATCGTCCCGTGCAGGCCGCCGATCGTAACGATCTTGTCGCCCTTCTTCAGCGCTTTCAGCATGGCGTTGCGCGTCTTGGTCTTCTTCTGCTGCGGACGGATCAGCAGGAAATAGAATACCACGAACATAAGCACAAACGGGCCTACCAGACCCAGAATACTGCCGCTTCCAGTTGTAGATGCTAATTGAAACATATTTCTCCCCCCCTTCAATATGCATGGAAGCACAATCTAGTTCTCTAGTACGCTTAAATTGCAATGGTAAACATAACTGTTCATGCTGCAATAAGACCATATGGTAAATACACAGTTGTACTAGAAGCCTTTGAGATTATCATACAAACCGTACTGTGCAAAAAACTCATCACGGAAATCAAGCAGCCGGTCTTCTCTGATCGCTTCCCGTACCTTACGCATCAAATCCAGCAGGAACTGCAGGTTGTGGTAAGTCGTTAAGCGCAGGCCAAACGTTTCATCGGCTTTGATCAGATGACGCAAATATGCACGGGAATAATTCCGGCAGGTGTAGCAGCTGCACTCCGGATCAAGCGGCCCGAAGTCGCGGGCATATTGTGCATTGCGCACAACAAGTCTGCCCTGGCTGGTCATCGTGGTTCCGTTGCGGGCGATACGGGTAGGCAGGACACAGTCGAACATGTCCACTCCGCGGATTGACCCCTCAAGCAGCGCATCCGGTGAACCGACGCCCATCAGGTAACGCGGTTTGTTCTGCGGCAGGAGCGGTAAAGTATAATCCAGCACATCATACATAATCTGCTTGGATTCGCCGACACTAAGCCCCCCAATAGCATACCCCGGGAAATCCATGGAAGTCAAATCAGCCGCACTCTGACGGCGCAGGTCTTCATACATGCCGCCCTGTACGATTGCAAACAACCCCTGGTCCTCCGGACGGGCGTGAGCCTTGAGGCATCTTTCTGCCCAGCGCGTTGTGCGCTCCAGCGATTTTTTGACATAATCATACTCTGCCGGGTATGGCGGGCACTCGTCAAATGCCATCATAATATCGGAGCCGAGCGCGTTCTGAACCTCCATCGCCACTTCCGGTGAGAGGAACTTCTTGTCCCCGTTGAGGTGGGAGCGGAAATGCACGCCTTCCTCGGTGATTTTGCGCATGTCGCTGAGCGAGAATACCTGAAAGCCGCCGCTGTCAGTCAGAATCGGACGGTCCCAGTTCATGAATTTGTGCAGGCCGCCGGCCTCGCGTACAATATCGTGGCCCGGACGCAGAAACAGGTGATACGTATTGCTCAGAATAATCTGGGCATCCATCTGCTTGAGCTCTTCCGGTGCCATCGTTTTAACAGTTGCCTGTGTGCCTACCGGCATAAAGGTCGGAGTCTCGATAATCCCGTGCGGTGTGTGGACTCTGCCCAGCCGTGCTCCGGACTGCTTGCAGGTCTTAATGTGTTCATACGTTATTGCTGCCATATATGTTTAACCCTTTCTCTTGCTTAATAAATAAACATTGCATCGCCGAAGCTGAAGAACCGGTAATTCTCCTTGATAGCTTCTTCATAAGCGGCAAGGATATGCTCCCGGCCGGCCAGCGCGCTGACCAGCATTACCAGCGTAGATTTCGGCAGATGGAAGTTTGTGATCAGTGCGTTAACGACCGTAAAGGTATATCCCGGATAAATGAAAATATCCGTCCAGCCGCTGCCGGCCGTAAGCGGTCCGCCGTTAGCCTGTCTTCCAACCGTTTCAAGTGTCCGGCAGGAGGTGGTGCCGACAGCAATAATCCGCCCGCCTCTTGCCTTAGCTTCATTGAGCAGGTCCGCCGTCTCCTGGGACAGCACATAATACTCGGCATGCATGACATGCTCTTCTACCTTCTCTACCGACATAGGACGGAAAGTACCTAATCCGACGTGAAGGGTGATGTAGGCGATGTTAACGCCTTTAGCTGCAATCTGCTCCAGCAGCTCTTTCGTAAAATGCAGACCTGCTGTCGGGGCAGCCGCCGATCCTTCGTGGCGGGCATACACCGTCTGATACCGTTCACGGTCATCGAGTGTCTCCTTGATGTAAGGAGGCAGCGGCATCGAGCCAAGCCGGTCGAGAATTTCCTGAAAAATCCCTTTATAAATGAAGCGGAGTGTCCGTCCGCCCATATCAGCCTCTTCTTCAATAACAGCCCTGAGCTCATCGCTGAACACAATCACGGCACCGTTCTTCAGCTTCTTGCCCGGCTTGACCAGCGCTTCCCAGCGGTCTTCGCCCAGGCTCTTCAGAAGCAGCACCTCTGCTTTGGCGCCCGTATCCTCCTTGACCCCGAAAAGTCTAGCCGGAATAACCCGGGTGTCATTCAGCACCAGCGTATCGCCCGGCTGAAACTGCTCCAGAATATCTGTGAAATGCCGGTGCAGGATCTGCCCGTTCTCCTTGTCCACCATTAACAGTCTTGAAGCACTGCGGTCAAGCAGCGGAGTCTGGGCAATCAGCTCTTCCGGCAAATGAAAGTCATAATCTTCTACGTTCATACTCTGTCTTCATTCCTTAACTATAGTAACGTTATTAAAATAGTGTTGCAATATTTGCTTATAATCATACCCGTTGTCCGCCATGCCCTTTACGCCCCATTGGGACATGCCGAGACCATGGCCGTTCCCCCAGCCGATAAAATAGAAGCCGCTGGTTCCCGTTACGACACGTGCAGCAGTGCCTGCGCCCATGACAACTGTTCCGCTGGCATTGGCGGACACCTTGCCTGAAGCCGACAGCACGCCTGCCGTCTGTGAACCGCTGACTGTAGCGGTTTTGCCGTCAGCGCCTAATACAGTATAACTTCCGGAAGGTACAATATCAAACAAGGTGCTGGGCAATCCGCCGAACGAGGAACGGAACAAATCCGGGTATTTCACCTGCAGAATCTCACCGTTCGCCTTCACCTGTGTAGCTCTGCCGGAAGGTCCGCGCTGCGTGACCTGCAGGCTGACAATCGAAGAAGGCAGTGAATTACTGGTCTTGCCGGCCAGGCTCTTGAGCAGCTCGGCGGATGTATACGGTCCTTTGATCCAGCTGTAGCTGCCGTTCTCATATACCTGATCCAGCACTACAGCGTTCTCGCCCGGATTCAGCTTACCTACCGGATTGGCACTGCTCTCAATCACCGGCAGCGGACGGACATTCACATCTTTGGTTGTGGCCGTCGCGATGCTGAGTCCGGCGGCATTCTTGTCTCCGGTCAGCTTGATATTGTCCTCGCGGGCATAGCCGGTAACGCCGCTGGGCAGCAGCAGATAGTACCACTGCTTCGCGGATCCGACTGCCGCTTTATCCTCAGCACTGGGTACGCTGACGAAGGGATCACCGCCATTGTTCCATACCTCGGAAGGGTCGGCTGTTCTGCCGCCGCTGTTGGAGGAGAAGACCGCCTCGACCACCTTGCCGCCGCTGATCAGCACTTCGGCTGCAGTATCATCAACAGCCTTGGTGATTGCAGGCGCCTCGGCACCGATTCCGTTATAAACCTGGCTAAGAGTCGTATCTACTACGTTAGCCACATCGAATTTGTTGCCCTGGGCCCGCGCATAGCTGCGTGCAGCTACCGCCTGGGCTTTTAGCGCTTCGGCTGGCCAGCCCGAGGAGACTTCACCGCCGACTACAGCATACAGGTACTGCTCCATCGGAACCACATTAATGACGGCAAGTGATCCGGACAGTCCGCTCAGTTCCAGATCACCGCGGTAGGTCCGCTTGGATCTTTCGGCAATTTGAATGCCTGAGGCGTTGCCGGAGGCTGTAAATTTCGCTCCGCTGCCGGAGACGACATAATGGTAGGCCTGTCCCTGGCTGGTCCAGTCCAGACCGGCATCCGTGCGGATAATCAGCCCCGGAGTGCTGACAGCAGCTGCAGCCCAGGACAGCTGCGGCAGAGCAGCCGCTGCCTGTGCCTGCAGGGCAGCCAGCTCACTGTCATTCACGGCCTCACCGGCCCATACCTGGTACCGGGCACCGCCGTCAGCACCTGATGCCAGCACCTGCCAGGCATCGATTCCGGCATCCGTAATGCTGCCGAGCACCGCCGCCGCTTCCTGTGCAGTGGCGAAGTCGCCTGCCAGCAGATGCTTGTTGCCCTTCACAGCTGCAGCCTGTCCCTCCGGAATGGATAATCCGGCCTTATTAACGCGGGCAAGCCCGTCCTTGGCTGCTGCTTCACTTGCATAGGGAGCCGTATACAGCTGGTATACACTGGCCCCGCCGCGTGTTGTCACGAACAGCTGCGGCTTATCCGACGTGGATTGCAGCTTCTTTGCGGCATCGGCCGCAGTCTGCCAGGAGGAGGTCTCCATTACTTTAACCTTGTACAGATCGAGGCTTACGCGGATTCTGCTGTTGCCGGGTACAGGCAGCAGTGCCGCTTCGTTACCCGAGGTCAGCGTAAACGCTTCTGCCGACTGCAGTGTAACGAACGGGACAGTCGATTTATATTTGCTGCCGATATCGGCGTATAGGGCAACCCTGATCGGTGCGGATTCGGCGTAAGTGTCACCTGCAGGAACAAGCAAACTTCCGGCGGTCAGCGCTGCCGCAAGCAGCGCCCGGCTTAGCTGCCTGGCAAACTTCATCATGTCATCCCCCTTGGAAGTTAAATGTAGATTATAGGCTTACTGTTCAGGACGTATCCTTAATTCTGCTGCGGCGGCAGCGGAAGACCTAAATGATGATAGGCAGCCGGTGTCACGATTCTGCCTCTGGGCGTACGCTGCAGAAAGCCGATCTGCAGCAGATACGGCTCATACACATCTTCAATCGTCTGACTCTCTTCACCTATCGTAGCAGCAATTGTATCCAGCCCGACAGGCCCGCCGCGGAACGAGGTGATCATGGCATTCAGCATTTTGTGGTCAATGCTGTCCAGGCCGCGCGGGTCAACCTGCAGCATCTTCAATGATTCGGCCGCAATCTCAGGGGTAATAATCCCGTCCCCACGCACCTGCGCGAAGTCGCGGACCCGCTTCAGCAGGCGGTTGGCAATACGCGGTGTTCCCCGGGAACGCAGGGCTACCGCCTCAGCCGCATCTCCGATAATCTCAATGCCGAGCATTTCGGCACTGCGCGAGACAATGAAGCTGAGCTCATCAATGGTGTAGTATTCCAGACGGCTAACCACACCAAAACGGTCACGCAGCGGTGCAGACAGAAGACCGGCGCGGGTGGTCGCCCCGATCAGCGTAAACGGCGGCAGGTCCAGCCGTACGGAACGGGCGCTTGGCCCTTTGCCGATCATAATATCAAGGGCAAAGTCCTCCATCGCCGGATACATGACCTCCTCCACCGTACGGTGCAGCCGGTGAATCTCGTCGATGAACAGTACGTCGCCCTCCTGCAGATTGGTCAACAGGGCGGCCAGATCACCCGGCCGCTCAATCGCCGGTCCGGAGGTTGTCCGCAGATTTACGCCGAGCTCGTTGGCGATAATATTCGCCAGCGTCGTTTTGCCGAGTCCCGGCGGCCCGTACAGCAGTACATGATCCAGCGCCTCACTGCGCATCTTGGCTGCTTCAATATATATTTTCAGGTTTTCCTTCACCTGATTCTGTCCGATGTACTCGCCTAAATAACGCGGACGCAGACTGAACTCCGCCGCCTGCTCGTCCATCATCAGATTGGCTGATATAATCCGGTCATCCATTATTTATCACTCCGTTCTTCAACACTGTGTCCATGCTTCAAAGCAGCCGCTTACTTGGCAGTGTACAGTAGCCCCAGCGCCTTCTTCATCAGCACATCGACAGTTCCGCTGTCCGCGCCTTCCTTCTTCATCGTCAGCCATACACGGTCAAGCTCTGCTTCTGTATATCCCAGCGCCTTCAGCGCATCCCGTGCTTCTTCCCATGGCAGGGCAGCAGCCTTCGCATCAGCTTCAGCTGCTACCGCGAACAGCCCCGTCTGAATCGGCACGGAGCTCAGTCCGTCCAGCTTATCGCGCAGGTCGAGGATCATGCGCTGGGCGGTCTTTTTGCCGATGCCCGGAAGCTTCATCAGGAAGGTGATATTCTCCTGGTAGATGGCCGAGATCAGCTGATCCGGCGTCCCCCCGGTCAGAATGCCGAGCGCCACCCGTGGTCCGATGCCGGACACCTCAATCAGCTTGCGGAACAGCTTCTGCTCCTCACGGGTCGGGAACCCGAACAGCAGCGTGGCATCCTCACGGGTCTGGTAGTGGATATAGACCATCACCGGACCCTCGGTCTTGGCAAAGGCGTAAGGATTCGGGCAGAACACCCGGTAGCCCACCCCTTGTATATCAAGCACAATATATTCGGACTCCAGATAAACAACCGGTCCTCTTAAAAAATCTATCATTTTCGCAATACCTCATTTAGTTTGGAATTTAGACTCACGGAATGGGCATGACACACCGCTACCGCCAGCGCATCGGCCACATCGTCCGGCTTCGGGACAGCAGACAGCTTCAATAGCAGCTTCACCATTTCCTGTACCTGCTTCTTCTCGGCCTTGCCGTATCCGACGACCGCCTGCTTCACCATCATTGGCGTATACTCGGAAACAGGAAGCCCCTTCTGGACAGCTGCAAGAATCAGCACACCGCGGGCCTGCGCCACCGGGAGCGCTGTCGTTACGTTCCGGGCAAAAAACAGCTTCTCTATGGCAACCATATCCGGCTTATAACGGTCAATGAGCTGGACCATGCCCTCATAGACATGCAAAAGCCGCTCTTCCTCCGGCGTATGCGCCTCTGTCTGAATGGAGCCATACTGAACCGGCGTCAGTTTATTTCCTGTCTTATCAACAAAACCGAAGCCGACAATCGCCAGCCCCGGGTCAATTCCCAAAATACGCAAATCCGATCTCTCCTCTGCTACAGGCAGGATATTCCTCATGACGGTCCATTATCCGCCCTTAAAGCGAACATATGTATTCCTTCAAACCATTATAACAAAAAACCCTCCGGCCGGAGCATAAAATTTGCCGTACCTGCAGATTAAGAGACAAAAAGCGGATGCCCCGGGCTCTCCCGCTGCTGATCCGCTTTTTTAGTAGTTTAATTTAGTAGTACTAATGTAGTTTCTATAATCTATTATTTTTCTATAATCTATTATCAGTGCGGAATAATATCCTTCAGTCCCCCCAGAAAACGGCTGGAGGCATAACAGATTTCACCGTTAATCATCCGGATTTCACGGTTCTTCGTATCCACTTCGGTAATATTATCCTTATTGACGACAAAAGAGTTGTGACAGCGGTAGAACCGCGAGTCCATCTCCAGAATATCCTTCAGCTTGCCGTAGAACTCGACCTGGCGGTTTTTGGCATGCAGAATGATTTTGTGCAGCTGCGGCGAGGTTTCAAAGAATAAAATATCATTATAATCAATGCTGATCAGCTTATCGCCGGATTTGGTCTGGAATTTCTTAATATTGTTGTACTTATTCTGCAGATAACGGGTATTGGCGGTATCAATGCATTCAATAACACGCTGGCGGATATCAGTGAATTTATCCTTCGTGATATAATCCATCGCTTCCACCTTATAGGTGAACGTTAAATAGGTCAGCTCGGAATGAGTGGTCACAAAGACGATAGCTCCAAGGCTGTCATACTGGCGGATCTCCGCACCCAGTGCAATTCCGCTCTTCTCCTCCTGAAGATCCACGTCCAGAAAGTACAGCCCCGTCACCCGGTTATTCTGCAGATAGTCAAGAACATCCTGGGATCGCCCTGTGGAGATTACCAGCTTCATATCCAGGTTCTCCATCATAATATAGTTCTCTATGTAAGTGTTGAGCCGCTTTCTTTGTTCAGGGTCATCCTCACATACAAATATCTCCAGCATCCATTTTCCTCCAATCTATAGCTAATACACTTCAAGTTCCTGAACAAACTGACCTTCTTTCCTGTATGTATCCAGCGTAACACCGGCGCATTGGGAGACAATCTCCCTCAGATTGCTCAGCCCTAGCCCCCGGCCCGTACCTTTGGTGGAGAACCCTTTTTCAAAAATCTGGTGCAGCTCGGGACCGTTCGGCTGGCAGCTGTTCGCTACGGCAATCAGCAGACCTCCGGAACGTTTAACCAGCGCAACCCGCAGGTTGGAGGCTTCGCATTTGACCGCTTCCTCAATGGCATTATCGAGGATAATACCCAGACACCGGCAGAGCTTGACGGAATCCATGTTGATGGCTTCAATCGGCTCAACTGCCTCTACAACAGCATTGATATGAAGCTCCTGGGCACGAATCAGCTTCGAGGACAGAATGCCCTTCAGCTCCTGGACCTTAACATTTTGCAGCGTACCCAGCTTATAGTTGTTATTCTGCATCCCCTGGCTGATCGGAAGGATCTTGTTGTCAAAATAGGTGCTCAGCCCCTCCATATCCTTTGATCTTATGTATTCTGACATCGACAGCAGGATGTTGATATAATCATGGCGGAATTTCTGCATGTCGGCATACATCATTTCAAGATTATCCGTGTACTCCTGCAGCCGTTCATACTGCTCCTGCTTGCTCTGCATCGCTGCCTCTTTCATTACACTTCGTGTAAGCACAAGGAACACACCGATCAGGAGGATAAAATAAAATGCAAACAGCAGGCTGTTCGCCTGAATATTCGCATTGGTGAAGCCCTGCTGCTTCCCGATCAGGATGTTGGCATAAAAAATCACTACTGTAATGACACAGAGAACAGCGAACAAAATCCCGTATCTGCGGATTAGAAGATCAAATGCCTGGAATTTTGTGAACAAAAAGCGTGCGGCGTAGGCCATAATAATGGCTATAACAAAATAAGTAGGGTAGTAGACAAATTTGAGGCCTCCGCTTGTAATCTCATCAAGAGATGAGCTGGAGAAATAAATAAAGATGCTGCTGGTTATGTAATCACTGATTACAGAAATGATAATCGCCAGAATCGGAATGATAACACTAAAAACAATTCCCCTTGATTTCCAGTAACTCATTGCGATACACAGCAGAAGAATAACAGCAATGCTGGCAACACCAATCATGTAATACAGCGGATATACGACAGCAAAAGAGATGACGAACATTGCAAGACTGAATGTAAACTTAAATCTCCGCTGATTTAAAATATAAATACTTAGATTTAGTGTAAGCATCTGAGCTCCGATAGTTAGCAAATCCCTCAAAGTTACGATCCTCCTCTGTATCATCCACCTCTTAATTTTATACAAGATTGGTACTTTAACCCTATGCAATCATTGTAATTCATACAATATAAACTAGTAAAGCTGAATAACCCGAAAAGCCCCCCCTTACCTGGGAGGAGCCTTGCGGGTGTAAGCCTATCTATTCATTCTACACTTTATGTATATAGGCTTATTTTTCAGCAGAAGCTTTGAGCAGCTCCATTGGAATTTTAGGCTCATGGAACAAATACGAGCAGCAGGTTTCCATCGCAATGTCACCGCTCTTGATTGCTGCACTTCTCACTGTTCTGGACATTCCTTCTTTTACCTCGTTAAACATTCTTTGCGTCATAGTTTTCATAATTATTATAGCTCCTTTTCAATAGTTTATAGGTTATTGGGAGAATCATTATCACTTGAAGCAGAATTCCCGACAGCAGCAAAGCCTTGACAGTGGGGCTTGGAATTACCAGGGCGGTTAGCACAATCAGCACACTGGCCCTTGTTGTAGCTTTTCTTAGCTTTTCTCTTCTTTCTTTGCCCAGCAGCGGAAATTTATCTGTATCCGCCGGTGCATAACGGTAAAGCAGCAAGGTAGCCAGTAAACCAATGATTCCTATCTGTATGTTGTTAAACCTTATGTACTGTTCGCATAAATACGGTATGCCTATGAATATGGCAGTACTTGATATGCTGCACATCAAGCTGCTGTTTGCATGGAGCCCAAAGGCTGTTTTGCGGATAGTGTAGTAGGCTGCGTGCATCAATAATGTCTGCCAGAGCAGATGGAACAGGATGGCAGCTCCGTACACCAGAACCAGTTTACTCAGATTAATCAGCAGCATTTCAAAGCCAAGCTTCATTTTCAGGTAATCAATGTATTCTCCCTCACGCCCCTTGTTTAATTTCTCGGCCATTTTGCAGGCCAGCGATTCGGTAAATCCCATCTTTACTGCTTCTTCAGCTTCCATCTTGGTCACCTCTCTTGTCCTTAATATTAAGCTATTATTGGAGAGATGAATGATTTAGTCACAGGAGGCCGCTCAAATGTAGCAACTGTGTGCATAAATGCCGGGGCATGTCCTAAATGTGCCTTTTTTACACGTACCTGTGAAAAATCAATACCTGCCTGATTGCGGAGAGTTTCATAAATGGAGTAATCCGCAAGCATAAACAGCAGCTCCTACAGCGAGCCCTGCATAATCAGCTGTGTCAGCTGCGGCTCCCCCGGCCCCTTAAATACAGTCTCAACATAATGCTCCTGCTTGAAGTAATCGCCCCTCGGCTCCCCACCGGGAGTTATTAAAGCATTCTTGACCTTGTAGTTCCTGACAGAAATAACTGCTCTGCCCAAGCTGTCATATAAAATAATATCCAAAGTTAATATAATATTGCCTTTGTTATCCGAAGTCTTTTCCCGGATTCTCAGATCGGAGTAGAACTCGCTGCCGATTAACGCTCCGGTGCCGAAATCAATTTCGCTCCACAGCCAGGGGAACAGGATCTCGCCGGGCTCTGCAAGCTTGTTCAGGGCATTAAACGCCGGGTCCAGAAGTGAAGGATAGAAGCTGTATAGATCGAATTCACGCTCATAGCCGGAAGGCGCCTTCAGCTTGACCAGCGCGCGGTCGCGCTCCGCACTGACCCAGAGCCTGTCCACAGTCTTCCATCTGCCCGGGATCTGCAGACTTGTGCCTTCCAGGTCCCCAACCTGGCTGGTGACTTCAAGCTCTTCAAGCACTTCAAACTCCTCAAGCTCCTCAAACTCCTCCAGCCCGGTATCCTGATCCAGCCCGGCAGGAGTAGCCCCTTCGGCCTGGAGGGCTTTCGGCACCAGCTCAAGCTGGAGCCAGTTCCGGTACTCTCCCGCTGCGGAGTAAGAGACTGTACCCCGCAGCGTCAATTTATCAATAACAAGGTTGACCTTCAGGGCTTCCTCACCGCTAGAGAGCGGCGCCAGAATATGCAGATTGCGGATATTGAACGCTTCCAGCCCATAGCCGGTTGCCTGCAGGCCCTGGGCAAGCATCTCAAAAATCGCTGTACTGACCATCAGATGGCTGCCGCCAAAGACATGCTCCCTGATCTCCCAGCACTGCTGCAGAATCAGCGGAAACTGAACACATAGTGTATGCTCTGTTTCCAGCCGCTGGAGGGGATTGCTGACTGCAAAGGAGTTACGGTCCAGCGGGAACCAGTAGGAACGCAGCTGCATCTCCAGAGGCTCAGCTATCCGCTTTCCTGCATTCTCATACCCCTCCAGAATAACATGCGCGTTGGTTCCCGTCATCCCGTAGGAGCTGACGCCGGCAAGCGAACAAGGGCGGAGCTGACTGTTTTTGACGGGACTATAGAATACCGATGGCTTGAAATCACCCTCGCTGTCAGGGATCCGGAAATCGGGATGCGGCAGCAGAACACCACGCTCCAGGCTCATCACGGACTTGATCAGCGAGAACAGTCCGGAAGCCACGTCCAGATGGCCGAAATTTGACTTGCTGTCCACGAGCGCCACGGCTTGTCTGTTCACGCCGTGCTCCAGAAAAAATCGGGGCAGACTCTCAATCTCGACGCTGTCGCCGGCCCCTGTTTCTCTGCCGCGGGACTCGATGAAGGCCAGCCGGTCCAGCTGCTCTGCGAACGGGCTCCAGGCTTCCTCGATCAGGCTCTCCCGGGCAAGCGGATTGGGAGCGGACATATTGACGGTACGCCCGTCGTTGTTCATTGCATAGCCTTTGATCAGCCCGTAAATATAGTTGCCGTCCCGCTCTGCCTCTCCGCGTCTTTTGAGAATGACCGCGCATACGCCTTCACCCATGAAGGTGCCGGTGCTTCGTTCGTCAAACGCCTTGGTGGCTGCATCGGTGGCCAGAATATTAATCAGCTTGTCTACCTTCTCGCCGGGCTTGATATACAGGTTGGAGCTGACAATCACCGCATAATCGGTAATACCCCGGCGCAGCTCGTCGGCCGCCTGTATGACCGAAACCAGCGAGGAGGAGGAGCCTGTGTCTGTCATGACCGCAGGTCCCTTCAGATCAAAGATATAATTGATCCGGCTGGCCATAGTTGAATTCAGCAGGTCCAGCAGATCGGGAGTCAGGCCCAGAGCCTGCAGCTGCAGTTGATACTGGTATTGCTGGTTTGTATTGACACTGCCGTAGACGCTGGTCCTGGTTCCCCGGATTGCTTCAAGACAGCCGCTGTCATTCAGCGCCCTCGTTGCCGAGAGCAGCGTCAGCCGCTGATTCGGGTCCATGTACTCCGCACTTTTCTGGGCAATATGATAAAATT
This sequence comes from Paenibacillus sp. FSL R7-0273, assembly GCF_000758625.1. Classification (NCBI taxonomy): domain Bacteria; kingdom Bacillati; phylum Bacillota; class Bacilli; order Caryophanales; family Paenibacillaceae; genus Paenibacillus; species Paenibacillus sp. FSL R7-0273. The sequence goes on from NZ_CP009283.1 coordinate 5,704,290, forward strand.
TATGGTCAAATTCATCAATGGCCGGGAAATAGGAGCCCTCCATATAAAGCTCCCCGTCACCGGACAGCCCGCTCTGCTTCAGCCGCCGGCCGGGAAACCGTCCTTTGGACACCCGCCCCGCGCTTAAGAACCGCCATACCTCCTCCTGATTGCGGCAGCCCGGCATGGACAGATCCAGACCTATAATGGCGATATCTTCTTTACTCAAGCCTCCTCACTTCCTTCGTAAAACATGACATTCTTGTTGTTATCCGTTTCTCTGCTTGTATAACTGAGCAAGCTCCTGAAGGGCTGACTGTACATCCCCGGCAATCCGGGCCTCTTCCTCCGGGCTGTAAGCCAGGTCATCAATATACATGCTAATCCGGCAATCCCGTGCAGACAGCTGGAAATTCAGCAGCAGCTGGAAATTCGGCACGCCGGGGAATTCAAGCACCTGGTCAAACAATGAGCCTTCACCGCTGCCCGCGGCCAGTGTCTGTAATACGATAGCCGGAGCATCCAGTGTGAAGCCCGCTCCGTTCAAATCATAAATCGAGGCTGCCTGATACCTGTGCGCAGCAGTAAGGCTCTCCCTCAGGACATTGTCATCCGCAGTGTCAAAGAAGACCGGCAGCACCCGGGCGAAGGACTGGACAACGTTGATTGCGCCTGGAATTACCCTGCCGTGGTACACAGCGCCCACATATCCCTGTGTTTGGTTGAAAGCCAGTGCCAGACGGCTCGTCAGGGAAGAGAGCAGCCTGTGTTCCTTCTCCGGATACGGCGCTTCTGCTGTCTGACAGGTAAACTCATAATGATGATAGCTCCCCTTCGTCCGCACCGGCTTGCCCATGCTTGGATAGGCGTTACAACGGAGTAGCGGCTGCCAGCCCTGGACATCACCGGCAACCGCAGCCTTATAGCTGGCTGCGATTTGCGCATACTGGGCGAATTGCACAGGCTTGCCGTTGAAGCTATCCTCAATCTGGCTGAGCAGAACGCTGAGACCGATCTGATCGATCAGCATAGGGTGCATATTGAGATAGAGGTAGGTCTGGCCGGTCGAACGCAGTGTAACCAGTCTGATATCCCACAGCCGCCCACTGCCCTGCTGCCGGAATCCTCCGCTAAGCTCTTGCAGCTGAGCTGCATCAGCGAGTGTAATATGTTCAATTTCAACATGGCGCTTCCGTCCGATCTTCCCCTGTACCTCACCATCTGCGTAAATATATTGCGTGAAGAAGACATCATTGCAGGCAATAACATGCTCAATGGCGGCCTGCAGCGCATTCAATTCAACCGCACCCTGCTCTGAAATGCGGTAAGCATATTTGACACTGTACATGTTGGTATCCGCCAGGCGGAAGCTGTCGATAAACAGCACCTTCATAAAGTTCGGGCATTCGTATTCGTCCGGCTCCACAGCATCCCACTGCGGGAGGACGGCATGGCCGACCCGCTCCAGAATCAGCTGCTTCAGCTCGCGGAGCGTTCCTGAAGTATAAATATCCTGATAGCTGAGCTGTACGCCCAGATGCTCGTAAATATCCGTAATCATTTTTGCTATATCCAGCGAAGAGATGGAGGAATGGAGGTCCTCATCCTCACCGATATCGGGAAACCAGTGGCTGGTTCTCTCTTTCCGCCAGGCGGCCGGCCGGGGAATCGCCGCTGCAGTCTCCATGACAGCCGCCTGCGCATGCGGCTCACCGGCAGGCTGCGACAGGTCCAGCCGGTCCAGCAGAAGCAGCATTTCCTCAAGCCCGGCACACAGGTGCTGAATCAAGGGCTGGCCGCAGCAGAATTCATATTCAAGATGATGGCTGTATTCATTGAACTGAAGATGGTTATTGCACTTGTAGAGATAGCCGCCCATCGTAAGCCGGGAGAATATGGCCGATCTCTGCTCCAGCTCCGGCATTCCGGTATAAGACACTACATAGTCATACCCGTGGTACCCGAGGAGCTCCATATATTCCTCATAAGACAGCAGGGCAGAGCCGCTGATGGCCTGGAACAGCTCCTTGAACAGGCTGCGGGCATTGCCTTCATAGCTTGTGCCCGCTTCTATTTGCAGAAGAAGCGGCACAATATCCGTGAAGTTCCCGATAACAGCGGCCTGCTGCATTTGATCCCTGCGGGACACCGCAACTCCGATCAGGTTCCTCCGCTGCGGTGAGAGCAACGCCAGTGCAAGCAGGATGACACCGAACCGGGTGATGCTCAGCTTGTCTGACAAAGATACCGCTGCGCTGTAAGCCCTGTCCGCCAGCCGGCCGCGGCCGTATACAGTCTCGGTGTACAGTCCGCCAGTCTGATCCGGGCGCAGATACTGCCTGATCCTGTCGGCATACCCGTCCGTACCCGGCAATGCCTTGCTCAGGCCGGCCGGCGTCCGGAAATAGCTGCCCTCATCAAGCACAGGGGAGCTCTTGTTCACCAGTACCTGCTCCAGACAGTCCAGGAACAGATAGAGGGAATCTGCATCCATAATCAGATGATGCATCAGAAATTCGATACTGCATTCATCCTCCTGCAGATAGTAAGCAGCCAGGAGACCGCCCTCGAAGACCGCCATTCTCCGGCCGTTAAGCGGTACGCTGCTCCGGTAATCCTTGAAGGCGCTGTCCACGGCAAATATGTACTTCGGGCCCTGTCTGATGATTCTGCCGCTGAAGGCCTCAGCCGCGTTCATTACCTGTCTGACCGCCTGGTCTATTTCATCCCTGCTCCACCGGTTATCATAAGTAACGGTGAAATAGAGACCGTAATCCTTATCATTCTTTTCGGCGTATAATATCTTCTGCTGCAAAGGCTCCAGCTCATAATACCGTGTGCCGTCCTGGGGATCTTTAAGCATAAAGCGCTTTTCCTCCTTTCACCTCGCCCGGTGCCTGCACTAGATATCCTGAGTCTTTACCCGGGTGAGCAGCAGGAAAATGACCGCCGCACAGCCCAGCAGGCTGACAAAATGAACCGTTACCGCACCGCTGCTCCCCGTGAACCCGCTGAACAATTCTGTGTTCAGCTCCGTAATCCACCGGGTCGGCAGAATCTGGGCGAAGCGCTGCATGCCTTCCGGCATGATTGAGCTGGGCCAGAGCGTACCGCCAAGCATCGCCAGCGGCAGGGAAACCACGGTAACCAGCAGCCGTCCGGTGGACTGTTTCGTTGTGCGGCTGACCAGCAGCAGGCCGATGCCTGCAGCAATGACATTAAGCAGACCGTAAGCCAGCACCAGCAGCAGCAGATGGAATGCAGACAGCCCAAGATCAATTCCGAAGGCTCCGCTCATCAGTGCAATCATAAGCAGGAACTGGACAACGCCGATCGCTGCGAATACGCTGACCGTCTGTAGATAGTAGCTGAGCTTGTTTTTAGCCGTCAGCAGCACCCGTTCAGTCGTGGAATGAACCTTGTCACCCAGGAACACCAGGGTGTTGGTCATGGTCAGGAAGAGCATGATGAACACAATCATGTTAAACGTGCCGGTCAGAACCGCCGCATTCGGATTGCCCAGAATACTTGGCTCAATTGTGACTGGCGCCGGTGAATCCGCCATCAGCTTCATGCTCTCCTGAAAGGCTCCGGCATCAGGTGCATTATTCGCCAGCGTCTGCAGTGAGGAGAAGATGCTGTTTAGCTTGACTTCAAGTGATTTGGAGTTGAAATTAACCTCCTTGGCATAGCTCTCGATCTGTACCGCCTCCGGATTGGCAAAGAGCTCACCGGCTGTACTGGTAACGACAATTCCCAGATTCGTGCTTGCCTGGATGGCGCTGTCTGCATCCTTTGCATGAGTCAGGGTTACATCCTGCTTCTCCAGCATGGCGGAGACATAAGAATCAATTGCGTGGTCCGGTACATACATGGCCAAGGTTACCTCGGTGGCATCGTTATACTGCTTGACCACCATGAAGGTGAACAGAACGGGCAGCAGCACCATGAAAATCAGCGTCAGCCTTCTTTTTACTATCCGCTTCAGATAGAGTCCAAAGATTCTCATGTTACCTTACCCCCTTCCGGGCTAATGAAAAGACAGAGATTAATACAAACCCCAGAGACAGGACCAGTGCATTGTAGACAGGCATCAGGTCGATTACCCCCTGCTGGATATAGTTGAACAGCGGCTGCTGAAACACTTCATTAATGCTCAGCCTGCTGAGCGAGCCGAAATCCAGCTTGATAAAGCCGCCGCCTATAAAGGTCATTACGGGAATCAGCAGGGAGACGATACTGTCCAGTGCCTTCATGTGCCGTCCAAGCACTCCGAGGAACAAGCCCAGCGCGTTAAAGAAAATGGCGCCGACTATAATGATGAACAGGACGACCAGAATGTTATTGCCGTAAGAGACATTAAAGAACAGCTTGGCACAGGCTACAATAACCAGCCCCTGAAGAATGGAGATCGAGCAGCCGGTCAGCCATTGGCTTACTACCAGCGACATTTTGGATACCGGTGAGATCAGATAGCGGTCACCCAGCGCTTCATTGTATTCTTCCTGAATGAAATTCATCGTATTGGCCAGCCCGTAAAAGAGGATTAGAACCAGCATCGTCACGCCGTAATAGCTCAGTCCCGACATCCTGCCTGCATCACCCTTCTCTCCGGCTGCACCGCCTGCCGTCAGCAGATTGCTGTAGGCATGCTGATAGACAGGCGGCTGATTGTCACGTCCGGATACGCCCATAGCCTGGTACCCGTCGCCGAAGGTGGAGAGGGTCAACGCTGTGATATTCACCTTATCGATGTTCTGATCCTTGCCGTAAACCGTAACCGTACTTTCCCGGTTTGCTGTGACGCCTTCGGTCAGGCCGGCAGGCAGATAAATGAACTGGTCATATTTATCAGCCTCCAGGGCTTTACGTGCCTCCTCTGCACTTGCAGCAACGGTGACGTCATACAGCTCCCGGTTCTCAGCGCTTGTCAAAAAGGCTAGGATATCCTTTCCGAACTGGCCGCTGTCCTCATTAACCACGACCGTACGGGTCTGTGTGATATTGACCGCCGCGGCTGTCTCCTTGGCTTCCGGCTGGAACATGGCCGATAAGGCGTTGCCCAGAATCACAATCAGCAGCAGCGGCAGCAGGATGTAATTGACAAAGACGACAGGACTTTTAATCTTCCGCTTCATGTTCGTTAGATAGATCGTCCACATGGCTAATCCCTCAAATTCTTCTTAGTCAGTTTGAAAAACACCTGTTCGAGATTTGGCGAGATGTACTGGAAGCTCTTGAGCTCATCGCCGAACCTTTCCTTGATTTCGCTGATTACACCGGCGTCGTTCTTCGGAACCGCCAGCTCAATTTTGTTATCCTCTATAGCCATTACTGTGTAATCCGCCAGCCGTGCGGTGTAAGCGGAGCTCTTCTGCTGAAGCTCCAGCTTCAGAATGGCCTGGTCCGTATAAGCCTCCAGAATGTCGCTTAATCTGCCTTCACAGAGCAGCGTGCCATTGTCAATAATCCCGACATGCGAGCAGATTTTTTCGATCTCCTCCATATAATGGGAGATGTATATGATGGTTGTGCCCAGCTGGTTCAGCTCCAGAATGGCATCCAGAATCCGGTTGCGCGACTGGGGGTCAACCCCTACGGTCGGCTCATCGAGGATGATGACATCGGGATTGTGTACAATCCCGCAGGCAATATTCAGCCGCCGCTTCATCCCGCCCGAGAATTTCTTGGGCTTTTGCTTACGCTCGTCCCACAGGCCTACAAACTCCAGAGCATAGCGCACCTGCTTCTTCAGCTTTTCACCCTTGAGGTTGTAGAGCTTGCCGAAGAATTCCACATTCTCATAGGCCGACAGATCATAGATCAGCGCCAGATCCTGCGGCACATAGCCCACCCGCCTCTTCGTGCTTTGGTTCGGGTACTCGTTGAACCAATGCATCTTACCCCTTTGAGGTTTTTCCAGCCCAAGCATTACTTTGGTCAAGGTTGATTTGCCTGCCCCGTTGGGACCCAGCAGCCCGTAAATTTGTTTGTCTGTAATAGAGATGCTCAGACCGTCCAGCACCGGTTCCTTTTTGTTATAACTGAAGCCTAAAGCCATGCCAGAAAAAATAGTCCGCATTGCTGTACCTCCTAAATGTTTTATAGCGGCTGCTTATGAAAAGACTGCCCTGGTAGCATCTGCTGCTTGTTTCCTATAATCAAAGTTTAGCATCGGAGCGTACGGATATACTTTTATGTCATAACAGGCACGTTTTAGATAATATCTGCGAAATAATTCGCATTAGACAACACCAGAAAGCAGGCAGCCAACGGGAAACCGGAGCTTATAAATCAAAAAAAACGGCCATGCTGCCCGTTGCCGGACGCATAGCCGTTAATATGAAATCTATTCTGCCTGCATAACCTGTTCAGCCGAATCCCGCGCATAGTCACTGAAGGTCGAGAGCACACTGTTGTATTCCTCGATATCCTGCACACGTATGCCGTCATGCAGCTGCTTCCACACCTCTTCGGGAAGTGAGGATTTCATCGAGCCCATATCCATCTGAAAAAAGGTCTTCAGCACCTCTTCCCCCTCCGGCCGGCCCTTGAACAGGCTCAAATTGCCCTCTTCATCGACTCCGATGTAGGCATTCTGCTTGGTCAGCGGTGACAGGTCATTTACCCGCTTCTCCAGCCACAGATCGCCCTCAGCGCTGATCCATCCGCTCCAGCCGGGGCGGTCCTCAATCAGTCCCTTTAGCTGCCCGGGAGTTTTCAGGCCGGACAACGTCTGGATCTCCTCACCGGTGACGTAGACTGTCTTCAGATGAACAATCCGGCTGATCCCCTCGGCACTTACTGTCTCCAGCAGCTTGGCACGCCGGGGCTTCAGGCCGCCGTCTTCCCCGGTGTCACCGGCATTCTGCCGGACAGCTGCCAGTGCCGCCACACTGCTGTCCTGATCTCCGTTCTGCAGCGGATCATAGAATGTGCTTGCTTCCGCCGGCATATTCCATTCGTTCGTGCTGAGCAGTCTGCTTAGCTCTTCCGGAACCTGCATCCCCCGCCAGGCAAGCACCGATAATACAATACAGGCCGCTCCAACCCAAGGGGCATTCTTCCACCGTCTCCACCGCCGCCACAGTTGTTTTTTCAAGCGAAAAGCGTTCACTGTAATCCCTTCATTCTGCTTTTTTGGCTATTGTGGCCTGCGGAGGGAGGGATTATGCGCCTCTGGCGGAAAAAGTTTGCTTCACTTGCTAATGAGCCACGCGACGAGCCTGCCCGGATCCGTTTAGTTGGATTTTAGTTACCTAATTTCTATAAATCCCGGCATTTACGCCGATTAGCTGGAAAAAAGACATCTATTTCGGTCTATTTCTGCTCTGAAGCTGATTTCCGTGAAATTAACTGCCTATTTTCCAACTAATGTTCCGGCAACGGTGGTGAACAGAGAATTAACTGCCGAATTTCCACTTAATCTGAAGAGCATACCGTATCCCCCCTCTGCGCCACTCACATAAGGCTATTCCGCCGGAAGCGGCTTCCCGATTGTTCCCAGGAACAGCCATAATCCGGTCTGCCTGTCCTCGATAATGAAGATAAAAGGCCGGTCGGCAGTCAGCTCAAAGGGTAAGTCCGCAGTGGGAGCCGCTCCGGCATCCATTGCAACGAGCGTTGAGGCAGCGGCTTCTGTTCCGGCTTCATTCACCTCGATATACGTCTTATGAATAATCGAGCCGATGAAAATGGGCATATCCACATCTGCAAGCGCCGAAAAATCGGCCTGGGCCGGGTCAAAAGGAATCTTAACACCCAGTGCCTGTACAGCCTCCTTCAGATCAGCGCCATATTCGGCAGTGAATCGCGGAAGGCCGACGGTTCCGAACCTCTCCGCGAACTGGTCTCCGGCAGGCAACCCGCCCTGAAGCACCTCATCTACAGACCAATCCTCAGACGGCAGAATGACCAGCATTTCCATCTGACCTTCCCCGTAAGGCAGACGTACAGCCTGCCAGTCCTTAGTCTCTGCATAAGCAAAGTTGCCGGTTTGCTTCATCATCATCACTTCTGCCGGGGTATTATTCCCCGAGTGGAATTCCGCAGGCTCAGAGCGCTCTACAGGAAACTTCTCTTGCCAGGCTCCTTTAAAATACAAGGCGTTGACCAGCAGCGCCACCGTATTGCCTCCGGGCGGCTGTTCAAGCATCCTGTCTATTTTGCCCGCCGTATGGTCTGCAACCCACTGGTTCACCTTGACTACAGTCTTCTCCGCAGACAGGTCTGTTGTGCGAACCTGCGCCCCATAGCTGGTTTCGGCTGCTTTCAGATAATGCTTGTGCAGCCTTATGCCGTTCTCTACCCACACCGAATTGGCCAGCTCTAGCTGAATGCCGGGTCCGGCATTGTTCAGCAGCGGCAGCAATGCCTTGTTGCCGGCATTCAGCTGCTCCAGCTCCCCGGGAGCATAGCCCAGCAGCCCGCCAAGCTCCGCTGCCGTCTCACCGCTGCTGCCGTTGTAAGCAAGCGCCAGCGCAGCTGAAATACTGTAGGGTGAAATTGTCAGATTGCCTTCAGCCCTGCCCTGCTCCCTCAGCTTGCTAAGCAGCCGCAGGCCAAGCTCATTGCTCTGCCTGGCAAGCCGGGCATCCAGCTTCGCGGCTGACGCTGCACGTTCACTGTAGTTCATCTTTGAGCTGGCAGCAGAGTCGCCGGCAACGTCACCAGAGCTGCCTGAACCGCAGCCGGCCAGCAGAACACACGGAAGCAGCAGGATACATAGATGCAGTACCGTTCTTTTTTTCATGAAACGTCCCCCTTTTATCTCAATCCATTCAGGCAAATGCTGATATACCTTACCTGACGAGTATAAATGGAAAATGTTTCAATTCAGCTTAAACGTTAGGTATCACCGGCAGCATAACATGGCTCGGATGCTCTGAGTCATGACAAATCGTCTGCTGAACAATCACCGCTTCCGTATCCTCATACGGATCCTTGCCGGTATTCGTATTCGGGAAGGCGACAAATTTGCTGGAAGACGTAACTGTGAGGCGGATGCGGTGTCCGGCGGCGAAGGTATGGGCGATATTTTGCAGGAAAATATCATATTTCTCCACCTGGCCCGGCACCAGCAGCTGCGGATTATCCAGCCCGTGACGGTACTTGGCCCGCACAATATAATTGGACAGCCGGATCGAATCGCCGTTCTCATGGACATCGCTGAGCGTCACAACCCAGTCGGTATCAAGGCCTGTGCTTGCTGCATACAGGACGCAGGACAGCTCCCCGGCGACCGTCAGCTTGTCCGCCAGAGGTTCACTGGTGTACACCACAATATCGCTGCGCAGCTCATGCTTCCGCATATTCTCCGGCTCACGCTCCCCGCTGTCCTGGACAGGGTCCGCCGGATTGTAGATAAATGTATCCGGGACGGAGTCCGCTTCCGGTGCAGACACCAGCCTGCCGTCGCCCAGTGACGAATTCGCCCGGCCCGAACCTGCGAGATAGAACGGCGTAACCACCGCTTCAGCAGGCGTCCAGTCCGCGGACGTTCTCCAGCGGTTTTCACCGACTACATAATAGGAAGCCCGCGGCTCCTCATCGATACCATTCGGTATCTCCTTCAGGAACCGGTCGAACCAGCGCAGCACAGAGACATCATAATCGTAGACAACCGCATCCTCGCCAAAAGCAGCCCCCTGCAGATCCCTGGCCCGGTTCGGCCCGTGCTCCCAGGCGCCTAAGCGGATTTTGCGGTTCGGCACATCATGCTCGGTCAGCATCCGCCAGGTCTCTGATACACCGGGACTGTCCCCGTCATACCAGCCGGAAATCACATACATCGGAACCTTAACCTGATGGCCCAGCTCGGTGAAGGTGCAGTTCCGCCAGAAGTCATCATATTCCGGATGCTGGCTCCACAGCTCCCACGGTCCGGAGGTCTTCCCGATCATCTGCTGCGGAATGTCCCGGATCGGCCTTGCATCAACCGCTGCTTCCGGGCTTACCGTGATCCCGCCAAAAATATCAAAATCCGTCCGCGTCCCCACCGACTGCGCCAGGGTCCACGACAGCAGCGGCCAGGAGCACAGTGTCCCGCCTTTGCGTGCGGTATCAATAAACGGTGAGCCTACATTCACTTCATCCACAACCGCCTTGAGGTTCGGATGCCCGCTGGTGGCTGCTGCCACAACGACATAGCCGAGATAGGATGCGCCCCACATTCCTACTTTGCCGTCTGACCAGTCCTGGGTGATAATCCAGTCAATCGTGTCGTAGCCGTCATCCCGTTCATTATAAAAAGGAATCAGCTCCCCCTCAGAATCCGCCCGGCCCCGCACATCCTGGGAGACTACGGCATAGCCTTTATTCGCCCAGCGCATAAAAATCTCTTTTTTCCCGTTACGGTCATAGCAGGTGCGCACAAGAATCGTCGGCAGCTTCGTCCCCAGCTGAATGCCCTCCGGCAGAAACACATCGGTCGCCAGCTTGATGCCGTCACGCATAGGAACCAGGAACGTACCAAGATCATTAACGCCATACTCCGGCTTGGACAGAAGCGGCTCATCATACACCGTCAGCGGAGTCAGCGCTTCATAGCCTGCCTTGACGATCAGCTCAATCCCGTAACGGTTAGGGGTAAGAAATGCAATAACCTCCCCGTTCAGCGTCACCACATCCAGCGCCGTATCGCCCCGCAGTGCCCAGACCTGTGATGCCAGCAGCCTTCCGCCAATCTCCGCCTCATAGCTGATATGCTTGTGGTATACCTCGCCGGTGTCCAGTACAACCTTTTCTCCCGTCCAGTCTGCAGCTTCGTAGGAAGCGAGCTGGCGGGCGATTTTGGCAAAAGGAAGCACATATTTTGCGTTCGGATCAAGCACGTTGTCCTGCATTTGCGTGCGGCGGCGGACGTCTACCTTGGCGTGCATAATTGCTTTTTCCGTAAAATGAATCTTGCCGCTATAAATCCCGGAGCAGTAGAAACGGAAGTCCGTTGTATGTAAATAAATAGTCATCAGTGCATATCCCCTATCCGCAGATTTGTTCAAATACCCGGAGCCAGTTGCCCCCCATGATCTTCGCGATGTCTTCATCCGTATAGCCGCGTGCTATGAGACCTCTGGTGAAGTTGATAAAGTAGCTGTACTTCTCAAGTCCCGCAACCGTTTCGGTCGAGGGCCCGTCCCCCGGGGCAAAGCCCAGCTTGGGAGCAATATTCTCTTTAAAATAGACCAGGGACCAGTCAAGGTCACTCATCGGCCAGTCTGTGCCAATGCCCACATGATCTACGCCAGCCAGCCGGATGACGTACTCCATATGATCCAGCACATGTTCGATCGTCGTATGGTCAGGGTCTTCATGGACAAACCACGGCATGGCAAAAATCCCGATGACGCCGCCGGTTCCGGCAATGGCGAGAATCTCCTCGTCGCTTTTACAGCGCATATGCGGATATATCGCTTCTACTCCGGTGTGTGAGGCAATGACCGGCGTGCTTGAAACCTTACAGGCATCCAGGGTTGTCTGTTTGCCGCAATGTCCGGTATCGACAATGATGCCCAGCTCGTTCATCCGCTGCACGAACCGGACCCCGAAATTCGACAGCCCGCCGTTTGCCTGCTCCGCACAGCCGGAGCCGATCAGATTCTGCTTATTATAGGTCAGCTGCAGAATACGCAGCCCGAAATGATGCAGCACCTCCAGCAGCTCAAGATTGGTGCCGAGGGCATCCGTCTCCTGCGCCGTTACAATGCCTGCCACCTTGCCTGACTGCTTGGCGCTGCGGATATCTCCGGCGGTCTGCGCCTTGATCAGCCAGTCATTGGCATCAAACTGCAACTGCACCTCGCCCATGCTCGTAATCAGGCTGTCCATATCGTTCAGGTGCAGCTCCCGGTTGCCAGCTGTAATGCCGGACTGGAACCACTCCTCTTTATACTGGGGAATGTCACCGCCGGCTGCCAGCTTGGTCACCCATTTGGCCGGCATAGAGCTGTAGACCATCGGTTCATCCTTGTACGGCTCGCTGAGCTCCCTGATTCTCTCTGAGACAGCAGCGGGAATTGCGCGCGGAGACAGCGGCCCCTGAAACAGCAGATCAATGTTGATATTCTGCTCATGCAGCCGCTGTGCGCGGAGCTCCTGCTCCTCCGTTAATTTAAAATCATAGAATCCTGCCTGTAAGCTCATCTTTTTTGCCTCCTCAGATTACATCTCAACCTCAACACCCTTACGCAAAAGCACGGCCTGATTGTAAATATAATGCGCCGCAGCCAAATCCTCAATCGCCAGACCCAGGCCTTTGAACAGGGTAATCTGCTCATGGCTTGTCCTGCCCTGCACGCTTTGCAGGAGCAGCCCGCCGAGCTCCCCGGCGATATGGCCTTCGGCTATGGCGCCCTCAGCCAGCGGAATGAGGTAGTCACCTGCTTCGTGGACAGCGGATTCCAGCCGGTCCACGTAGAGCCTGGACCTTGCCACCAGCGCCGAGTCCAGCTCCCGCTCATGCGGCCGGCAGGCGCCGACGGCGTTGATATGGGCTCCCTCCGGGACCCATTCGCCATTCAGCACCGGGACACTAGAAGCTGTCACGGTACAGATAATATCCGCAGCCTGGACCGCCTCGCGTGCGGTAGCCGCTGCCGTTACTTCTATGCCGTATCTGGCGGCCATCTCCGCGGCAAAACGCTGCACCTTGTCTGGCGTCCTCCCCCAGACGCGGACCTCGCGGATGCTGCGCACCAGCAGCATCGCCTCCAGATGGCTGGCCGCCTGCTCGCCGGTGCCAAGGATCGCCAGCACGCCGGCATCCTCCCGGGCCAGCAGCTTCGTTGCTGCCGCACTGACCGCCGCTGTGCGGATGGCCGTGATCTGCCGGCCGTCCACGATGGCGTTCAGCCTGCCGGTCTCTGCATCGAACAGGGCAACCGCCCCCTGATGGGAGGGCAGGCCCCTGTCATGATTGTGCGGGAACACGCTGATCAGCTTGGCTCCCGCCGCCGCTTCCTGCCGCAGATAACCCGGCATCAGCCCGAACAGATTCCCGTCCGCGAGCGGCATAACCTGCCGCAGGCTCTGGACCGCATCTCCTGAGGAGAGTGCAGCCAGCACCCTCTCCATAACACCGATGCAGGCCTGCATTGTCAGCATTTCCGCCGTTTCTTTTCCGTTAATCACCAGCATTTCGCACGGCCTCCAGTCTTATCAGCTATCTTTTTCTTCTATTTATCATAGCGCTATCCTGGTCCTTTGCGAAATACCGTAGATAAAATAACCGGGGGGCTTATCTTTCTGAGCCATCATTTGCTATACTCTATAACAGTGGTTGTAAAGTTAAAATTCAAAACAAAGGGGATTTCCTATATGATTATCCAGCCCAAAACACGCGGCTTCATCTGCACCACGGCGCATCCCGAGGGCTGTGCCCGGCAGGTACAGCAGCAGATCGACTATGTAAAAGCACACAAAAAGCTGAGCGGACCCGTTAATGTTCTGGTTGTCGGAGCCTCCACCGGATATGGACTGGCTTCGCGCATTACCGCTGCCTTTGGTGCCGGAGCGAATACGATCGGCGTCTTCTTCGACAAGCCGGCTGAAGGTGCACGTACGGCTTCGGCAGGCTGGTATAACTCCGCTGCGCTGGAGAAGGCTGCTGCCGAGCAGGGCCTGAAGTCGTTCAGCATCGTAGGTGACGCTTTCTCCGACAGCATCAAGACTAAGACAATCGACCTGATCAAGGCCGAATTCGGTAACGTTGACCTCGTAGTGTACAGCGTGGCCTCCCCGCGCCGCACACATCCGGTTACTGGTGAGGTTTTCTCTTCCGTAATCAAGCCTGTCGGCAACGCTTATACCAACAAAACAATGAATTTCCATTCCGGCGAAGTAACAAACGTAACCATCGAGCCTGCAACGGACGATGAAGTGCGTCAGACCATTGCCGTTATGGGCGGTGAGGACTGGGGCATGTGGATCGACCAGCTCCAGGCAGCAGGCGCGCTTGCTGAAGGGGCAACAACAGTAGCCTACTCCTACATCGGACCTGAGGTTACTCACCCGATTTATAAGGACGGAACAATCGGCCAGGCTAAAATTGACCTGGAGAAAACAGCAATCGCACTGAACGAGAAGCTGAGCGCTTCGAACGGACGGGCTTTTGTCTCGGTTAACAAGGCGCTTGTAACCCAATCCAGCTCGGCCATTCCGGTTGTGCCGCTCTACATCTCTGCGCTGTACAGAGTGATGAAGGACAAAGAGCTGCATGAAAACTGCATCCAGCAGATGTACCGCCTGTTCGCCGAGCACCTGTATAACGGCGAAGCCGGCAACAGCCACCTGATCCGCATCGACGACTGGGAAATGCGCGGGGATGTTCAGGCTGAGGTCATGAAGCGCTGGAGCGAAATCGAAACAGCCAATGTACCTGATCTGGCGGATCTGCCAGGCTACCAGGATGATTTCTTCAACCTGTTCGGCTTCCGCACGGAAGGTGTCGATTATGAAGCAGACACCGATCCGGCGGTAGACATCCCGAACCTGGTGTAATATCCAGGAACAGCAAAGAGGCCGCACCCCTAACCGGGATGCGGCCTCTTTTTATACCACTACTGCCTAAGCGCTAACTTCACCTGTCTTGTATAGAAAAGCCGCACAATCAAGAAATAAACTAGCTGGATAATGAAGAACAGACCCAGCACAAGCGCAGATTCCTTAAGCAATGAATACTGGAACATATGTGACAGGGTCGTAAGCGCCACAGCTCCATGCACCAGCGCTACAATAATGGGTGCAAAGAACAGTAAGCTGATCTGGCGGTTCAAGATCCGGCCCAGCTCCTTTTCGCTGAGACCCAGCTTGGATATTGCCTTGAACTTGTGCTTATCCTCATCCAGATCGCTGTACAGCCGGAAATACAGAAAGCTGCCCGCCGATACAAAGAACACAATGCCGACAAAGAAACCGACGAACATCATCGGCCCGAAGTTTTTAACCGTCATGTCCATCTGATAATCCAAGGCCTCGAACTGATAAGCCTCAGCATAAGGCAGCTTGTTCAGCAGTTGTCCCCCGGCAGCCTCAGCTCCCTTTTGACCAGCGGGTCCGTGCCAGGTATAGTAGTGATCCGCCTTGGTCGGATTGCCGAGGCTTGACAGCAGCGCGTCGGGGACAATCAAATAACTGCTGACAACACTGACGACCGGAGAAAGAATGGCCCGGTCCGCTTCCACCACGGCCCCCGTCTGTAGCTGCAAAGGCTGATTGAGCATACCCTCTCCGTTACGGGACAGCCCGAAATCCACAGCCACCGCCTGCCCCTCTTCCAGCTCTATTGTTTCAAGCTCCATCAGCTCCGCAATATGGTTATATTGACTTTGCTTCACCAGCAGCAGCGTTTCGTCCCCTGCCGCAAGCGGATAGTAACTAAGCGTTAGCTCAGCCGGCTCAGCTGTAATCCCCGATTCACTGAGCTTCTGATGGATCAGCTGCACATGCGCCTGCTCCATACTGTCGCCTTCCCTGGCTAAGTAAGTGAATAAATAAGGATTATGCTGGGGCATTGAACCGTATAGCATCGACTGGAAGCCGTACAGGGCACCAATGGCGCAGAAGGAGACGGTTGAAATAATCGCCACCAGAAAAAAAGTGCGCGCATTATCCTTCATCCGGTAAGACAGGTCGGAGAACAGCAGCATATTGGTTCTGAACCAGAAAAAACGGTCCCGGCTCTTCAGCCTCCGGATGATATAGACACTCAGCTGGGTGAACAGCAGATAGGTCGCTATAGTAATCATAATTACTACAGGCAGGAGCAGGAGTACGGCCTCCAGCCCTTCCGCCCGCAGCGACAGGAAGTAGCTGATCCCGATTAAGGCTACGACAAGCAGGGACAGCAGCAGCGAGGCCTTCGGCTCTTTTTTCGGCTGACGGTCTGACTTGATCAGGGTAATCAGCTTGCCGCTGCGCAGCACCGACGAAATGAACAGCGAGATCAGCACGAACAGCAGCAGAAAGGAGGCCAGTGTAAGATTAATTGCCTGCAGCGGAAAATAAAAATCCAGCCGTTCGTTGAGCGCGATCACATTCTCCCCGGCCAGCAGAATCCCCTTTGCAAACACCAGTCCGAGGCCGATGCCGAAGGTAGTGGCGCTGAAGCCGATCAGCATATTTTCCGTAAAAATCATCTTACGCAGCTGTCCGGTGGTCATGCCCTGCAGGATCATCAGGCCGAATTCCTTTTTGCGTGACTGCAGAAAGGCGCTCATCGAATACAGCACAAAGAAAAAGGAAAACACATAAATAATCCATTTCGAGACGTTCAGCGCAACCACGGTACCCGAATTCAGCCTGTCTGCACTGAGCATCGGATGGAAGGTAAAGATAGAGAACGTAAAGAACACCATTACCATGAACATGCTGCTGAGAAAATAAGCGGTGTACAGCCGTTTGTTACGGGTGACATTACGGAATGCGAATTGACGGAACGTCATTGCCGTATCCCCCCAGCAGCGAAAGTGTATCAATGATTTTCTGGAAAAAGCTCTGGCGGTTGTCTCCGCGGTGAATCTCGGTATAAAACCGCCCGTCCTTAATGAACACCACCCGATGGCAGTAGCTGGCTGCCACAGCATCATGGGTAACGAGCAGCATCGTCGTTTTTTGCTCCTGGTTGATTGTCATCAGCAAATCCAGAACATCCTTGGCCGCTTTGGAATCCAGGTTGCCGGTAGGCTCGTCTGCCAGCAGCAGCCTGGGGGAATGAATCATGGCTCTGGCAATAGCCGTCCGCTGAGACTGGCCACCTGAGATTTCATAAGTACGTTTTTTCATAATAGAGGCTATTCCCAGCTTATCCGCGATCCGCTGTGCCTTCTCCTTCATCTCACGGACCGGAGTCCCGTCCAGCGTCAGCGGCAGTACTATATTCTCCTCTACCGTCAGCGTGTTCAGCAGATTAAAGTCCTGGAAGACGAAGCCTAGCTGACGGCGGCGGAAGACGGCCAGCTCATTTTTGCCCATCGTGCCTATGCTTCTGCCGTCGATCAGAATCTCTCCGGTGGTCGGGCTGTCGACGGTGGCGATCAGGTTCAGGAGTGTTGTTTTTCCGCTTCCGGACGGCCCCATGATCCCTATGAATTCTCCCTCTTCCACCGTCAGATCAATGTCTGTCAGCGCCCGGTAAGCGATGTTACCTTCATATATTTTATTGACCTGTTTTACCTGCAGCATCTTTGCTCTTGTCTCCTCTCTATAGCCAGCTGGTTCTGTACCCAATATACAGGGCAGGCGGAAGCGCCGCTATCGAATAAGGTTTCACTTTTCTTACATGCTTGTAAGCTAAACATTCGCAGCAAAAATAAGCCGGACCGCCGTTCCCTTCCCGGCCTCAGATTCCAGCTCAATGGCATGCCCGAGCCGGTCGGCAGATTCCTTGGTCAGATAGAGCCCCATCCCTGTAGATTCACGCAGCCCCCGCCCGTTCTCCCCGGTGAAAAAGGGATCAAATACCCGCTTCAGGTCGGACGCCTGAATGCCGATCCCCTCGTCCCTGACCTCAATAACAGCCTCATTATTCCGCATATAACAGGAAACCTTGATTTTTTTATCACCGGACGCTTTGGCCGCTGTGTATTTGATCGCATTGTTGATGAGCTGCGACAGCATGAAGAACAGCCATTTCTCATCCGTCTGGACGGAAATGTCCGGATCAGCAGCTTCCACCGCCGGATAGATCCGGTTTCGGATAAACTGGCGTTTGTGCTCGTGCAGAACCTCATGGATCAGCTGCGGAAGAACCACCTGTCTGATATTAAAATCCTTCTCGAACGCCCGCAGCCTGGCCATGTACAGCACCGTATGCAGGCCGCTGCGCATCCGCTCCAGCTCCTCCCGGATGCTGGCAAACTCAGGCTCGTCCATATTCTGAACCGTAAGCTCGATAACCGAAAGCGGGGTTTTCATCTGGTGTACCCACTGGTCGATGAAGCTTAAGTGCTGCTCCTGCTGCTTTTTCATTGTGGTAAGCTGCTGCATGGTATGGCGGTAGTGGGAATGCAGCAGCTCCTCCAGGGCTTTGGATACGGGGGCTTCCTCTATTTTCTGATAGGCTTCATCCAGTGAATCCAGCGGCCGGCTGAGACGCAGATAAAAACGGCGGCGGGTCACGTACTGGTGGACCAGATAACAGGCGAGGAAGAAAAAGCCTATAAAAACAGCATACAAGGCAACCGGCAGCTGGCGGTAGCCGTCCAGCCAGTAAATGGAGATGATCGCCCCGAACTGGATCAGCTGAACGGCAATCAGCAGCAGATGCTCGCGTATAAACAGCTTCATAGCTCCTTCTCCCCCCAGGTAACATTCAGCCGGTAGCCCGTTCCTCTGACCGTTATCACGGCCTCCTCGATCCCAAGCTCCTGCAGCTTCTTACGGACACGGGTGATGTTGACATTCAGTGTATTCTCATCGACAAAGGCCTGCGGCTGGTCCCACAGCTTCTCCAGCAGCGCTTCCCGGCTGGCTACCCGCGGATAACGCTCCATCAGGCTCTCCAGAATATCCGTTTCCTTTTGCGTAAGACTGACCATGTCTTTCCCGAGCTGCAGCTCAAGCCTCTCGGGATACAGGATAAGCCCCTCCTGCTCAAGCACGGCTTCCTGGCGAACTCCGGCATATTCCCCGAACGCCCGCCGCAGGTGGCTGCGGATTTTGGCCAGCACAACCCCGGAATGAAACGGCTTGGTGATATAATCATCCCCGCCGTTCTCCAGCGCCATGATCTGGTCCATCTCTCCCTCCCGAGCTGAAATAAACAGAATCGGGCAGGTGGAGACGCGGCGGATCTGCCGGCACCAGTAATAGCCGTCGTAGCTCGGCAGGTTCACATCAAGCAGCACCAGCTCCGGCTGCGCTTGCCGGAATTCCTCCAGCACCTGCTGAAAATCCTGTACCAGCACCGCCTCATACCCGTACTTCCGGATGGCAGACTGCAGCAGCTCCGCAATCTTGATGTCATCCTCCACAACCATAATTTTGAACATGAGCACAGCTCTCCTTAACCGTTTCAATCGGCAGAAACATTAATAGATTGGATACCCCCATACGAACATTGCCAGATACAGCAGGCTCCCTGCTACACATAATACCGTTATTGCAACGTCCTTAGCCTTACTCTTCGTAAGCAGCACAACCGCAAAGGCCAGCGGAAAGGCAGCGGCCAGATAACGCGGTGCAGACAGCAGCCAGGTCGGCCCGGTCACAAATACAAAATATACAATCATATAGGCGGTATAGGAGGGGTGGAGCTTCTTGGCGCTTCTGAGCATCACATAGAGTGTCGTGAAAATAGCGAGCAGATTCGGCAGCCAGAGCCCGAATAAGCTGCGGCTGTCCCCTTCCTTAAACTTGCCTACCGCATACTCCATCTGGTACCTCACTGTATCAAAAAACAGATACTGCCGCTGGAACCAGTGCTCCCGCTGGTAAATACTGAACTGCAGCGCGTTCCCGTGCACAGCGTAATTGATGTACAGATAGGCCAGCAGGCCAAGCGGCACGATTGCCAGACAGCCGGCGGCAGCTGCCAGCTTGCGCTTGAACACTTTTTTATGGGCGGATTTGTACGTTTCAGCAAGGTCGCGCCACAGCTCTACAGCAATCGGGACCGCCAGCAGCACACCGGGTGAGCGCGTAAATCCGGCCAGGGCGGCGCACAGGCAGGCGAACAGCCATTTCTTTTGGCGGACCAGGTAGATGGATAGCAGCGATAACAGCAGGAATAAGGATTCGGTCATCGGCAGCAGGAAGAAGAAGGCGGCAGGGAAAATAAACATATATTTTACTACCCGGAGCGCATCCTTCCTGTCCATGTCGAGCGCCGCAAGCTCATAAGCAACCAGTGCAAACGCAACAGTACAGAGATTAGCTACGGTATAGCCTGCAGCGAGATAATTATTGGTGAAGAAGTGAACCACCTTAATCAGGACCGGAAAAAAGGGCAGGAACACGATATGGAAGCGGGGATCCCCCTCCGTCACGTACCAGTTCTCGGCAATGCCCAGATAAGACGGCGCATCGATTCCCGTAACATGCCAGGCCTGATTTAAATAATCATCCAGACTTCCGGTATATCCGTTTTTTATTATTAAAAAAGCATAAGCGGCGATCAGCAGCAGCACCCGGCTAAGCAGCACCCAGACAAGAATTTTTGTCCAGGCCTGTCTGCGCAGATCCGCTGCAGCCTCCAGTCTGGCAGACTGCTGAACCCGGCCGGCTGCGATATAACCGGTGAATGCGGGAATGGCGCGCAGGCCGGCCGCTGTGAACAAGCCATAACAGGCGACGGCGGCCGCTGTGCCCATAAACGTCCAGCTACTGGCATGCGTTGCCCAGTATACTCCCGCTGCTAACATGATGGCCGTAAAAATTACAGAAATGCTTCGGTTAACCTTCTCCATCTGCTCCCCCTTGTGATTCATAACATTATGCAGGTCTGCTGTATCAGCATAAGTAATTTTTACCATAAGACAAAGGGATTGTCTTCACAATCTTTAACCCGGCAATGCTCAAACCGCAATATACCTAAACAATTACACAACAAACCGATACCACACCAGATTTATAATGAGGTTAAGAACAATGCAGCGATATTAGGAGGTTATTCTAGCATGAACCGGAAATCCGTAATTGAACAGACGCTGGCCACCACCCGCCTTAACATTGAACGATTCGGTAACCGCTTTCCGATAGTCAGTATGGGTGACGGCAAATACTTTTTGACTGACCAGACCAACTGGACGGAGGGCTTCTGGTCCGGTATTTTGTGGCTGAGCTATGAATACAGCAAGGAACCCGCGCTTTATTATGCAGCGATCCAGACGGTGGATTCCTTCCGTGAGCGCATGGAAGCAGGGCAGGAGCTGGACCATCATGATATTGGCTTCCTCTACTCCCTGTCCGCCAAGGCGCGGTGGATCGTGGATAACGATGAAGCCTCCCGCCTGCTGGCGCTGCAGGCCGCCGATGTGCTGATGAAGCGCTGGCGTTCAGCACCGCAGGTATTCCAGGCCTGGGGGCCGGAAGGCGACGCTGACAACGGCGGGCGGATTATTATCGACTGCCTGATGAATCTCCCGCTGCTCTACTGGGCAGCTGAACAGACCGGAGACCGCAGGTATGCTGAGTGTGCAACCCTTCAAGCCGACCAAAGCCGCCGGTTCCTGGTGCGGGGGGATGACTCCTCGTACCATACCTTTTATTTTGACCAGGAGAACGGAAATGCCATCCGCGGCGGAACGGCGCAGGGCTTCCAGGACGGCTCGACCTGGACGCGGGGCCAGGCCTGGGGCGTTTACGGCTTCGCCCTGGCTTACCGCTATACGCGGGAGGAGCGTTTCCTCGAAACCTCACGGAGGCTGGCCCGCTACTTTCTTGAGCATCTCCCTGAGGACCATGTCGCCTATTGGGATTTCGATGCTCCGCAGGAGGAAGGCACAGCACGTGACAGCTCGGCCTCAGCCATCTTTGTGTGCGGTGTGCTTGAGCTGCTGGAGCATCTGCCGGAGGGTGACCCGGACCACGCCTTGCTGAGCGAAGCGGTGAACCAATCGATGGACTCGCTGATCAGCAGCTACTTCACTGCCGGGAACCCGGACGAGGAAGGCTTCCTGCGCCACGGCTCCTACTCCGTCAGAGGCAACTCCTCCCCCGACGACTTTATGATCTGGGGCGACTACTTCTTCCTGGAGGCGCTGCTGCGCCTGGAGCAGGGCATTCCAGGGTATTGGTACGGCCGGCAGGATTAGGGGGCGTGGTAGGTGGGAGTGAGGCGCGGGGAGCTGGCTGGGGACTGGTGATTGGTGATTGGAATTGTGGAGAGTTGGGTGGGTGTGTCTGGTGAGAGTGTGGGGCGGAGTGATGAGCGGGTGAATATTCTGGATGAGTGTGTGGGGCAGTAGGCGACAAAGTCAGGGTTTAGCTGAAAGGTAGGCTGGATAGTTAGTTAAGAGTAACCAGTCTTTTTGCCTCTCATTTCACACTTTTCCCCACATCCGCCGGAATCAGAGGCATTTTTGCCTCTATTGCGACGGGCGACGGGCGGAGTGCTTAGCGCGTGACTTTGGCGAGTGCGTCGGGCGGAGTGCTGAGCACGTGAGTTTGGTGAGTGCGTCGGGCGGAGTGCTGAGCGCGTGAGTTCGGTGAATGTGTCGGGTGGAGTGCTGAGCTGGTTAGTATTCTGGATGAGTGTGTGGGGCAGTAGGCGACAAAGTCAGAGTTTAGCTGAAAGGTAGGCTGGATAGTTAGTTAAGAGTAACCAGTCTTTTTGCCTCTCATTTCGCCCAATCTCTCTCATCCGCCGGAATCAGAGGCACTTTTGCCTCTCATTTCGCCCAATTCCCCTCATCCGCCGGAATCAGAGGCATTTTTGCCTTTCATTTTGCCCATTTCCCCTCATCCGCCGGAATCAGAGGCATTTTTCCCTCTATTGCGACGGTCAACTTTTACCTGGTTACTTGGGGCTGCATAGTTACTTGAGCGCGGAGATGAAACGGTATCTTTTTGCCGGACGGCTACTTATACTAAAAGTAATACTGGTTGATGAGGGAGCGCTGCATGAACAGGAACGATTACCTGCCCCAGGGGCTGGAGCCCGGGTTGTTTATGTACAAGTATAAGGTTGAAGATGCGGAAGCCCATTGGTTTCACGCGCACAGGGGCATTGAAATGCTGTACATTTATAGCGGACATGGCGAAATTATGGCAGAGAATCAGACGTATGCGATCCGGGATCACACCCTTGTCTGGTTTCAGCCATATCAGCTGCACCGTGTGCTTGTTCCTGCGGCCGAGGGCCATTCGTATATCCGGACCAATCTGACCTTTGATCCCGGCTTTTTGGAGCGTTACCTTGCGGCTTTTCCTTTACTGGAGAAGTTTTTCCGCAGCCTGTGGAGGGGAAGCCTGCAGCGTCCGGTTGTATATGACATGCACAATACGCCGGTTGCCGCTGTGCTGGAGGAATTGCATTACGCCGATAATAGCCCCGCTGCAGACCGAGAAGAAAATATGGGGCTCCTGATGCTCCAGTTAATCCGTCTGCTGCAAAAAAACATGTCCGGCGTGTTGCCCGAGAATTCCGATAACCAGTCACGCGGAGGTTCGCATGTTGAACGGATTACCGGCTGGCTGGATGAACACTATAAAGAGCCTTTTAGCCTGGAGACGCTGGCCGCCGCGATGCACCTGTCACCGTACCATATTTCACATTTGTTTAAGGATTATGCCGGGTTCACCCTGTCTGAATATGTGATACAGCGGCGTGTACGGGAAGCCAGTATTCTGCTCGCCAACACCACCAGGTCTGTTCAGGAGATTGCGGCAGAGGTGGGCGGCTATTCTCCGTCGTATTTTAGCCAAATGTTCAAAAAGCAAAAAGGAATCTCGCCGGAGAAATACAGAAAGAGCATCCGCTAAACGAAGCTCATTACAAATGGGACAACGATACCTCAACCGCATTATCGACAAAAGACCGGTCGGGCCGGGACTTCAGCAATACCGTGATACCGATTAAGGATACAACGAGACTTTGAGCCAGAGCTTTGGCGTTTGTCTCTTGATTTAGCTCGCCTGACCGGATGCCGCGCTCGAGCGTTTCTTGAAACAGGACGGCAAGGTACATCTGATGCTCCCGCGTAATAATTTCAAATTTCTCATCATGAGGCGACAGCTCGACCATTGTATTGATGCAAAAGCACCCCAGGCTCCCCTCCCCCGCGTACTCCTCGTCAACTAAATTTTTGAAATAATTACGAAAGGCTTCCCGGACAGAATGGTTACTTTCAAGCTTCTTCCGTATCCTTGCGGCGTGCCATTGGGTGTACTTGCGCAGAGTGGTTTCAAACAGCTGTTTTTTATCGCCAAAAGCTAAATAAAGACTGGGCCGCTGAATCGCCATGGCCGAGGTTAAATCGTTAATAGAAGTAGCCTCATAGCCCTTCTCCCAAAAAACACGCATCGCCGCTTGAAGCACCTTTTCCTCGTCAAACTCCCTGAGCCGGACCATTGTTCACCCTCCATATCATACTACTTGGTATATTAAAAATTCTATAATTACGCCGTCGGATTGTCAAACTCCTCTTAAAATTCGCCTTGACTATGTTTATTAAAGGAGTTATTTTTATTCCATGCTTTTTGTACCGATCAGTATATTATACTGTAAAGTACATTTACCATGAGAGGAGTGTGAAACCATTTGGGCAAGCTGCAAATTAGCGAAAAGGCGAGGATAAAAAAGGGAACGGGGAAACCCGGCACAACTGCCGGACGGCCTGCATCAATGCAGCGTAGTGTAACTTTATTATTCGCCATAGCCTGCGGGCTGTCTGTTGCAAATGTGTATTACGCCCAGCCGCTGCTGGATGTCATCGCGGAGGAGTTCGCTATAGCCCCTTCATCCGTTGGTATTGTTATCACGGTTACCCAAATTTGTTATGCGGTTGGCCTTTTTTTGCTGGTGCCCCTTGGCGATATTCTTAACAAGCGGCTGCTGATTCCCGGTCAGATGCTTTTATCCGTGCTGGCCTTATCTGCGATCTCCTTCGCGCCGGATGTCAGCGTGTTTTTTTCGGGGCTGGCCATTGTGGGGCTATTGGCCGTTGTTACACAAACATTAGTTGCTTATGCTGCAACGTTAGCCGCCCCCTCCGAAAGAGGGCGTACGGTTGGAATGGTAACCGGCGGGGTTGTCATTGGTATTTTGCTGGCGAGAACCGCTGCAGGAGTACTGACGGACGTAGCAGGCTGGCGCTCGGTCTATCTTCTGTCCGCAGTCTGTATTCTTGCAATTGCAATAATGCTGCTGCGGATCATGCCTCAGGAGGAGCGAAAAACCACCCTTAACTATTTCCAGCTGCTGCGTTCCGTACTGGGCATGTATAAAGAAGAGCGTATTTTGCGTATCCGCTCCTTGCTTTGCATGTTCATTTTTGCCGCTTTCAGCATCTTGTGGACTTCACTTGTGTTACCGCTCAGCCAGCCTCCGCTGTCACTGTCTCACTCTGCCATCGGAGCCTTCGGCTTAGCCGGAGTTGCCGGGGCGTTAGGGGCAACCCGTGCCGGACGGCTGGCCGACCGCGGATATGGACAAATCACAACCGGAATTGCGCTCGTGCTGCTCCTCTTTTCCTGGCTGCCTATCAGCTATACGGAGCGCTCCCTGGCAGCGCTTGTTATCGGAATCTTAGTTCTGGACATGGCTGTTCAGGCGGTACATGTTACGAATCAGAGTATGATTTTTAATGTGCGTCCCGAGGCCCGCAGCCGTCTCACCGCCGCTTATATGATCTTTTATTCAATCGGCAGCTCAGCCGGCTCTATTGCCGCAACAGGCATGTACGCCTATGCCGGGTGGAACGGAGTATGCTGGCTCGGAGCCGGTGTAAGTGCACTTGCTCTATTATTCTGGGCCATAACCAGACGTAAATAATTAAGCAGGCAGCAACCACAAAGAACCGCCCTTAGGCAAATGGAAGGCTAAACAGCCATTTTGCTTAAGGGCGGTATGCTCAAACACTAAATACAGTCCGTTGAATAAGATAAGCCTGTTGTTCTACAGAACGACCTCAACCTTGACGGATGAGCGTCCGGGATATGCAGGAAGTATGTTGCCTTCCAGCAGTACGCCGTCGGCGGTGATGCTTTTGACACCTTTGCAGACCTTATTGGCATTGGTAACCGAGATATCGTAGACGCAGCCCCGGAAACGCCGCTTGACCGTGAACCCTTCCCAGTCAGCCGGAATGCACGGGTCGATGGACAGCCCATTCAATACCGGCTTTACCCCGAGAATATACTGGGTAACAGCCACGTACATCCAGGCAGCGGTACCGGTCAGCCAGGAGACGTTAGCCAATCCGAACTTGTCGGACTCCGGCCCGAACAGGTTGGAGGCATAGACATAAGGCTCGGCTTTGTAGCGCCACAAGCCCGCTTTGTCCATGGCAACATTCGGCAGCAGCTGGCGGTAATATTTATAAGCCAGATCCCCGCGGCCCAGCAGGCATTCCGCGATAATCGCCCAGGTGTTGGCGTGGCAGAAGACAGCTCCGTTCTCTCCAGTCCCCTTGTTGTAATTGGTCAGAGGGTCGGCAGGATCGGGGAAGGTGGTGATGGACGGGTGGATTTTTTTGATGCCGAGCTCGGTGTCCAGCATTTCCCGCACACTGTCCATCGCCTGCAGCCCCTTATCGACGTCTGCCATACCGGAGATGGTGGCCCAGGTCTGGGCGTTAAGCCAGATTTTGGCCTCGTCGTGTTCATCGCTGCCGAGGAACCGGCCGTCATCCATGATCGCCCGGCGGAACCAGCGGCCGTCCCAGCCGATGCTGTTGACCAGCTCACGCTGAAGCTCATACATTGCCCCGTACCGGACGGTATCCTCCGGATGCCCGGCAGCCGCGGCAAGGTCAATCATCCGCAGCAGTACGGTTCCGAGCTGCATCGAGGTCCAGATGCTTTCCCCTTTTCCCTCGCGGCAGACCCGGAACAGCTGGTCATTCCAGTCCGAGCGCAGCATCAGCGGAAAACCACGGGAGCCAAGCTGGGAGGCCGTAAAATCTATAGCCGCCCGTAGATGCTCATATACTGTACCCTCACCGCCGTCATAATAAGGCACCTTTGCCTGCAGGAACGCAGCATCCCCTGTCTCCGCCAGCAGGTCCCAGGCCGAAAGCGCCGTCCACAGATGATCATCCGAGTGAATGCTCGTTACTGGCTCCCAGCCCTCGTTCGGGAAGAAATAATGGTTCACATGCCCGTCCCTGTACTGCTGGCCGAGCAGCAGCTTCAGCTTGTCTAAAGCAAGCTCCGTATCAAAGGGCACAACCGAGAGTATATCCTGGGCCGTATCCCGGTAGCCTACACCGCGGAACGTCCCGGTCGCATAAAAGGAAATATTGCGTGAAAATAAAAAGTTGCGGTGCGCCTGATACGGATTCCAGATATTGATCATCCGCTCGGCGTCCTGATCCGGCAGCCGGCTCTCCCAGGCGCCCAGGTAGCCGGACCAGTTCTCCTTTAGCGCCTGGAAGGAGGCTTCTACAAATCCGGCTTCCCTGGAATGGAATATAGCCCGCGACACCTCCGTCTCATCAGTTGCCGTACCGAGAAACACATTGATCGTCCGGCTCTCTCCCGGCTGAAGCGTAACATTGAACTGCAGCGCGCCGCACGGGTCGCCGCCCAGCAGCGTCGATCCGGTACAGCCGCCATTCTCGATTGCGGCCGGATTGGTTTCACTGCGGTAGCTGCCGATAAACTCCTCACGGTCACCGTCATAGCCGGCAAGCGGTGTATCCGCAGCCAGATAGACAAGCGGCGTCTCCTCAGGCTTCGGCTGGTTCTCCACCCCGTAACGGTAGACCAGGGCCTCACCCTCATGATACTGCACAGACACCTGATGCTTGTTATAGCACTGCCACTGCAGCTCACGCATAAATTCCATCATCCCGAATTCAGCGTAAGCGTAGACCTTCAGCTCTTTTGCTTCGGTCCCTTCATTAGTCAGGTTCAGATTCCAGATCAGCGAGTTCTCATGCGGTCCGACAAAATACACCGTCCGGGCCGCGATACCGCCGCGCTTTGCCTCAAAGCGGGTGTAGCCCATCCCGTGGGCGCTTTTCCATTCCTCGGGCTTATCCAGGGCGGGCTCGCTGGTCGGGCACCAGTAGCTGCCCGTCTTGGCATCCTGAACATAGATGTACGGGCCGGAACGGTCCATCGGCAGATGGAAGAAACGGTAGCGTGTAATCCGCCAGATCTGGGGCGACTTATAAAATGCCACCCCTCCGCCGGCATGCGACAGCATCGTATGGAAGGTGCCGTTCGACAGATAGTTCATCCACGGCGTCGGCATGTCATGCCGCTTGAATTCGACCTCTTTTTCCTCATCCCTGAAGGTATAGTATGCTTTCGAATCGTTATTTCTGGTAAGCTCCGCATTCACCGGGCTTCAGCTCCTCTATAATGTAATGGGGTTATTTCGGCTCGACCTCATCCAGGGTCAGACGGTATTCCAGGCCCTTCATGTAGGTGCCATCCCGGTTCAAAAAGGTCAGGCCGAACGCCAGATCTCCGCCCGTTCCCTGCAGGATGGCGATCAGCCGGTTAAGCCCGGTCTGCAGCGTAAGCTCCCGTTCCGGCTCAGCTGCAAGCTCACCGTTCAGGTAGATTTCATAGGGGACGTCCGTGTTGATCCGCAGCCGGCCCGGGTAATGCTGAGCAGCCTTCCCTGCTTGTTCGGGAACATGTACAAAACAGCTCAGAAACCAGCGGTTATCCCCTGCATTTGCTATGCGAAGAGTGCCGTCGCCGGGGCGGCGCTCTTTTTTCTGCATCCAGCCGTACAGGCCTTCACCCAGATTATTTAATGAAAATTCCGGGTCAATGTAGTACGCCTTCATCTCTTCATAATTAATGTGGGGCAGGCATGGCAGGGCCATCATCGTTTCTACGGCCCACTCCCCGTCCCCCTTCACGCTGTCCAGCAGGCCGTCATCAAAGGACGCGCTTAGATTGGCCAGCAGCCGGGTATACAGGCGGACCGCCTTGTCATTGCCGGGATCAGTCAGCAGCTGGGAGCAGATTACAGCCCCTTTGCCTAACTTGACTTCAGCCACGAAGGTTCCCGCAGGGCGGGCCTTTCTGCGGTTCAGCTCGACCAGTGCCAGCCGGCTGTATTCAGCCGTGTAGCCATGCACGAAATAGTCCTTCCAGGCTGTTCCCTCAACGCTTGTGCAGAGTGCGTCCGCACCGGCAATGTCCAGGCTATGCGCAGCCAGCACATGGTTCCTGACCTCGCGCGGCGACAAAAACACCTTGTCGAAGCCGAACAGGTCGACAGGGCTGAACCCCTGCACGGCGGCGTAATCATATTCCGCCGCCAGGTGGTACGCCTCGTGCGGCTGTACGCGCACGGGCCGGTCCAGCAGGCTGCCGAGCGCCGCCTGCTGCCCTGGCTCAGCCGGCAGCAGCACCAGCTGCCCGCCGGCCTCGGCGTAGTGCCGGAGCGCCGCGGCTGTGCCCGGCGCTTCAAGCATGCAGGCTTCGGCTATAATTAAGCCGAAGTCCTGCAGGTTCTGGCGCGCCGCTGCGTCAGGCGCGCCCGGCAGTGCCGGCGCTGGGGCCTCCAGCGCCGTGTACCGCAGCCGCAGCCCCGCCAGGAGGGCTGCGGCCTCACCGCCGGCGCGGACCAGCGCGGCGGCGGACTTGCCGGGGCGCGCCAGCGGCGCCCCGGGGAGGGGCTGGCATGCGCCGGCGGTGCCCCCGGCGTGGGCCAGCAGGTTCCGCAGCAGCAGGCAGGCCTGCGGGACTTGCTCCAGATTGGCCATCAGCTCCAGCTGATTGGCCAGGAGCAGGCCCGCTCCGCTGCGGTACTCCAGCAGCGGCGACCACAGATCGCCGCCGTCGCCGAAATCGCCCGAGCTGCATTCCAGCAGCAGGGTGAAAGCGCCGGTCACCGGCTTCTC
Organism: Paenibacillus sp. FSL R7-0273; assembly: GCF_000758625.1. Lineage (NCBI taxonomy): Bacteria > Bacillati > Bacillota > Bacilli > Caryophanales > Paenibacillaceae > Paenibacillus > Paenibacillus sp. FSL R7-0273. The sequence goes on from NZ_CP009283.1 coordinate 5,733,737, forward strand.
GAAGGCCGCGCGGATGATTGGCAGCGGCCCTTCTTCACGCAGCTCCGCGTGCCAGAACATGAGGCTGCTGTCGTCGAAGCCCTCCAGCACCGGATGCCGGTAGCTGCCGGCATGGGCGCGGAGGAATGGCCGCCGTGAGAGCGGCAGCCTGCCGGGCGACAAGCTGCTCTGCTCCAGCAGCAGCACCCGTCCGCCCCGCGCGGCGAAGGCCTGCAGCCCGGCCTCAAGCGTGCCGTCCGTATCCTCCGCATAGCTGCCGATAATCAGCAGCGAGCCGGGAGCAAGTCCGGACACCTCAGCGGAGTCCACCCTCTTACAGCCCGCAACCAGCCTGCGGATATAAGCAAAATCAGCGTCTGATCCGTAATAGGCTGCCTGCCGCCGCAGGTTCAGCGGCTGCTCCAGCAGGCCTGCGGACACCATTCTGTATTCCAGACGCAGCTCATGCAGCTGCTGTCCGTTATGGAACAAAAGTGCCGTCAGCTCTGCCTGTTCCCCGTCACCGGCCGGAAGAGGCATCCACTCCAGCCCGATGACCTTATGTTCGGCAGGCTGTTGAACGAACTGGAAGGTCTGCTCATGGATGCTCTTGCCGCCCTGGCGGATCACGACCTCAACCCGGACATCCTGGCTTGAATACGTATCGTTATAAACATCAAAACTGCGGACAACCGGCTTATCATCATAAAACCAGCTGTTGTATTCAGCCGCCATAATCGTTACGGGCTTGAAGGCTTCAGCCATAATGGCAAAGGCGGGGTTGGGAATATACAGCGGATATTCCTCCGGCAGCATGCCGTTGTTAATCGTCAGTGAATAGGCAGGGACCGTCTTCGGTTTCACTCCTGGCGTAGCCGGATCAGCAAACGGCAGTACCAGTTCCCGTTCCGGCATCGCCCGCATGAAATAATGGGCGAAATTAAAGGTAGATATGCCGGATACCCCTTGCCGTCTGGCATACTCCACAAACAGCCGCTCCTTCTGGGCCAGCCCCGCAGTGCTCTCATCCGTTCCCCGGTAGACCTCAAGGCCGGTGTACATGCTGCTGTTCTGCGGGCAGATATACCACCAGCCGCCGTGTTCCCCGAACGTCAGCGGAGCCGTCCGGTCCCATTGGCTGATGGTCCCGTCGATGTTATAGTGGCGGCTCTCCACCTCCGTATGCTCCTTGGCCAGCAGCCGGTTGTCCCCTTCGGCGATGATCAGCCGGGTAGGGTCAAGCCTGCGGATCTCCTCCATCAGGCCGGGCATGTGCAGCTTGAAGCCGTCCCGCCCGTCCACCCAGCGCATTTCATTCTGCAGGCTCCAGAGGATGACGGACGGATGGTTTTTGTCACGCCGGACCAGCCGCCGCACATGCTGCCGGCAGTTCTCCACATATGCCGGATGGTCAGCCAGCATCGATTTGCCCGAGCCGTAAATCGCGGTCTCGTCAACAATCAGCATGCCTTCCTCATCGGCAATGCGCAGATAATCAGCCGGATAAGGCTCGGCATGCAGCCGGATGCTGTTAATGCCAACGCTGCGGCAGATCCGGTACCAGTTGCGGATATACGCCTCTGTCATCTGCAGTCCGCCCTGAAAATGCCAGGAGTCACCGCGCAGATTGACCGGAATGCCGTTCAGCATAAACTGCGGCCCTTCGCTCCAAAATTCGCGGAAGCCAAAATCCTCAGTGTAACGGTCAACAACCGTCTCGCCCTCCAGCAGCTCCAGCACCGCAGTGTAGAGAAACGGCTGATCCGGACTCCACAGCCTGGCACTGTCCCAATCCAGCTGGAGGGAGGCGCTGTATACAGCTCCGTCCTGCGCGTTCTCACAAAGTCTGAGCTTCCGGGCAGCCTTCGCATCTGTAGGCTTAGCCGTATTTTCCACGGACAGGACCGGACCGGCAGCAGCTCCCGGTACTCCCCCGGCTCCAAGCTCATTCAGCTCTTTCAGCCCTTCCGGCTCCCCAGTATGCTCATCTATTCCCCGCACATCAGGCCCTTCCGCGCCGTTCTCACCCCGCCGCAGCACGACCTTCTCCCAGACGCTCAGCCTTACCTTTAACGGACCTCGGCCAGCCGCAGCTTCCTCCGCCCCGGCTGCAACCGCCTGAACCTCTAACCGCCCTTCCCTGACAGAGGTGCGGATCGTTACATCCTCCAGCGCAAGCACAGGATAGCCTTCCAGATACACATCCTGCCAGATGCCCCGGCTGATTCTGCCGTACCAGGAGCCCATCAGTCCGGTGATCTTGGACGTTCCATTCGGCAGGAGGACTGTATCAAAGCTGCTGCACACCACCTGCAGCTGATGCTCCCGTCCCTGCTCCACCATGGAAGTGATATCGAGCCTGAGCGGAAGATAGCCGTCTTCCCATATACCTGCTTCCTGGCCGTCTATGTAGATGACAGCCTTCTGCATAATCCCGTCCAGCCGCAGCACGATCCGCTGTCCCGCCATGCTCTCCGGAACCCGGAAGCTGCGGTGCAGCACTCCTGACTCAGCGGAGTCCCACTCCTCCGGGTAACCGTACAGGTCAAACGGTGCATAATCATATTCCGGGATTTTCCCGAAGGTTTTGCCATCCGGCTGCGGATAGGTCCGTCTCCAGCTGGAGGGTACCAGCACCTTACATTCTTCGTACACGATGGTTTCCGGCAGACTGCGGCATTGCGGCTGATCGTACAGGGGCATGAAATCCCACTCCCCGTTCAGGCAAAACAAATTACGCATGCCGCACCCCCTGCTTTCCGCTCAGAGAGCGCAGCTCAAGCAGCAGCTCCATGTTCTTCCACAGCTCCTGCCCAACCGGCGCACCTTCCCATCTCATAAAATGCGGCTCCATCACTTCTCCCCAATTATCGGGACGCAGCGAGGTTTTCAGCTTGCCTTCATAGGGGGTAGGCTCCCAGGTATCCGGCTTCTCGGCATAAAAAAACAGCACATTCTCATGCAGCCCGATAATCCCGTACTTATCCCCGTCCCCCGGCCGCTCCTCTTGATACTGATAGTGATAGTAAATGTAGCTTGCCGCCGCTTCCGGCTTCAGCATAGCCAGCCGGCCATAAGGCCTGCCAGCAGCGTTCCGCCGCTGCCAATGCTCAGCCGACACAGGCTGCTGGTAATGAAAAATATCGGTCAACGGTGCCCAGCGCCGTCCCTGCTCCCCTCCCGGCCAGACTTCGAGCCTCTGTGAGGCATCCGGCAGCAGCAGCTCCGGTATAACTGGTTCTGCCAGGCACTCATAATACAGAAACAGCTGTTTACCGGCGGCAAACAGGCTTAAATGATCCACACGCAGACCTACCATCGCTTCTTGAAATGAAGCAGTGAGTTCACCGCTCCCGAAAAAAGCAGCAGCCTCCTTCTCTTCCCCGAGCCATTCGGCCCTATACAAACAGCGCTTCATGCTGCACCTCCCAAACGTTGTGTTCTTCTTCATGTTACCGCATACAACCTTGCATCGCCTTGACGATGCTGCCCTTGTTTAGCATGATAACGACATCTGCTACCCCACTATTAGGTAAGGATTTCAGCGCCTGACCACTCTAGCTATCGCAGGCCTAATTAACGGGATTTCTACCGTTATTTCAGTCTCCTCCAGCCATCGCAGGCAAATTAACGGGATTTTTACCGTTATTTCTGCCCCCTCCAGCTATCGCAGGCCTAATTAACGGGATTTCTACCGTTATTCCGGCCCTCTCCAGCCATCGCAGGCCGATTTAACGGGATTTTTACCGTTATTTCTGCCCACTCCAGCCATCACAGGCCTAATTAACGGGATTTCTACCGTTATTCCGGCCCTCTCCAGCCATCGCAGTCCGATTTAACGGGATTTCTACCGTTATTTCCACCCACTCCAGCCATCGCAGGCTGATTTAACGGGATTTCTACCGTTATTTCTGCCCTCTCCAGCCACGGCAGGCTGATTTAACGGGATTTCTACCATTAATATCATCCAGATTCAACGTTTCTCTCCCCGTCTCAGCCCTTCCTCCCTACTTTTCCAGCCCTCTTGCTCCTACACACTCCTCACCAAATCTCCCCCGCCCTTCCCTGCTCCTACCCACTCCCACTAACTCTCCCCGCTCTTCCGTTACCCCAGAAACCAAAAAGCCCTCCCCGCAGGGAGGGCTCGGAGGACCCAGCAAGCCTCAACCATTCAAGGCATAACCGAGAACACAATGTCGTCGAACAGCATATAGTCAAAGCCGCTGGTGTAGAAGCCGACCTTGCCCGAAGGCCGGTGGCCCGGATCGCTGCCGGCCAGCCTTAGCGCGCCGTCTACATATACGCTGATATCGCCGTCCTTGGCCGTCAGCTTCACCGTATATTCCGTATCCGGCTGCAGGTCATGCCCCGGCAGGACGGACTCGGTCAGCTTCAGCCAGGCAGTATTGTACAGAATCCAGGCCGAGGTGCCGTCTGCCCGGGTCCGGTAGCCGATCCGGGTCGAGCCGGCGCTGTCCTGGCGGTCAAAGAGATAGAGAATCCCGTTATCCGGCATCACGGACGGTGTCTTCAGTTTGAACTCCAGCTGGTAGGACGTAAAGCTGCGCTCGAGCAGCGCAGTAGCCCCGTTCAGCAGCTTGTAACGCCGGTTCCCGTCAGGATCGGCAGAAATGCTGCGGTTAGGGTCCACCGGCCAGCCGTTGCCGCCGTTCTCAAAGGTAGTCTCATGCATGATATTAGAGACGGTTACGGCAATATCTGCCTTAATCAGCGGATTTGCCACTGATACCGCTGTAATTACTGTGTTTCCTTCATACACGGCGCTGACGACTCCTGTGTGATCTACAGCAGCTACCGCCGGGTTGGCCGACTGCCAGGTAACTCCCGTGTCAGGCGTATCCGAAGGATCGAAGGACAGGTGCAGCTGCTGCTGTTCCCCGGCGGCAAGCCGCACCTCTCTCTCCGCCGGAATGATTCCGGCCAGCTCCGTGGTCGGGGCCTTGAACTGAATGTCATCGAACAGCATGTGGCTGACATTATTGACGTAGAAGCCGACCTTCCCCGCCGCATTATGTCCGGGGTCATTGCCTTTCAGGCGGAATTCCCCGTCGAGATAGAGGCTGATGTCTCCGCCTTTTACGAGCATTTTGACGTTATATTCCGTATCCGGCAGCAGGTCATTCTCTGGCAGCTTCACTTCCTTCAGCACTGTCCAGGCTGAATTGTAGAGCAGCCAGGCCGAGCTGCCGTCAGCCCGCGTCTTATAACCGATCCGGCTGGAGCCGCTGCCGGCCTGCCGGTCAAACACATATAGGGTCACATTGTCGCCCATCACCGCCGGCGTTTTCAGCCGGAAGCTCAGCTCATATTCGGAGAAGCTTTTGGCGCTGAGTGACGAGGCCCCGTTCAGCACCTTGTACCAGCGGTTCCCGCCGATCTTCTCGATGCTGCGGTAGGCATCCTGGCTCCAGCCGTTCGCCCCCGATTCGAAATTGGTGAAATCCATTACGCCGTCGCCCGCCTCCACGGTCACGCTAACCTGGGCTGTAAGCAGCGGATTTTCCGCTGAAGCCACCGTAATCACCGTGCTGCCTACAACCGCTCCTCCGGTAACGACACCAGCACTGTCCACGGATGCGACAGCAGGATCAGCAGAGGTAAAGGTCAGCGCAGGATGATCCGCATTCCACGGCAGAACCGCCGTGCGCAGCTTGACTGTTTTCCAGCGGTCTACTTTAACCGCATTATCGTAAACCACTACCTCCTGTACTGGATAGCTACCCGCTCCTGCAGTTGTGCCCGCTTTGCCGTTGATGCCGATGTCGGCGAACGGAATGTCCGGGAAGCCCGGTATGGCACTGAATACCTCTGCATCCGGACGCAGAGACAGATCTCCTCCGGCCAGATTGGTGAAGCCAGGGTCTGCTGTGGTTACCCAGTTATCCGCATATTGCACCAGCCCGAATTTGTCATACGCCCCGTACACATTGGTGGTTACACTGCGCGTTACCACCGGATTGTAAATGACATTTCCCTGGAACGTGTTGGTATCAGGATAATAACGGTTTTCCGTGAAAAAGTCCGCCAGCTCGGGATACTTCGCCATGTAAGGCGTACCTGTAAAATTGTTGTTCGCTGCGAACAGCGCCTGCCACTTTGGCATGTAATTTAACGGCACCTGGTCATCCGGCTCGTCGCCGAGGTACAGGTCGGCATAATCGTACGGAATTTTGCTGTCGATAAAAATATTGTTCCGGGTCTGGATGTGTGCGCCGCCGTTATTTTTAATGGCCGAATTGCCCATTTTATAAAAAATATTCTCGTCAATGGTCAGCCCCATCGTGAAGTTGTCGGGATAGACGCCCTCTACCCCCGCCTTGCTCTCCCCGATGTTATGGAAGTAGTTGCGCTTAATGACGGTGCCCCGCTCATGGGGCTGCTCGCCCGCATTCATATAGATCGCGCCGAGGTCGGAAAAGGTGGTGCACACATCATAGATCTCGTTATAATCCACGGTGTGGTCGTTGCCGAAGATCAGCACGCCGGGATGGGGCGCGTCATGCAGCTCGTTATGTGACATCCGGTTGCCGACACCGGATAGCAGAACCCCCGGATTATAAGCCTTGTGGTAATAGGCAAAATCATGGATATGCGAGTTCTCCACGGCGTTGTTTCCCGGCTGCAGTGTTGTTTTGTTGCCGCCTGTCAATGTAACGGCCGTGCCGCCGATATGATGGATATGGGTGCTGATAATGTCGTGATCGGTTCCGGGTGCGCCTTCAAAGTTGTTATAGTAGAAACGGCTTTGCGTATTGATCAGTACGCCGCTGTTGTTGAAATTGCGGATCTCGCTGTTCAGGATACGCATATGGCTGCCGCCCATGAATACCGCAGCCGAATCGCGGCCGTTCTCCAGCACAAGCTCCGAGAAGTCGATGTATGAGGCGTTGAGCGCGTTGATCATTGGTGTTTTGAGCATCGTGACTTCAATATCCGGGTCTGCTGAAGCTGTAAAGCTGGCATTGGGCAGGAAGTACAGCTTGCCTGCGGTACGGTCGATGTAATACTCACCGGGCATGTCGATCTCTTCAAGCAGATTTTGCGCAAAATGAAAATCCGGATACCAGTTCTTGAACAGCCCGCTCATCTCCCCGTAACGGAGGGTGATCGTTTTGGCGGCTGTATCGATTGAGGCGATTTTGTTGTACGACCATTCCCAGCTGTAGCCGAAAATCCCGTCCAGCCAGATATCCTCAGCCTCTGTCCAGTACTGGGGCCGGTCATACGTGTAGGTAAAGGTGCCGCCGCGCGTGTGAACCTCCCCGTTCGGATCACGCCGCGTCGGACCCGGATCAATAATTTCATCCATCTGGACAGTGGACTCATTAGGCCAGCGGGCCAGTGTCATCCCTTCCCCGGCCACATACAGCTCCATCGGCGGCACCTCGCTCAGATCATTCGCCAGATAATAGCCGTGGCGGCTGAGCTGGCCGTAATCGGTAATGCCCAGCGCTGCCAGATCGGCAGCCAGCACCTTGGTTCTCGCATCCGGGCTGATAATGCGGCTAAGTATTGCCGAATCAGTGACCGGGACGAATGCCGACTTCGCCAGGTGCTTAGAGCCGGATAACGTTACGGACTCTCCCGGATAAGCCGTGTAAATGATAGGCTTGCCCGCTTCACCTGAATCCTGCTGGCGCAGCTCGAAGCTTGCGGTCCGCTCATACCGGCCTTCGCGCAGCATGACCGTTACTCCGCCCTCCGGCAGCCCGTCCTCCGTTTTCAGCGTACGGATGGTGTCACGCGCTTTTTCCAGCGTCAGAAACGGGGCATTCAGCGTCCCACTATTGGAATCGCTTCCATTTGTAGCTACATAAAACGTCATTCCAGGATTTGTACCTTCCGCAGACACAGAAGACGTTACGGCCGGAACGGGGATCGTCATGAACAGCAGACCAGCCATAAGCGCTGCAAGCAACCTTTTTTTCACCAAAGCTCCTCTTCCTTTCGGATTAAAATAAGAACGGCCCTGCCAGCATGTTTAAATGGGCAAAGCCGTCAATGAGCAGCAGGTTTCTCCAGTATTGCAGTGTCTCTAGTCTTACTTCTTCAAGCCTTTATCCTTCAGGAACTGCTCGAATTGCTTCGTTACTTCCGCCACGTATTTCTCTTCGCCTGCTTCCTTCAGCTTGCCGTACAGCGCAGGCCAGGTTTCTTCAAAATCCAGTGTGCCTGTAACCAGCCCGCGCTTATATTCGCCCCAGACAGCGTTCAGGTTGGCGATCTCTGTATTGACCGGCTCGGAGTTGAACTTGAAGGCGCCGACAGGATTGACCTCGGAATCGGAATTGATCTTCTTCGTCTCTTCCCAGACATTCTCCGGCTGGCCTTCCTTCAGGTAGGAGTTGAAGACGCTGCCAAAAACCCAGTCCATATTCGGCACATAACGCGAATCCGCGAGTGCCTTGATGTAGTCACCTGTTGTCTTCTCGTAGTGGACACCTTCTACGCCGTTGCAGAGCAGATTGTACAGCTCCTTGTCGGTATTCACCAGATTCAGCAGCATCATGGCCCGTTCAGGATTCGCAGCCGTGCGGCTGATCGACTGGTTGGTCGTTGCCGAATAGCCGTTGGAGAACCAGTCGCTCAGCGGAACCGTAATGACCTCGTTGCCTCCGTTTTTGGCCTTTACCTCTGCCTCAACACCCGGCTTGAGCGTAACGTTGAAGTCAACGGCAATCTGGCCTTTGGTCAGATAATCGTTCATTTTTTCTGTAGCGGCATCTTTGTAGATATAGCCTTCCTTATACCATTTGCTGGCCAGCCGGAAATTGTCGAGCTCCTCCTCCGGGTAACGGTGCAGCGTGTAAGTTGGATCATCGGTTTTGATATAGAAATGGTCATCCAGGCCGGGAACTACCCAGTACTGGTCATCATGCGACTGCGGATTGATAAAGGAGGTGCCGAATACGCCGAATGGAATAATGTCCGGCTCGTTCTGCTTGATTTGGGCCAGGAACGGCTCGATATCGGCGAGCTTTTTGATGGAAGCGGTATCAAGATTGTACTTGTCGGCAAAACGCTTCTGGATAATGAACCCGTAACGCGAGCCGTTGATCTGCTGGTTCGGAATCCCGTAGATTTCCCCGTCCACCGAGAGACCGTCCCACATCACCTGCGGCACATCGGCCTTCAGCTCAGGAGCATATTGATCTAGCAGATTATCCATCGGCTGAATGGCGCCTTTGCGGACCAGCTCCTCCGGCTTCAGCATGTACCCGGTCCAGAGAATGTCGAACTTCTCGCCTGCGGCCAGCACCGTGTTCATCTTCTGCACATAATCCCCGACAGCGACCGGCATCAGCTTGACTGTGGCATTGATTTTTTCCTTCACAATCTTGTTGACTTCCTCCTGCACCTTGGCCTGGTCGGCCTGCAGCTGCGACAGCGGATAATACCAGGTCAGCTCGACCGGCTTCAGCTCCTCTGTACCGGAATCCGTAGCCGGAGCTGCCGTCTGCGCGCCTTCCGTGGCAGTGCCCTCTGCACTGTTCCCGTTGTTTCCATTGTTGCCGTTACCGCCGCAGGCGCTAAGCACCGATGCTGCCAGCAATACGAGCGCCAGAACTCCAAACAGCCTTTTTTTCATGTGTGTGACCTCCTGTACTTTGTACATGATTGTATGTTAACCCTTTAGGGAGCCAACCGTAAGCCCTTTGACAAAAAAACGCTGGAAAAACGGGAAGATCACCAGCATCGGACCGCCGGCCAGCACCGCAATCGCCATCCGCGCCGAGCTGTTCGGGAAGCTGGACAAATCAATGCCAAGCTGTCCGGTAAACTCTGAATTGGTTGTGAGAAACTCAATACTGTTGAGCGTGCGCACCAGCAGCAGCTGCAGCGGCACCTTATTCGGATCATCGATATAGAGCATCGCGTTAAACCATTCGTTCCAGTAGGTGAAGGAAATCAGCAGGCCCAGTGTCGCCAGCGCCGGAGTGGAGAGCGGCAGAATGATCCGGAAAAAGATGCGGAACTCCCGCGCCCCGTCGATTTTGGCCGATTCAATGATCTCCAGCGGAATCTTGGACATGAACCCTTTCATGACCATGATGTTGAACGGGGACAGGAGGATCGGCAGAATCAGCGCCCACAGACTGTCCTTCAGATGCAGGTATTGCGTAATGAGGATGTAGGAGGGAACGAGCCCGCCGCTGAACAGCATCGTAAAAAACACATAAAAGGTGGTCACCCGGTTATACCGGTAATCCTGCCGGGAAATAACGTACGCGGTCATCGCGGTCAGCAGCAGTCCTAATAGCGCTCCGACTATGGTTATGGTGATGGTCACCCCGTAAGCACGGAACAGGATATCCGGGGCGTCCAGCAGATAGCGGTAGGCGTCCAGACTGAATGTTTCCGGGATGAACTGGTATCCGTTGGCGGTCAGCGACTTTTCGTCCGTCAGCGACACGGCAACGACCAGCAGAAACGGCAGAATGACTATAAGCGAGAGCACCGTAAACAGCAGGTTAATGAACAGCTTGGAGAATTCGAATTTTTTTCGGGCCACTGTCTGGCACCTCCTTACCATAGAGAGTTATCGGGATCGACTTTGCGCACAATGCCGTTGGCCGTCAGCACCAGCACCAGCCCGACAACCGACTGGTAGAAGCCTGTAGCCGCAGACATGCTCACATTGCCGACTTCACGCAGCGCACGGTACACATAAGTATCAATAATATCTGTAGAGCCGTAGAGAAAGCCTGAATTGTTCGGGATAAAATAGTGCAGGCCGAAGTCGCCGCGGAACATATTGCCGATGGACAGGATCAGCATGATGATGATGATCGGAGCCATGAGCGGGATGGTGATTTTGAACGCCATCTGCCGTTTGGTTGCCCCGTCAATCCGCGCCGCCTCGTAATATTCACTGTTGATTCCAATAATGCCGGCAAAATAAATCAGCGTGTTGAAGCCAACCACCTTCCATAATTGCACCAGGATGAGGATAAACGGCCACGGCGCGGAATCCTGATACCAGCTGACCGGATCAAGGCCGAACGATTCCAGCGTGCGGTTGATGAAGCCGTCGGAATGGTTCAGAAAGGCGTAAGCGACATACCCGACCAGTACCCATGACAGAAAATGGGGCAGAAACAGCGCCGTCTGATAGAACTTGCTCACTTTGGCCTTGATTTCGTTCATCAGGATCGCCAGCAGCAGCGCCGCCGAGGTCCCCACCAGAATATAAGCGGTATTATAAAGAACGGTGTTGCGGGTAATCCGCCATGCTGTATCGGTGGTGAACAAATAACGAAAATTATCCAGCCCTACCCACTCGCTGCCGAAGATGCCCAGATCATAGCGGTAGTTTTTGAAGGCGATAATCAGGCCGATCATGGGAATATAGGCAAAAATCAATTTGTACAAAATCCCCGGCAGGGAGAGCAGAAACAGCTCACGGTTGTTCTTAAAATGATGCAGCTCTCTTCCCGCCCATGACTTCCCGCGCTTTCCCGGCGGCGCACCCGCTTGTGCCCCCTGCCCGGTGAGTGAAACGTTCTTCTGCATAACCAAAGCCCCTTCCTTTCTTCGTTAACGGCTGCCTGTGTGTCAGGCTTTGCATGGCCTTAGAATAGCGCAGCAGCAGGCATTTACGGTACTGTACAATCGCAAGAATGCTGTAAATCCGGGCTGTACAGTTCCCTGATTTCTGTTCCGGGCAGAGGCGTGCTGCCGCTGTGCGGCAAAAGGCCAAAAAGGCCCGCTGAATGAAAAAATCTCACTCGCGGGCCCGGCACTCCGTTCTTATTTGCTGCGGTCAATGGCTGATTTCAGGCGGTATTCCTTCGGGGTCGTCCCGTATCGGCGTTTGAACAGCCGGTAAAAATAGCTTTCGTTGCCGAAGCCGACCTTCTCCATAATCTCTGTCACGGTCAAATCCTTCTGCTCCAGATAATCCCTGGCATAGGCCAGGCGAGCCGCATTGATCTGGTCAACCACCGTTATACCCTCCTGCGCCTTGAACACCTGGCCCAGATAAACGGAGCTCATCTTCAGCATGTCGGCAATCCGCTGCACATTGAGATCCGGGTCGGCATAGTGCCGGTCGATAATCTCCTTCACGGTTTCGGCCAGCAGACGGCTCTTGTCCTCGCGGCCGCTCCGCCGCTGCTCGGCAACCTCGCGCACGACCTCCAGCAGCACGGCTTCTATTTCGTCAAGCGTCTCTTTCTCCAGAATCCGCCGGTTAATCGCCTGCAGATTGACGGATACGGGATTGACGTTATGGCTGTTCATCTCACCTAATGTGTTGCTCAGGGTAACTGCCAGATGCAGCACCGCCGAGAACATATTCTCGTAGCTGAAGCTGCCGAGCAGCTCCCGCCAGCTGCGGATCGCCTGCTCCGTCTCCTGCAGATCGCCGCCCTTCAGCCCTTCCATCAGCTGCCGCTCCAGCTCCTGCGGGATGCGCAGCGTCTCATTCTGCTCATTCTCAAGCAGATTCTCCGGCTCAAGCACCGCCCCCTTGCCGTAGATCATCCGGTAATGGGAATGGCGGACCGCCAGATTATAATACCGGGTAATGCTGCGGTAGTCCGTAAACACATCACTGAGCGTAACCGTAAAGGTAATGCGGTAATAAGTCTGAACCGTTTGCTGAAGCTCTCTGAATTTCTCGCCCAGCTGCTCCAGCGCCCCGGCTCCGCCGCTTTCACTGCCTCCACCTGCTGCGCTTTCCCTGCTGCCTACGATAAAGACGAGATGCCCGCTTTTCATGTCTACAGCTTCGCATGAACCGTCCTGGCGCAGCAGTTCCTGGCCGATATTGGCGATGGCAAAATACAGCAGGGACTCCATCGCAGCGCCCTGGCCGGCGGCAAGCCCCTGAAGATCGTCAATCTGCACCAGAGCCAGCCGCAGCGGGGCCGGATAAGCAATATCTAAGCCATACTGCTCCCTGATCTGCAGGAACGCACTCTCGTCTACACTCCCGCTTGCCCCGACCAGGCTGCGCAGCTGGTACACCTTGGCGATATTCGACTGTGAGGCCCGCTCCTGCTCAAGCCCCTTCAGCTTGCCGATCATCTCGGTTACATTGGCCGCAATCAGCGACAGCTCATCCTGGCCCTGCGGGGCACCGCGTTCATTCTGCGGCACCAGCGTCAGCAGCTGGCCCACCGGCTTATACAGCCGCAGTGAAAAGAACACGGACAGCATGACCGCAAGCAGAACCACAGACAGCGTGACCGCCACCTCAGTCCACTTCATCTGCCGCACGCTGCCCAGCACCACATCATAATCCTGCAGGCTGACAATCTGCCAGTTATTCAGCGCCTTGCTTAAATAAGTGACCTTGTATTTCCGGTCTTCATGATTGTAGATAAAGGAATCCACCGGCTTCTCCGACGGCGTGAGCCGCGGCAGCAGATCCTGCCTGATGTTAAGCCCTGCTGGCAGCAGCCCGTCGGTCGAAATCAGCACCTCGCCCTCACTGTCGGTAATGAACAGCACATCATTTTGCCGCTCCGCCACCAGATTAAGCGCTTTCACGTTATCCAGCATCCAGTCCGGCTTCACCGTCAGAATCAGCACATTGTCATTAATGGAGCCCAGCGCCTCCCCGTCATAGAGAAAAAAGGCAAACACGTCGATCCCGTCGTTCTTGCCGTCAAGATCCAGAGGAATCAGCTGCAGCTTTGGCAGGTCGGACCTTGAGGCCATATAGCTCTCCAAAGCCCCATACAAGGTACTGTTATTAATGTCATGATTCAGTGACGAGAAGAACCGCTGCTGCGCGCCGTTATAAAAGACTGCGGCGTGCAGATACGGCGATGAGGCAACGGTATGATTCAATCGTTCAATTTTTAGAATGCTCTGCCTGTAATCTGCACCTGACTTCAGCGCGAGCAGCTCTTCGTCGTTGTACAGCGATACGGCCAAATCCCTCACGATGCCGTTCATATTCTCAACGTTATAGTTGATCTGGGTCAGCAGCTTCCGGTCAGCTTCATTCTGCAGGCTGAGCACCCGGCTGCGGGCACTGGCATTCAAAAAAAGCGAGGCAACAGCAAGTGTGGCAACCACCAGCATAAAGCTGAGCAAAATCCGCTGCAGATATTTGCGTGACCGGATCGTCTGGAGTACATTCATGGGTTCACTCCCCCTGCGCTTAGGTGACCTAACTATAATCCCGGCTGATTTTGCCTGTCAATCCGTCCTTTGGGTCACCTTTGGTTATTCCCGGCACACATCCGGCCATCATTCCGTCTCTGCACCAAAGAGCTCCTGTAAAAGCGTATGCGCTATAACTCCGTGACCCGAGGCATCCGGATGTATCCCGTCACCGTAACGGTAAGCGGCGTTAAGCGTCCGCTCCTGCCTGATGTGCTTCAGCAGCGGCGTGCGCAGGTCAATGACCTGATCAGCCGGACAGCCGCCGGATAACAGCCAGCCCGCATAATGCTCCAGCACCCGGTCGTAATCCTTGTAGGGTTCCAGATAGCTGAAGCCGTCCGCCTCCGCAGGCAGCAGCAGGCCGTTCATGGAGAGGGCATCGAACGGCGGCGGGGTCAGCAGAACCACCTTGGCTCCGGCTTCATGGATTTGTGCGCTCAGCCGCCTCATTCCGTCCTGATAGGCGGTGAATCTTTCAGCGGAGTAAGGATGATAGATTCCGTCATTCATTCCGTAACAGGCCACGACTACATCCGGGGAGGCTTCGGCAAGCTCCCTTGTGAGCCGCTCGTGGATACACGGCCGCGGAAACGGATGTGCCGCTTCGCTGAGTCCCGAGGCCGTCTCGCTCGGCACTCCCCATGCCGACAGCCGGACTCCTGGGTGCGGCCGGTGCTCCTTCAGCCATTCTCCGGCCAGCCGGATATATTGACCGTCAGCCGTGATGCTGTCTCCAAGAAACAGGACGTGCGGCTGTACGGAATTCTGGTTTTCTTTATCAGTAAATAAATGCAGCATGCTTTTCCCTCCTGACAATTACGCGAAGGCGTGTGGCTTCCCTTACGGCGGTATGCCCGCAACCTAATGGTAGCGCTGCCTGCCCTTTTCCGCCTTGACGATATCGCCCTTCCTTAGCATAATATTGCCATGACAACCAAATTATTAGCGCGGGACATCGGACTTGAGCCCGGATTTACCTTCCGGATCCAGAAATGTCCGCTGACGCATGATTACTATGTACACAGCCATGATTTTTCTGAGCTTGTCGTCATTCTGTCGGGAAGCGCCGTGCATATCATCGAAGGGAGAGAGTATCCGGTTACGGCCGGCCAGGTTTTTCTGATCCACAGCGGTGTTTCCCATGGTTACAAGAATGTCGAGGACATTGAGTATGTGAACGTTATGTTTCAGCCCGAGGAGCTGCTGCAGCAGCCCGAGCTCAGGCTGCTTCCGGGCTTCCAGGCGCTGTTCTACATCGAGCCCTTTTACCGTCAGGAGATGTATTTCAAAGGCATGCTTACGCTGGATGCCGAGCAGCTGCTGGAGGCTACACGGCTGCTTGATCTGATTCTGGGTGAACATGAGCGCAGGGAGGATGGCTACCGGCTGATGGTCCGCACCTATTTTACCGCCCTGGTGGGCATGCTCTCCCGTTATTATCAGAACAGCAGCGGGCGCGAGGACAACAAGGCGCTGCGGATCGGTGAGGCGGTTACCTATATTGAGGAGCATTTCCTTCAGCCGGTTACCCTGCAATCCATGGCAGATATGGCTTATATGTCAACCCGCCAGTTTCTGAGGGTCTTCACCCGTAACTACAAAACCACGCCCATGGACTATGTCATCCGCAAGCGGCTGGACTATTCCTGCACGCTGCTGCGGAATCCGGACCTTCCGGTATCCCGGGTGGCCATGGACAGCGGCTTCCATGACCAGAACTATTACGCCCGCCAGTTCCGCAAATTATATAACTGCACGCCAACCGAATACCGTGAACGGATCAGCGGCTCCGGGGAAGAGGGATAATTACTCCCTGCCCTCTCCTGCGGCGGCGGCTTCCTCCCGCTGGCGCTGCCGCCGCCGGTAGGCTGCTGGAGTCACGCCGAATCTTGCGCTGAACAGCCGGGTCAGATAATTCACATCACGGATGCCTATCCTTTCAGCAATATCCGATACACTGAGTACGGTACCGCTGAGCAGCTTCTTGGCTTCCTCCAGCCGCCGCTGCAGCACATACTGCAGCGGCGTTGTGCCGATATGCTGCTTCATGCATCTCGTAATATAATCCGCTTGGAAATGCAGCTCCTCCTGCAGCCCCGTCACCTGAAACGGCTCCTTCCAATGCCTGTCGAGATAAGCCGCCGCTGCCCGGGCCAGCCGGACCGCCGGCTCCGGCAGCGCCGTGCGGGCGCATTCCGCCTGCAGCGCCGCCATCAGCTCAGCCAGGAGAACGTGGAGCCGCAGGGCATTTTCGGCATTCAGCCGGCTGTGAATCTCGTTCATCTCATCCAGAATCGGCTCCAGCGCCTCTACGTCTACGGCAGCAAATTTCGGCATATACAGCCGCTGCTGCGCAGAGGGCTCCTCATCCTCTACCGTTCCTTTGGCCAGCAGTGCAGACCAGGGAATCTCCTCCTGCAGAATATAAGCCGGCTTCCCCTCATGGATGAAATGCACCCAGTAAATCTCCGTATCCTCTTCACATACCCGGTAGCCCTCGTGCGGCAGCCCTGCTTCAAGCACAAGCAGCCTGCCCGGGCCGATTGCATATTCCTTCCCCTGTTCAGCCATATAGAGCGTTCCTCGCTTAACCAGCAGCAGATCATATACCCCGAAGGTACGGGCAAAATGCCGGTCACCCGGCGACCAGACGGCCAGCCCCACCGTGACAAACTTTGGCAGCGGCGGAATCGTAAATTCCAGACAGAGCACTGTATCCCCTCCTTATCTCAAAGTCGGTTTTGTGCTATTTCAAGTCTATAATATCACTGGTAGCGCTTGCAGAAAAGAGGTACATTGACTGGGAATCGCTTTATATCCAATTTCTATAAGGGGCTGTTCATCCATGCGTTTCCGTCAGGTTCATCTCGACTTCCATACCTCCGAGGCCATTCCCGGCATCGGAAAAGATTTCAGCAAAGCCCAGTTCCAGTCCATGCTGCGCGCCGGCCATGTCGATTCCATCACTGTATTCTCCAAATGCCATCACGGCTGGGCCTACCATCCCAGCGAAGCCAATGAGATCCATCCGCATCTTGATTTCGATCTGCTGGGGGAAATGATTGAGGCTGCCCACGAAATAGGGGTCCGTACACCAGTCTATTTATCTGCCGGCCTGGACGAAAAGCTGGCCCGCCGTCATCCCGAATGGCTGATCCGCGACGCGGAGGACCGCACGCGCTGGGTGAAGGATTTCATGACGCCGGGCTACCATGAGTTCTGCCTGGGCACGCCTTATCTGGATATTCTGCTGGCCCAGCTTCATGAGGTGGTCACCCGTTACGATGCGGACGGCATCTTCCTCGACATCGTCGGCGCACGCAAATGCCGCTGCCAGTACTGCGTCGCTGCCCTGCTTGCAGAGGGCAAGGACCCGCGTGACGAAGACGCCGCCCGCCGCCTGGGCGAGCAGACTTACCTCAACTATGCGCGCCGCGTCCGCGAGACCATCGATGCCGTGAAGCCCGGCCTGCCGGTCTATCACAACAACGGCCATCAGCAGCGGGGCCGGCGGGACCTCGTCCATGTCAACACTCACCTTGAGCTGGAATCGCTCCCGACCGGGGGCTGGGGCTACGACCACTTTCCGCTGTCCGCCCGTTATGCCCAGCCGCTCGGCCTGGAATTTCTCGGCATGACCGGCAAATTTCATACCTCCTGGGGCGAATTCGGCGGCTACAAGCATCCGAACGCGCTGCGCTATGAAGCCGCGCTCAGCCTCGCCCACGGCGCGAAGTGCTCCATCGGCGACCAGCTTCACCCGTCCGGCCTGATGGATGAGGCCACTTATGCCCTGATCGGAGCCGCCTATACCGAGGTCGAGGCGAAGGAGCCGTGGTGCAGCGGCGTTACCTCCGTCGCCGACATCGCCGTCCTGTCCCTGGAGGCTGCGCGCGAAGCCTGCCCCGGCGGCGAGGCGCTGAAGGGGACACGCAACAATCTGGCCGATGCCGGAGCGGTGCGCATCCTGACCGAAGGCCATTATCTGTATGACATTGTCGATACAGATAGCGACTGGTCAGCATACAAGGTGCTGGTGCTGCCGGATGAGGTGCCGGTCTGGCCTGAGCTGGCGGCAGCTATTGCCGCCTTTACCTCCGCAGGCGGCAAAGTGCTGGCTACCGGCAGGTCCGGCCTGAACCCGGCCGGGGATGCTTTTGCGCTGGAGCTGGGAGTGAGCTGGCTGGGAACGAATACGTACCGCCCGTCCTATTTCCGTCCGCACTTCACTCCCGGTGCGCTGCAGCCCGCTTCCTTTGTTATGTACGGCGAGGGTCACCTGGTGGAGCTGAACGGCGGGAACTCCCTCGGCCATCTGGAGAATCCGTATTTCAACCGGGATGTCTTCACCTTCTGCTCGCATCAGCATACACCGGGTGCCCGTGAGGACAACGGGCCGGCCATGGTCGAAAGCGGCAGCGGAATCTACATCGCCTGGGATGTATTCAGCGAATATGCGGACGGCGGCCATCTTATTCTGAAGGCGATGGTGCTCCATGCGCTGTCCCGGCTGCTGCCGCAGCCAGTCCTCAGCACCAGCCTCCCGGCGCGGGGCATCACCACCCTGCAGTATCAGCAGGCTGAGCGCCGCTACGTGAATCACCTGCTCTATGCTGCTCCGGCGCTGAAGGGCCGCATCGAGGTGATCGAGGACATCGTGCCGCTGCGCGATATCTCCGTCAGCCTGCGGCTCCCGTCCGCTGCAGGCGTCAAGCGGGTCTATCTGGCCCCGGCGATGAGTGAGCTGCCGTTCACGGCAGACCAGGACGGCGGGATCACTTTCACTGTCCCGCAGCTTGAGAATCACCAGATGGCTGTGATCGAGCTGGCTTAGGGCAGTACAGGGATTACACCGCAGCACAAGCTCCCCTCTCCTTGCATGCAAAAGGCAGCAGCCCGAGACTAAATAGTCTAAGGCTGCTGCTTTTACTTACTATGTTTTTCGAATATCACCCGGAGGAGGATGCTCCCAGCAACATTTAGTTTGATTTTCGCCACCTAATTCCCTCATTCCCCCGAATCTGCAGTAATTAGCTGTAAAAACGCCAGTTAAATCGGGCAATTTACCGCTCCGCCAGCATTTCCGGCGAAATTAAGTAACCTTTTTCCAGCTAAAGTTCCGTTAGCAGGCTTCACCGGAGAATTAACTGACTATTTTCCAGTTAATTTTACTCTGATGAGCCTTTCCTGCATATCAGTCCCCGCAGAGAATGTTACCGGGAAACCGGCCGGATCATCTGCCTATTTTACCGCTGACTCCCTTTATATGAACGCTCTATCCTGACACCCTTAATAAATCGTCGGCACCATTCCCCCGTCCATCCGCACAGCCGAGCCTCTGAACGCCGCTCCGTAAGGGCTGCAGATAAAAGCCGCCAGCTTCCCGATCTCAGACGGTCTGATAAAGCGCTGGAGCTCCGACTGCGGCAGGTTCCCCGCCATGAATTTCTTTTCTTTTTCCTCGAAGGGGATATTGTCAGCGGCGTAGATTCCCTCAATGATCTGCTGCACATTTTCAGACAGTGTCGGTCCCGGCATGATCGTGTTGACTGTCACTTCAGTTCCTGCGGTCAATCTGGACAAGCTTCTGGAAAGGGAGAGCAGCGCCGATTTGGTCACTGCATACTGCGGCATCTGGCCTGAAGGCATGACCGCCTCCTCACTCGCAATAAAGATTACGCGGCCATTGTTATTCTCCAGCATCCTTGGCAGGTAGAATCTGCATAATGCGTTAGCGGCGAGCACATTCGTACGGAAATATTTTTCCCAGATTTCATCGGTTGCGTCGGCATAGCCCATGATTTCATAGATGCCCATATTGTTCACCAGAATGTCCACCTGCGGGTGCTGTTCAAACAAGGCTTCTCTCTGTGTAATATCTGTAAGGTCTGCAGCAGCTGCCTGCGGAGAAGTCTCCGGAAATGCCTTGCGGATCTCGTCCACAGTCCGTTCTGCTTCCTCCCGGCTTCTGCTGTTAATCAGTACATTCACGCCTTCGCTCGCCAGCTCCAGGGCAACCGCTTTGCCGATTCCCTTCGTTGATCCTGTTACTAAGGCCGTTTTTCCCTGCAAATTCATATCCATAGCGCATGTCTCCCCAATGATGTATTCCAGAACCTGAATGTTCCGTCAGGGATAATCATACTTTACCGGGAGTGCCGGGTAACTAGCCTGCCGTGCCAATCTACTTGCAGAACACGCCATCTTCCTGCTGAACCGTATGCTCCAGACGCCAGCGGGCCGGCGTAGCCCCTTCCCATATCCTGAATGCGCGGTAAAATGAATTCTGATCCTCATAGCCGACCAGACAGGCGACTTCTTTAATGTCGAGCGAAGGATCTGACAGGTACTCCCTGGCCTGCTCATGCCTGGCTTGCGTCAGCAGCGCCTTGAAGCTTGCCCCATCCTCCCTCAGCCGCCGCTGCAGCGTCCGGTCACTCATGTTGAGCTCCCGGGCCACAGCCTGGATATCATAATGTCCGCCCATGAGGCTCCGCCTGATGATCCATTTTACTGTCTCTGCAACTGATGGGCTGCCCTGCTGCTCGTTCAATGTCCGGTCCAGCGCGGGTGTCAGTATAGCCAGCAGCTCTTCATTATAGGTGGTAAAAGGAAGGTCCAGGTCGCTGCGCCGCAGAATGAGCCGGTTCCTTCCCGTTCCGGTCTGTACAGGGCTCCCGAAATACGCCTCCAGCGCTGTTACATCAGCAGCCGGATGTGAGAACTCTACCCTGCGGGCTGTTATAGCCTGTCCTGTTCCCCTCCGGCCGAGCTCCAGAAGATACGCCAGCGTAACCCCGATCAGAATCTGCGGGATGGCTGACTCTGCATGCTGCCATTGCAGCTCAACCCTGCATTCCTCATCCGCCTCCGTTATAATCAGCTGCTCGGGCGGGCACATTTGTTTATATCTGGCCATGCGGTTGAGCGCATCACGGTAATCACGGGCATGATACGTGGCCAGCACATCCGGCGGATAGTGTACCGTTTCAAAAGATGTTACCAGCCCGGTGATCCCCTCTCCAATATCCGGAGCCAGCTCTTCAAAAGCCTGCCAGACCGCAAAATACTCTGCAGCACTAACCTTGGGCTCTTTAATGATCGAAAGCGGAAGCCGGGCCTGCCGGACTATCTCTGCGGGGGCAATTCCTAATTGCTGTACCCCCGACCAGAAGCCAAACGGGAATTTAATATATTTTTCGGTATGCAGCATCATACAGGATTCTCCTTATACAGCATGGCAATGCGTGTTTTATATAAAAGCATACTCTTTAACCTGTTCAAAAGTCTAACTTTGCCGGACCTTTTCCATACTTGTACCGGTTTATGATATTCTCTATAAATTACTGCTTGCCTTAATGTGTACATTAACCTTTAAGCTTTATAAAGCAAGCCGCCAGGGATACCTGATGTAAGCCGGAGAGGAGGATAATAAGCATGGCATTTTCTATAAAAGAAGCCTCTGACCGCCTGCTGCCGGGCCCACAAAATCCGTTATTACGAAAAAGAGGGGCTGCTTCCTTATATTCAAAGGGATTAGCATATGAAGCACAGAGAATTGGGAAACAGCGGAATTTCCGTTTCAGCAGTCGGACTGGGAGTTATGGGCATGTCACCCGGCATGTACGGGGAAACCAATGATGCGGAGTCTATTAAAACCATTCAGCACGCACTTGATATCGGGGTCACACTCTTTGACACTGCCGATGTATACGGAAACGGGCACAACGAGGAGCAGCTTGGAACAGCGGTCAAAGGCCGCGGCCATTGAACTGACA
Organism: Paenibacillus sp. FSL R7-0273; assembly: GCF_000758625.1. Classification (NCBI taxonomy): domain Bacteria; kingdom Bacillati; phylum Bacillota; class Bacilli; order Caryophanales; family Paenibacillaceae; genus Paenibacillus; species Paenibacillus sp. FSL R7-0273. The sequence continues at coordinate 5,755,636 of NZ_CP009283.1, forward strand.
GCAGAGGAGCTGGCCCGCATTGAACAGGTAAGCCCCAAGGCGGGGTCCACGGAACCCGCTATATGAAAGAGCTGATGTCTCAGCTGAACGGCTGAGCCGCAGCTGTCCTATAAATCAGCAATCAGGGAGGCTGTACAGCTTATTGTAGCTGCAGAGCCTCCCTCTTCTCATGCTGCTTCCCTTTCAGGCAATTTTCTCAGCTTACTCTTCCTGCACAAAATTCAGTACCCGCTCGTCCACAGCGGCAGACTCACCGAGGTCAGGCACATCTGTGAGCACAATTTCCCGGTCTCCAGCCGGACCGTGCAGCTCCAGCAGAACAATTTCGTTACGGCCTTTGCGGAGCAGGGGACCCGGTATATACAAAGTGCGCTGCGGACCGGCCTTCCAGTACCTGCCAAGGTTAAAGCCGTTGATCCAGGCTATTCCTTTATTCCAGCCGTCAAACCGCAGGAACGTGTCCGCCACAGCCTCCGCATCAAAGGTTCCCCGGTAGAAGGCCGGGCGTTCCTCCGGCAGTATTACCGGTTCTTCTGAACTGACCTCATAATCCACCTGTTCCAGCACAGCCGGCTCCATCGGCAGCGTATAAATACTCCAGTTCGATTGGAACTGGTTATCGATCAGCACTCCTTCAGTAATGCCTTTTGGGTCCCGGAGCCACGGCCCATAGTTGATGCGTCCCATATTCTCAACCAGAATATCCAGCCTTGCCCCTTCAGGAGGAATATTCAGCTCGAGCGGCAGCGGATTCCACCTCTCTACTATACCAAGCAGCTTGCCGTCCAGAAAAACCTGGGCACGGTCATGAACCTCGCGCAGATGCAGCTTTTGACCGGTTCTTGGTCCTTTAATCATTGTGGAATACAGGATCAGGCCATATGCCTGATCCAGCTGCTCCATCGGCTGGACCGTGACCGATTGGGTGCGGCTGGCGGCCAGGGTATCCAGCTGCTTCAGCAGGTCCGCCGTTTCAGCCAGCCTTACCCGTCCATAAGCCAGTTTCGGAAGCGGCTCTGGAAGCGGGCAGCCTGCGTCGATACCGTGCTTCCCGAGCACCTGCCGGATCGCCCTGTATTTATCGGTCGGGTCACCCCATTCGGTCAACGGGGCATCGTAATCATAGCTGGTCACGGTCGGTTCATATCCTTCACCATGGTTGGCTCCGCTATAGAAGCCAAAATTGGTTCCGCCATGGAACATATAGAGATTCACCGAAGAGCCCTGCTCCAGCATTTCATCCAGTACCAGGGCAACATCCCCGGCTTCCCGGACATGATGGGGCTGCATCCAGTGGTCAAACCAGCCCAGCCAATATTCCATTACCATCAGCGGCTCGTCCTGCCGGTACTTCCGGTATTTGCCGAAAGACTCCGCGACCCGGGACCCGAAGTTGACAGTGGCATGCAGCCCTTCCACGGTGCCGCCAATCAGCATCTCATCAGTAGGTCCATCTGATGTGAACAGCAGGCAGTCTACCCCGCGCGAGATCAGCCCGTCGCGCACATATTCCAGATAAGCTGTATCATTGCCGTAACTCCCGTATTCGTTCTCCACCTGCACAGCCACAACAGGCCCGCCGTTCGTGCAGAGCAGAGGCACCAGCAGCGGAATCAGCACATCGTAATACCGGTCCACCTTCTCCAGATATTCAGCGTCCATGCAGCGCAGTCCCATCCCCGATTTCAACAGCCATGCTGGAAGCCCGCCAAATTCCCATTCCGCACAAATATACGGACTAGGACGGACAATGACATGCAATCCGAGCGCTCCCGCTATTTTAATAAAACCGGTGACATCGGCCATTCCGTCAAACCGGAAGCTTCCTTCCGCCGGTTCATGAAAATTCCAGGGGATATAGGTCTCGACTGTATTAAAGCCACAGGCCTTCAGCTTCAGCAGACGGTCGGCCCAGTACTCCGGAACAATCCGGAAATAGTGCAGCGCCCCGGACAATATCCGATGCTCCCGGCCATCCAGCAGGTATTTATGATCTTTCCATTCCAATCGGCTCAAGCTCGCCGCCCCCATTCTCCTGTAAGAACAGGAAAGCTCCGGAGCAGCCGGCAGGCTGTCCCCGAAGCTCTCTTGTTCTCCGTGTAATCACTAAGCTACTTGCTTTCCTTTTCATTAATAATTTTGCCTGCTTCGTCAACCATCCATTTCTGCACATCATCAATGGATTCGTCGCTGAGCATGAATTTGCTGAAGCCGTCATTGATTACCTTCGTCAATTCTGAAGTAGAAACGGTAATTACACTGGAAGCGTCCAGATACTGGATATCATCGCCGAATAGTGTATTCTGCAGGGACTCGACGTCGTACAGCTCCCTGTCTTCACCAATCAGACGGTCAAGCACGACTTGATTGTCTGCCTTCTTCCAGCCGGAGAATTCCAGTCTGGATTCCGAATCCGCTGTTGTCATATAACGCATCAGCTTAAAGGACGCTTCCTTATGCTTGGTGGTGGCGCCCATGACCACCTGGGTGCCGCTGGTAAAATATTTACCGCCTTCATAATCCTTCGGTTCAGCATTTGCCGGAGGCAGAGGAACCGGAGCAAAGGCCGTAGTGAAGCTGTGCGGATATTGCTCCTGATTGCCAGGGTCAGGAATGGTCCAGCTGCCCGTCAGTACCATAGCGGCTTCCTCATTAAAGAACTCGGTCCGGTAATTCAGCTTGGCCGCCAGCACATCAGCGTAAGGCTTGGCCGACTGATCGGCAGCCTCCATATCTTTCCGGAGCTGGAAAAAGTATTTGTAGGTCGGGTCTGCTAAAATTGTGGAGCCGTCATCATAACGGAACGGGTCCTTCATCACCGTCTGCGCCGGGGCATTCATGTATAGCTCCCATGTATGAAAGTATGTTCCGTAGCGCTTGTCTACCCCCTCGCCTTTGTTCAGCTTTTTGGCGTAATCGCGGTAGTCATCCCAGGTCCAGCCGTAGGCCGGCACCGGCAAACCGGCTTCGTCCAGAGCATCCTTGTTAAGCAGGACATAGTTAAAGCTTGAAGTAAGCTGCATGCCGTAGTACTGGTCATCGATTTTTGGATTGACGTAATATTCTTCCTCGGGAACAAGGCTGTTCTGTTCGTACAATTCATTAAGCGGCGACAGGGCCCCTCTTGTAGCCCGTTCATATACTGCACCCAGGTTCGGCAGTGCAACTACGTCTACCGCTTCACCTGAAGAGATCAGAAAGTCCAGCTTCTTCAGCATTTCAACAGAGTCTCCCGGTACCAGCACCACATGCTCTACCTTGATATCCGGATTCTGCTTCATAAAGTCTGCAAGCATGGCGTCGGTGCCCGCCGTTTGCGCTTCATTATCCCAGTTATAGTACTTGATGCTTACCGGCTCCGATGCGCTGCCCGGGTTACCGGCCGAGCCGCCGTTTGAGGCCTCCTGCGAGCCCGCTGAATTGCCCCCGCACCCGCTGACTGCAATGGCGCCGGTCAGCAATAAGGCCAGCGCTGCCGCTGCTCTGCGTTTTGACATTTGTTTCATCCTGTTTTCCCCCTTGACCGTAAATGGATGATGCTCCTCTTTGCTACCTTAGTATATCGGGCTGCCCTGACAGCCAAGTGTATAATTTTGAGGTGCAACGGGGAGATTTTTTACCTTCTTCGGACACCGCCCTGCAAGGTCTAGCCTTTCACCCCGCCCAGGGCTATCCCGTTAATGACCTGCTTCTGCATGACAATAAAGACTGCCAGCAGCGGAATGATTGCCGACAGGGCAGCCATCATCATAATGGCATAGTTGTTTGTGTAGTCGTCGCGGAACAGCGTAATCCCCAGCGGAATGGTATACAGCTTCTTGCTCATCAGGAAAATCAGCGGGTTCTGGTAATCGTTCCAGGTCCAGATGAATTTAATTATGGCTACAGTAGCAAGCACCGGTTTGCACAGCGGAATCATAATAGAAGCAAATGTGCGCAAATGTCCTGCCCCGTCAATCCGTGCAGCCTCAATGTATTCATCGCTGATGTCCATCATAAATTGACGGAGCAGAAAGGTAAAATAAATCGAGAACATACTCATCAGGATAATAGCCGCATGAGTATCGTACAATCCGAGCCAGCGGATAATCAGAAACCGCGGAATCAGCGTTGCCTGATCAGGAATAATCATAAAGGACAGCAGCGCCAGAAAAATCAGATTTCTGCCCTTGAAATGCAGCTTCGTCAGCCCGTAAGCAGACATTGAGGAGATAATAATGGTAAGCAGCGTCGTAATAACAGCTACCTTCAAAGAATTGAAGTAGAAATCGTAAAACGGCACCCGGCCCATCCACACCGCTTTGAAATTGTAAATGACATTGATATTATCGGGAATCCACTGGATCGGAAAACGCATAACATCCTTTTCAAATTTAAAGGCTGCAGAGACCATCCAGATCAGCGGGACCAGGAAAACTATGGACACAACCCCCATCACAAGGGTCAGAATCGATTTCGAGATATTTTTGCTTATGATTTGCATGTTTAATCCCTCCCTTATCCTAAGCTTGTTCGTTCCGCAGCTTCCAGGTCGCAACTGTAATCACACCGATAATTGCGAACAGAAGCCAGGAAATGGCCGAAGCATAGCCCATATCATAGTTGGTGAAGCCTTCTTCATAAATACGGTAGACAAGCACTGTCGATGAATTGTTCGGTCCGCCCTCGGTCAGGTAGGAAATAATATCGAATACCTTGAAGGAGCCGATCAGCATCGTAATGAGCAGGAAAAAGGTAGTCGGGCGCAGCAGCGGAACCGTAATCCGCAGAAATTTCCTGACCGGCGTCGCGCCGTCAATATCAGCCGCTTCATAAATTTCACTGGATATGTTAGTCAGGCCGGCTGTATAGATAATGATTGTATATCCCAGGCTCGCCCAGGTGCTGATAATGGCGATGGACAATAGCGAGGTGCTCGGATCTACCAGCCATTTGGGCGGCGAGTCAATGCCAAGCTGCATCAGCACCTGGTTAACCGGCCCCAGCGACGGATGCAGCAGCGCGCTCCATACAGCCGCGATGGCAATAATCGATGAGATATACGGGATAAAGAAGACAACCTTGAAATAGCTCTTCAAAAAAACACTGTTATTGATAACAACAGCCAGCACCAGTGCGACAGCGATGGGAACAGGCACCGTCATTACAGTGTAGAGCAGGTTATTCTTCAGCGCTTCAATGACTGCAGGGTCCCGGAACAGCTCGGCGTAATTCCCCAGCCCGATCCATTCGATGCCGGACACGCCGGACAGCATATCCCATTTGGAAAAGCTCAGATACAGCGAGAACCCCAGCGCGAACACATTCAATAGCAGCATGCCGATAATTTCAGGGGTCAGAAACAGCCAGCCGACCAGCGCTTCCTTCCGCTTCGGCGTCCAGAATTTTTTGCCTGCGGTCCGGTTTTGGCCGGTCAGTGCGGCTTTTTTTACAGCTTCCACATCGATCACCTCTAACTTGATTTGTTGAAATAATCATACGGGAAGGACCCCAATTTCAAGGGCCGGATTCTGACCGGTAACAGGTAAGATTTTGACCTTTTTGACAGGGGCTTAATCGGGAAAGGGGACATACAAACAGCCGCGCATATATGCGCGGCAGGTCATACGGAGGCAGGACTGGAGCTGAAGCATTCAGGGAGTCCGCCGGAGCTGCTTCTTCTGTTTGTAATCGCTTGGGGTCACTCCGATATATTTTTTGAAAACCTTGGAGAAGTAGGCCCTATCGGAATAGCCCAGGCCCATCGCCAGCATTTCCAGCGTCTGGCTTGAGTTTTTCAGCATATTGGCCGCAATTTTCATTTTGTACTGATGCACATAATCGGTGAAGCTTAGACCCGTCAGGCGCTTGAAATACCGGGAGAAATAGCTTGGATTCAGGTACAGATACTGTGCAATGTCAATAGAAGTAATATTCTCCGTCAGATGCTGGTCGATGAACGCCTGAATAACCTGAAGCCTCGGCTCACTTGCAGGTACAGGTGAAGAATACATCCCCTGCTCTCTTACAAGCTGCTCCATCCGTCCAAAGGCAAGCCCCAGCGTGTCCTCAGCGGTTCTTGCTTCGCCGAGATAGTAATAAATATCCTCATCCGGCTTCCGGCGCGCGAACAGCACCTCCGCACCGCGCATCAGCTGGATCAGCTCACCGATCCACTCCTCAGGCTCTGTCCTGCGGCTTAGCGCCTCCTGTCCGAACTGCTCCAGGACCAGACGGATAGCCTCAACCTCCTTCTCAAGGATAGCCTGCTCCAGCTTATAGCGGAACGGATCGGCAAATCCTTGAGGTGCCGGATAGAACATGTTCTCCAGCAGCTGGCCGCAGGGCGCCATAACAAGCTGTTCCGCGCTGTAGAACTCTGGCCGGCCCAGCCGGATTTGCTGATAGACCGCTCCGGCGGCCTGAAGCGCCAGCCGGTCCGATACCGCAACAATCTGCAGGGTAAGCTTGAGGTAGGCGGAGCTCTGGGCAATCAGCTCCTCCAGATAAGAATGAAAATATGCTGCATCGTTACCGGCCAGATTATGACGGTAATTGTACAGAATTATAAACTGCTCCTGTTCAATGAACGGGGTAATCCCTTCGTAGGACTCCGCAATTTCAAGCGCGATATTGTAGACCGCATAGCGGATAAGCGGCAGATTGCTCCGGTTGTAAAATGGCTCATAGGCACAGTAGCGGAGATTGACGATGCCCATCATAAACCAGGGATAGCTCCAGGATATTCCCAGCCGGGCGGCATGCGGACGGACCCGCTCCAGATCTGCGCCATCCACGATCATCTGCAGAAGCGCACGTCTCAGCAGCCCCCCGTTATTCGGCATGCTCTCCAGCTGGCTTCCCGCAATTCCTGATTTCAGGCGGGAAACCGATTTGCGCAGGCTTGCCTCCAGCTGCTCTGCAGACAGCTTGTCCTTAAGCAGATAGTCATCAGCATCCAGCCTTACCGCTGCCTGAGCGTAGTGAAAATCCTCATGGCAGGTCAGGAAGATAATCCTCACATCGGGCTTCATTGCTGTAAACTCTGCAGCCAGCTCAATTCCTGATTTCTTAGGCAGCCCGATATCTGTAATAACGATATCAGGCTGCGTCTCCCTGAATATATGGAGCGCCTTGGCGCTGGAATACGTGCTTCCGGCCACATGCAGGTCCAATTCCTCCCAGTTAATCATCTGCTGCAGCACCTTAAGCATTGGAATATCGTCATCGATCAGCATGACTCTGTACATAATGTTAACCTCCTGTGATCTTTAACGTTCCGGTACCGGAATACTGAGAACAGCCGAAATGCCGCCTTGTGCGTTTGTACACAGCTCCATCGCCGCACCCGGTCCAAAGGTCAGACGCAGCCGTTGTATCACGTTCCGCAAGCCGACTCTCCGGTAGGCGGCATACTCTTCCGATTCCGGGTCATTCAGCTGGCGGTTCAGTGCCACAAGCAGCTCTTCCTCCATTCCCCAGCCATTGTCGGCAATGATTATAGTGACGATGCCCTGCTCCCTGGATGCACTTAGCGCAATCCGGGGATTCTCACGGTCAACCAGGCCATGTACAATGGCATTCTCCACAAGCGGCTGAAGCACCAGCTTCGGGACAGCGAACTTCTCCAGATCAGGCGTCAGCCCGAATTCCAGCTGCAGCTCCATTTCATTGCGTACATTCATGATATCGGCATAATATCCGAGCAGCCGGCATTCCTCTTCCAGCGTAGAAGACTCACTAACCTTCAGGTAAGCACGGAGCAGGCCCATCAGCGAATCGATAACACTGCTGTGCAGCTGATCATCATTCAGGATCAGGCTGCATTTGATTGAATTCAGGGTATTGATCAGAAAATGCGGCCGGATTTGCATGAACAGGGCCTCCAGCTCAATTACCCGCTTCTGCTCCTGTTCCTGCTCGATATTGGCTATCAGCACCTCAATTTCATCCAGCATCAGGTTAAAGGAGGAGCCCAGCTCCGCAATATCATCCTTGCCGACGATATCCAGCCGCATGTCCCGGTTACCCATAGTGAACTGGCGAGCCACCCGCTGCAGCTTTCGGATCGGGCTGTGCAGCCTTTTCGCAAAGAAAAGCGAGATAATGGAGAACAGCAGGGTAAAGAGCAGCACCAGACCAATTCCAGTGTAAAATGCACGCGAAATCTGCCCGGTCAGCGCTTCCTCGGACGTTTCGTAGACGAGTGTCCAGTCTGTTTTGTCCAGTACCGTCTCCAGACGGAGCTTTGCGTCCGGCGTTTTCTCCGGCTGCAAAGCCATATCCGGGCTACCGGCGATCGGCACTCCGCTGCCGTCAAACAAGGCTGGCGAGCCAAACTCCACCCGGTTGAGCAGCTGCTCAAAATAAGACGTCCTGATAGCGATCAGCAGCACTGACGTATAAGGCTGTGATGCTCCCCCGCCGATGACTCTGGCGATATAATAAGTCCCCTTGCCATCCGCCTCATCCTTTAAAAGGCCAAGCCACTGCAGTACGGCAGGCCTGGAAGGGTCAACCTTAGCCAGCAGCTGATCCAGCCGCCCGCTCATTGCCTTCAGATTCTCTGAATCAGGCGAGATGACAAACCCTGCCCGGTTGACCAGATACATGCGGATGCTGTTATTTAAGGGCTTGGAGGTAATGAGTGAAAAGCTGTCCTTGATTTTCATAAACCGGGTATAGTCTGTGTATGTGTTTATCCGGGCGGTATCTGCAAAATTATCCAGTGAAGCACGGAGGCCGGTATCGTTAACAATATAATGCGAGGCAAAGGTCACATCATCAATGGTCCGCTCGATTTCTCCGGCAATAACATTCAGCATGCTGCTGTTGCTCAGCTGGAATTTCTCGATCATATTCTGCTTCAGCAGGGTATACGAGAAGACGGAAACAGCGAGGATCGGCAAAATAATGAACAGCAGAAACGACAGCTGGATTCTCCGGTAGTAGGTAAGTTTATGCATGCTCTGGCCTCTTTCGTTTCGGGTCATTTTCATCTATTGTAACAGCTCCCGGCAGCGGATGGACATCCCCGGGAGACCCCGGCCCTCAGGAAAAATGCTACGCTGCCTACCCATTAATACTACTTTATAACCCTGGCCTGGCTTCCGGGCTTGCCCGGCTCAATCACAACAACCTCCCCGAAGACCTGTATGCCTTCAACCACGAGTGAATCGGCATGCAGAGACGGCGGACGGTGGCAGATCAGCACGATCATCTCCGGTTGTCCGGGAAGCAGTATGCGGAACGCCTCTGCCTGTGCAGCCGTTACCAGCTCGCCGGTATAGCGGTATACCGGAACATTCTCCAGAAGCGGCAGCGCTGCTGAACCCGCCGGCAGCGGATACAGCAGCTGCGTGATGGACACAGTGCCGGATCCGGCTATTTCATAGACTGCACAGGAAGCGGCTTCAATCCGATTGTACTCGTACGACACGCTGCTCTCTTCCATTGTTGCGGCAAGCCCTGGATTGGCGGCAGGGATCACGCAAAGATTGGCTGAGTCAGCATTGCGGGTCAGGCATACTCCCGTATCCCGGGAAAGACTGACCTGTCCGGGAGGGAAATGAAAATACTGCCTGAAACGATGCTCCCCCGAGCAGTCAAAGGTGTCTATCAGCAGCCAGCAGTGCGGCTTGAGGAACAGAATCCGCCTGCGCGGATATACCGGGTCCTCCAGCCGGCGGTAGCCGTCATGGCTGGCCTCTGCGTAATCGAAATCCGGCTGTGAAATCCAGCGTACACCGGCAGGAAAGGCGATATGGCCGAACTCCCAGGTATCCAGGATTTCCGTAAAATCAGTCTCATCTACAACCGTTGTGTTATGGGCAGACGGACGCTTCAGCTTAGTCCGCAACGGCTCTTCATTGCTGTAGCTGTAGCGGCCCAGATCGGTAAGCAGCTCTTTGCCGTAGGCGTACAGATCGATATGCAGAGAATCGGCATGGCCATGCCCGCCGCCAAGCGGTGCACAGCGCAGCAGCAGGAACAATGCCTGCTCATCCCAGCCCGAACGCATGCAGTAATTGCCCGAATAAGGAAACGGCCGGGACAGCAGCGGCGGCAATTCGGGGCCAAGCCGTTCATACTGTCTCAGCCCCGCGGCGCCGAACAGCCAGGCATTGTCATAGCCGGGACAATCGCCGCCTCCGAAGCGAAGTACGGGATCCTTAAAAATAAGCGCGGCTGCCGCTATCACCGTCGAGATATCCAAGCTGTCGCTGTCCCCTGTCATCGTCTGACGCCGGTCCGGACGCGAGGCGTCCAGCGAAGCGCGGGCCATCCGGTGTACGGCGTCCGTTGCCGCTTCATCTGCCCGGAGTCCGCCGCTATGGCACAGATGCAGCATTTCCAGGTAACAGTGCAGCACTTCATGATGGTAGGTTGGCGACTGCTCCCAGTGCATTCCATCCGGAAGGATCTGCAGGGAGGCAGTGGCATTCATTCTCGCAAGCGCCAGAGCCGTCCACTCCCCCGACTGCCGGAATTCCGGCAGGAACCGGGCGATATGCAGCAGTCCGCAGGACTCCAGCACTCCCCAGTTGCTGATATTCTTCCATCCGTTAAACGATGCGGCCAGATACGCAGCATGGGTATGAAGGGACAGCAGGAACTTGCACAGCAGTTCCCCGGTAAGGAACGGGGAGTCCAGAATGTAGGAGACGGCCTTTGTCCAGTTCGTTCCCCGCAGGCCGGCTTCGATGCTGCGCCAGTTCAGCGAGCCCGCAGGATCTCCGGGCAGCGGATTGCGGTCAATCCAGTCTTCTATCTGCCGGCACAACCGCTCCGCATAACACTCACCGCCAGTGAGCACTGATGCCTGGCCCAAGGCAATCCAGTAGCGGTGGCGGTTCAGCATATAGGGCCATTCAACATCTCCGGACGGAACATGATTCCAGTCTATCTTCTCTGTAAAAACAACCGGGATGCGTGTTCGTTCCATATCCCAGGGAAACCGGAACAGAAAGGTCTGCTTCAGCACCTCATCAGCCGTGCGGAGCACCAGCCCGAGCTCCTCCGGACAATGCTCCCGGACGTATGCCGGGATAACAGTCCGGTCAGCATGAGCGGGAAAGCCCCCGGGTACCGGACGATTAATGAAATACGCCCGCAGCTCTGCCAGTGCCTCAGAGTACCGCTCATATCGAGCCGCTTCCTTCACCTTTTCCAAGCCGGGGTAATCAAGGTTCAACAGAGTCAACAAGGTTTCCATTGACGGCAAGTGATCTGCTTCCAAAGCTCCGCTATCCCCGCTCATACCAATAGCCTCCGATCCCATTCTCCAGTCTCAGCAATGCTTCCAGGTAGAAATAATCTCCCCAGATCATATACTCATCAGGCGCCTGACCTCCGCGGACATGATAAGAACCATGCTTAAGCAGCCCTTCCGCCTGCTCGTCGCCTATCGTGGAGTAATGCGACACCAGCGCTTCCATTGTGTTGAGCAGCCCGCTGCGTAAATAGGCATATCCGGGCTCTTTTTCATCCAAATGAGATAACAGCTCATGCAGTCCGGCAGCAGCGATGGCCGATGCGGAGCTGTCGCGGTACGGGCGCTCTGCATCCGGCGGCAGATTGAAGTCCCAGTAAGCCACCCCGTCCTCCGGCAGATGCTCAAGGAAATACCGGGCCATCCGTTTGGAGGTATCCAGGAACTGCGGATCGCCGGTTAAACGATACGACAGCGCAAAGCCGTAAATGCCCCAGGCCTGTCCCCTTGTCCACGTTGATCCGTTTGTGTATCCCTGATGAGTCGCGCCTCCAATGGGCTCCCCGGTCTCCTGATTGAAGAAAAAGGTATGATACGAGCTGGCGTCACCCCTCACCAGATAACGCCGGCTTTTGTTAGCCTGAAGCTCTGCCGCCGTCTTATAAACCGGCTTCCCGGTTTGCTCCGAGGCCCAGTAGAGCAGAGGCAGATTGAGCAGGCAATCAATAATAATCCGCCCGCCTTCCGCAGTATCACCTTCCGGGCCCCAGGCCTGAAAGTATTCTCCCTGCCTGCGCCAGCGGGCCATCAGGCAGTCTGCTGCCAGCAGTGTCAGCTCACGCGCATTTGTATCGCGTTCCACAATCCACTGCGCTTTGGAGGACAGTGAATACAGGAAGCCGATATCATGATGGTCGAGCACGATTCCCTGCTCCATTCGGCTGCGGAAGCTGTCAACCGTTTTCCTGGCTGCGTCAAGAAGCCGCCTGTCTCCCGAATATTCATAACCAAGCCACAGCATTCCGCTCCAGAAGCCGTTGGTCCAATCCTCGTTCTCAATCAATGAATACTGCCGGCCATTTCCTACATGGGGGTAACGGTCTCCGAAACGGCCGATATTGCGCTGTATTTTGACGATGGCATCCTCAATTGCATGCTTCCACATTATATCTCTCTCCCTCACTCACACTGCGTTTGCCTTATCGTAAGAGATTGGGGCACCCGCGGAGTAGATAACTTTTGCCGGGAGTGTGTATAATTTTGACTTCTTTTCTGCTCTTTCGGCTCTGCACAATCAAAAAAAGGCCACAGCACGTGGACATGTCCGCTGTGGCCTCGCTATTTTCAATTAAAATCCGGTCTTCATAGCATCATTCCAGAGGACAGATGAATTTTCTTAGCAGCCCTCTGCTGTAACAACACCCTTTTTAATAATGATATTGCCGTAAAGAGCCTCTTCCCCCGTAACCACAATAGCGTAGCTCTGCCTGGAGCGGCTGTAAAAGTCAAAACGCTCCTCATATTCAACCGTCGCCGACCCGTCATGCTTCGCAAAAATAGCTTCATACACGGACCAGACCTCCGGCACTGACGGATCACCCTCCACTACAGCCATAAAAGCCGCCTGATGCGGCACATAATGATCCAGCGGCAGCAGCTCAAGGACCGCATCAAGCAGGGCAGGGATTCCCACCCCGTCGTATCTCAGCACTCTGTTATGCAGGGAATGACCCGGAAAATGGGCATCCGCCAGCACCAGCTCATCCCCGTGGCCCATCTCCATCAGCACGCGGACCAGCTCAGGGGACAGCAGCTTAGGGATTTTCTTCAGCATGCGGCTCCTCCCTTGACGACCCTACATCCCATAAAAAGACCTCAGGGCAACCAGCTCATCAATCCGGTTCTGCGGCAGCTCGCGCTCCCCCTTGATCATCCGGGTAATGAACGTCAGCTTTGCTGTGTATTCGAGCCGCTCCATGTTCATGTAGGCGCTCATAACATCCTTGCCCCAGGTCAGGGCGCCGTGGCTTTCCAGCAGGACGGCCGTTTTCTTGCCCAGGAACGGGATCAGCGAATCCGGGATTTCTTCCGTAGAAGGTGTCCCGTAAGCCGCCAGTGGAATATCTCCCATTGCTATGACCGACTCCGGCATCATCATTTTATCCAGCGGCTCACCCTTGATCGCAAAAGCTGTCGCATAAGGCGGATGGGCATGCACCACCCCGTTCATTTCGGGCAGCTCATTATAGATCCGCAGATGCATCTTCACTTCAGTGGAAGGGCGGTAGCCCTCGGCTGCTTCAAGGATCTCTCCCTGCAGATTGACCTTAACGAGCATATGAGGCTGCAGATAGCCTTTGCTGACTCCGGTCGGTGAAGCAAGAACTTCGGTTTCGGACAGACGGGCCGAAATATTCCCGTCATTGGCGGCGATAAAATCCTTGTTGAACAAATTTCTGCCGATATCACAGATCAGCAGGCGCAGCTCCTGTTCTTTCTGGTTCATGGTAACTCTCCTTTGTCTGGACGGATAATGACGGATAATAATGGTTGAGCGTGCAGGACTGTGCTACAAGCTCTCTGAGCGCAGCAGCCCTAACTGCTCCTATAGCGGCTAACTGTACAGCTATATTACCGATCGCGCTGGCTTCGGCAGGCCCGGCGATAATCTCTTTTCCGGTGGCCTCAGCCGTAAGCTGGCACAGCAGCTCATTGCGGATGCCTCCGCCCACCATGTGGATTGTGCGGATGCTCTGTCCGGTCAGCGTCTCCAGCTCACTTATTGTTTGGGCATAAGCCGAGGCAAGGCTCTGCAGAATGGTCAGAATAACCTCGCCCTTACTTTCCGGCGGCTGCTGGGCGGTACGGGTACAATAGGCTGCAATCCGGCCGGGCATATCCCCCGGCGTGCTGAACAGGACATCATCCGGATCTATGACAGCCGCAGCATAACCTTCGCTACGCGCTTCTGCGGCAAGCCGGACCGCCTCCTGATGAGACACCGGCTCACCCGCCTGCGCCCAGCCTCTTTGCGTCTCCTGCAAAATCCACAGCCCCGTAATATTCTTCAGCAGCCGGTTTCCGCCGCCGAAGCAGCCCTCATTGGTAAACCCGAATTCACGGGCCTGATCCGTCAGCACCGGCTGCTCTGTCTCCATGCCTGCCAGGGACCACGTCCCGCAGCTGATAAAAGCGGCCGTCTCTGCTCCCGGTCCATAGGGAATGGAAGCCACCGCAGATGCCGTGTCATGGGAAGCCCCGGCAATGACCTGCAGCGGGCCTATGCCAAGCTCCTCCTGCAGCGCGGGCAGCAGCTGGCCGGTCACGGTTCCGGCAGGAACCAGCTCCGGAATCAGCCTGAGCGGAAGCCGCAGCCGGTTCATCACCTTGGCGGAAGGAGCAACTGATCCGGCGGCCAGCAGACCGCTGGTGCTCCAGATCGTCTGCTCCCCGGCTGCAGTGCCGGAGAGCAGATAATGGAACAGATCCGGCATCAGCAGCATCCGGTCTGCTGTCTCCCTTAGCCAGGGACTCTCCTCCAGATCCGCGAACAGCTGATACACCGTGTTAATTCTGGCTGACTGATTGCCCGTCAGCTTAAACTGCTCATCCGGCGGCAGCAGCTCCTCAAGAATAGGAGCGTATGCAGCTGTCCGCTGGTCCCGGTAATGATGCGGGGCGTACAGCAGCTGCCCCTTCCGGTCAATGAAGCCGTAGTCGACGCCCCAGGTATCCACGCTCACGGAGGTCAAAGTCCCGTGCTCTCTGGCCGCCTTGCGTATTCCCTGCTTCATTTCATAAAACAGCTGCAGCACATCCCAATACAAATGCCCGTGCAGCTCAACCGGCTGATTGGCAAACCGGTGAACCTCCTCCACCTCAATACGTTTGCCGTCATACAGGCCCAGCATGACCCTGCCCGAGCTCGCTCCCAGGTCCACTGCGAGCAGCTTGATTGTTTCATCCATATCCCGCACCTGCTTTACCTCCGATTTTAGTACAGCGGTCCGAAGTTACGGCAGGCCCGGTAATCTGCACTCTCCAGATCCTCTGTTCCGAACAGGGACCACACGCGCGGTCTGAAAATCCGTTCCTCCTCCACATTGTGCATGCTGACCGGAATCCGCAGGATGGAAGCCAGCGTAATCAGATCTGCACCGATATGCCCGTAGCTGATGGCGCCATGGTTAGCTCCCCAGTTGTTCATGACATCATAGACGGTTTTGAACGAGCCCTGATCCGTCAGCTTAGGAGCAAACCAAGTCGTCGGCCAGGTCGGGTCGGTCCGCTCATCCAGCGTCTTATGCACTTCTTCAGGGAGTTCGACAGTATAACCCTCCACAAGCTGAAGCACGGGACCAAGCCCCTTAACCAGATTTAGCCGGGCCATCGTTACAGGCATTCCGCCCTTTGTTAAATAATCAGTGGAGAAGCCGCCCCCGCGGAAATATTCCTGCGAAGCCGGACGGAACTGAGTCTCTGCTATACAGCGCTCCGCCTCCTCATCCGTAATCTCCCAAAACGGCTTAATCGCAGGCTTCCCGTCCACACTCTGCTGTCCCGTTCCATCCAGCGCTGCAGAGCCCGAATTGATCAGATGCAGCAGCCCGTGCGCCGCCTCTCCTTCCAGCTTATATCCGGTCACCCTTTCAACCGCAGCAGGGCTCCAGAACGTACGTACATCAGCAAAAATCTGTGCCGTATTCGTAAGCAGATAGTTGAACAGCATCGTTACCCCGTTCAGGCTGTCATTCTCAGTAGCCACAATATACGGAGCGCGCCGGCCGTTCCAGTCAAAGGAGGAATTTAGAATCGTCTCCATGAAATCCCCGTTAGGAAAATGATCCGTCCACTGCCGCTGGCCCTGGAAGCCCCCGACGATCGCGTTATGACCGTTAGCCTCCTCCTCAAAGCCGAGCTCAGCCAGCCGCGGGTTACCGACCATGAGGTCACGCGCGATGAGCGTCATTTTGACACAGGTCTCCCACTGCTGCTCCTTCATTTCATCGCTGATCTGCAGATGCTGCGGATTATTGTCCGCGCCGGTGATGCATTTTTCCTTAACCCAGGCCAGCGCCTGTGCAAATTCGTCTTTATCATAAATCTCTTCCTCGAACCGGCGCACGTATTCGGACATATCGATATATTCATTCCGCATGCCCAGGTAATCCTGGAAGAACTGTTCGTTCACAATCGAGCCGGCAATCCCCATCGAGACGGAGCCCATCGACAGATACGATTTACCTTTCATCAGCGCTACTGCCATAGCAGATTTGGCGAACTGCAGCAGCTTTGCCTGCACATCTGCAGGGATCTCTTCACTGCTGGATTCCTGTACATCCTCCCCGTAAATCCCGAACGCCGGAATTCCCTTTTGCGCATATGCAGACAGAACAGCCGCCAGATAAACTGCCCCCGGGCGCTCCGTTCCGTTAAATCCCCAGACAGCATGCGGAATCGTTGCATCCATATCCATCGTTTCCGAGCCATAACACCAGCAAGGGGTTACTGTAATCGATACGCCGACATTCTGTCCGGCAAATTTCTGTGCGGCAGCCGCTGCTTCCTTAACACCGCCGATCGTCGAATCAGCGATAACGCACTCTATAGGAGACCCGTCCGGATAAAAAAGCTTTTCCGCAAGAAACTTAGCCACCCGCTCTGCCATTCCCATAGTCTGGGCCTCCAGCGATTCACGGACACCGCGTCTTCTTCCATCAATCGTAGGCCGGATTCCAATCTTCGGATAATTTGTTGCCACTGCTGTTCCTCCTCAAATGAATTGGTTGGATATTACGGCAGATCCTTGCAGACGTGAATCCAGTCCCCTTTTAAAGCGCTGTCATGAAGGTGTTGTGAGACTGCCCCATCCCGTGCCGCCTGATCCCGTACTAGATATTAAAATTAAGTTCATGTTTATCATAGAGTCGAAACGATGCAAAGTCAACAACAAACCACATATTTTTAATATATTTATGTGGTATTATGTGATATTTTAATAATTAATTGTGGATTCACGTGTGAATTCTGACTATCTTGCGCTCAAATGTAGTACACTATGAATAATATATGATTTTGTAGACAAGGGTGGGTAAGCATGAAGGCATTTGAACGGAGAGATTTGATCATTAACGAGCTGTACCGGCATAAAAAAGTGCATGTCGCTGACCTCGCGCAAAAATTCCAGGTGTCCGAGGAAACCATCCGCCGCGATCTGGACAAGCTGGATAAGGAAGGCCTGGCCAAAAAAAACTACGGAGGAGCCATACTAAACGCCCATACCAACGAAGACCCCTCCTACGCAAGCAGGCATCAGGTCAACCTGGAGGCTAAAAGCATTATCGCATCGAATGTGCTGGATCTGATCAATGACGGGGACAGCCTGATGACAGATACAAGCACAACAGCTTTTGAAGCTCTGCGCAAAATCACCGAATCCAAGCACAACCTGACCATCATCACCAATTCACTCGCTGTTCTATCTGAATTCCAGCATTCCGGCCATAAGCTGATTTCTACCGGAGGTACACTGGGACCGGAGACCAGCTCCTTCGTCGGCCCCACCGCCTCCCAGACCATCCAGAAGTACAATGTGGACGTCGCCCTGTTCAGCTGTAAAGCACTGTCGATGACCGGAGGGCTCAGTGATTCCAACGAGGAGGAGAGCGAGCTGAAGATTCTGATGCAAAAGCAGGCCAGCAAGGTCGTACTGCTCGTTGACCATTCCAAATTTGACCGGATTGCCTTCATTAAGCTGTTCAGCTTCGATAAAGTCGATTATATTGTGACTGATCAGAAGCCTTCTGAGGAATGGATCAGCTTTCTCAACAGCTATCAGGTATCCGTACTATACAGTGCACCTACTGATGAAATACAACCAGCAAAACAATAAAAACGATGCTCAGCAGGCCGAACAGCTCTGCCACATCTTCCCTGGACCATTTCCTCCGTACGAAAACGATTGAGGGTTGAGCAAGACCAGCTATCAGGTACAGCAGGGACAGCAGCAAGCCAAAGCTCATCAGCGAAAATAAGGGATTGTCTGCACGGGGTACCCCAATGAAAACCACCAGTAATATCAAGACCGTCAAGAGCCGCAGCACCCAACGGAAAAACAGAATCACCGGTCCGGGTTGGGGAGGCAGAACGTTTTCGTTCACTTCCTCAACTCTGGATTGCTCCTCCTTTAATGCCCGCTCCCATGCCTCCGGGTTTTCTTTGCGTATTTTATGCATTTGATTAGCATTATCGATGCGCCGCTTTATGCTCTTGAACATACAAAAGCCTCCTCTTCTGCATTTTGGCCGCTTTCCGCTTTAATACGCTTTCTCTAATATAAAAAGAACGGAATGGTAAAATTACTTTAATAGTAATTCACCATTCCGTTTCACTGCAAATAATAAAGTTATTCAGACAAAAAAAATAGCCTCTCCGGAGAGATGCTTCTGTTAAGTAAATATGGCGCGCCCTGAGAGATTCGAACTCCCGACCTTTTGATTCGTAGTCAAACGCTCTATCCAGCTGAGCTAAGGGCGCAAATATTGGAGCGGACGACGGGAATCGAACCCGCGACCCTCGCCTTGGCAAGGCGATGCTCTACCGCTGAGCCACGTCCGCACACGGTATGTATTTCTGCAATTCCATAGGCTTGTCAGACTATAAACAAAGTACTAATGGCGGAACCGACGGGATTCGAACCCGCGATCTCCTGCGTGACAGGCAGGCATGTTAGGCCAACTACACCACGGTTCCAAATGAATTGCGGGGGCAGGATTTGAACCTGCGGCCTTCGGGTTATGAGCCCGACGAGCTACCGGGCTGCTCCACCCCGCGTCAGTAAAAGATATATATGGTGGAGGCTGAGGGGATCGAACCCCCGACCCTCTGCTTGTAAGGCAGATGCTCTCCCAGCTGAGCTAAGCCTCCATGGAAGAAGCAACTTAATGATCTTACCATACATTGGTTACAAAAGCAAACTCTTTTTTTAAAATAAATGGTGACCCGTAGGGGATTCGAACCCCTGTTACCTCCGTGAAAGGGAGGTGTCTTAACCCCTTGACCAACGGGCCATATCAACATTGTTGTTTGTGACAACAAAAAATATTATATCACATATAAATAGGAAGTGCAATAGATTATTCAATAATTTTATGATAGCTGCCGAAAGCACTCTTACACTTGATGGGGCCTATGAAGGGAACCGAGTATTTGAAGCCTATCTTAACCTACTGTCTCTGCCCACCTCCATGTCATACTCTTCTGAGGTGCTATCCCTCTGCCGGTCTAAGCAGCCCGCAGGAGCTCTCCTGCTCCTTCATTGGAGCTAACGGACTCAAGAAGCCAATATCCCTCTAGGATGGACTCAATGGCTGTGCTAACGGACCGTAGCGCTCTTATTGTCACTGCAGCAGCCGAATTTTGGGGATATTTCCTTAGATAAGAGCACTAGTGTCCGTTAGAATTTAAAAACATCACTTATGCTGAAAATAAAGGCTGTTCAGTCCGTTAGAGATAAGAGCACAACTACAGAGTCTTGCCAGCATCTAGCCATTACTTGTCGTACCCATAATATCTACTTAATTCTTAACACAAACAAAAAACCACCGCTGTAATCAGCAGTGGTCTTAAGTGCTTGGCGGCGTCCTACTCTCCCAGGACCCTTCGGTCCAAGTACCATCGGCGCTGGAAGGCTTAACGGTCGTGTTCGGGATGGGTACGCGTGGAACCCTTCCGCTATCGCCACCAAACGGGCATTTGCAGTACAAATGCATAATACAGGTATCAGCATCGCCAAATGCTGAATAATCAATCTTCATCATCAGGCCGCTTGTGCCTTCTGAATCAGAACTTGATTCCTGAAAACTGAATCCGAAACGAAGATGCGTTCGCCCTTGTTACGGGGCCCCCGGAAAGTAATCGGAATCGGCTTCGTCAGCCTCTTCTTCACTTTTTGGGGTAGCTTTTGGATAAGCCCTCGACCGATTAGTATTGGTCAGCTCCATGCATTGCTGCACTTCCACCTCCAACCTATCTACCTCGTCGTCTTCAAGGGGTCTTACTAATTGGGAAATCTCATCTTGAGGGGGGCTTCACGCTTAGATGCTTTCAGCGCTTATCCCGTCCGTACGTAGCTACCCAGCCATGCTCCTGGCGGAACAACTGGTGCACCAGCGGTACGTCCATCCCGGTCCTCTCGTACTAAGGACAGCTCCTCTCAAATTTCCTGCGCCCACGACAGATAGGGACCGAACTGTCTCACGACGTTCTGAACCCAGCTCGCGTACCGCTTTAATGGGCGAACAGCCCAACCCTTGGGACCTACTTCAGCCCCAGGATGCGATGAGCCGACATCGAGGTGCCAAACCTCCCCGTCGATGTGGACTCTTGGGGGAGATAAGCCTGTTATCCCCAGGGTAGCTTTTATCCGTTGAGCGATGGCCCTTCCATGCGGTACCACCGGATCACTAAGTCCGACTTTCGTCCCTGCTCGACTTGTAGGTCTCGCAGTCAAGCTCCCTTATGCCTTTGCACTCTTCGAATGATTTCCAACCATTCTGAGGGAACCTTTGAACGCCTCCGTTACTCTTTAGGAGGCGACCGCCCCAGTCAAACTGCCCGCCTGACACGGTCCCCGTACCCGTTAAGGGCACCAGGTTAGAACCTAGATACGATCAGGGTGGTATCCCAACGGCGCCTCCACAGAAGCTTGCGCTCCTGCTTCTACGGCTCCCACCTATCCTGTACAGATCGTACCCAAATTCAATATCAAGCTGCAGTAAAGCTCCATGGGGTCTTTCCGTCTTGTCGCGGGTAACCTGCATCTTCACAGGTATTAAAATTTCACCGGATCTCTCGTTGAGACAGCGCCCAAGTCGTTACGCCATTCGTGCGGGTCAGAATTTACCTGACAAGGAATTTCGCTACCTTAGGACCGTTATAGTTACGGCCGCCGTTTACTGGGGCTTCGGTTCATAGCTTCGGATTGCTCCTAACCACTCCCCTTAACCTTCCAGCACCGGGCAGGCGTCAGCCCGTATACTTCGCCTTGCGGCTTCGCACAGACCTGTGTTTTTGCTAAACAGTCGCTTGGGCCTTTTCACTGCGGCCCCCTCGGGCTATTCACCCTACCGAGGCACCCCTTCTCCCGAAGTTACGGGGTCATTTTGCCGAGTTCCTTAACGAGAGTTCTTCCGCGCGCCTTAGAATTCTCTTCTCGCCTACCTGTGTCGGTTTGCGGTACGGGCACCTTCTCCTGGCTAGAGGCTTTTCTTGGCAGTGTGAGATCATGACCTTTGCTACTGTAATTTTCGCTCCCCATCACAGCCCAGCCTTACGATGTGCGGATTTGCCTACACACCAGCCTCACTGCTTAGACGGACATCCATCAGTCCGCGTCACTACCCTCCTGCGTCACCCCATCGCTCATAGCGGATTACGGTGGTACAGTAATTTCAAACTGTTGTCCTTCGACTACGCCTATCGGCCTCGCCTTAGGTCCCGACTTACCCTGAGCGGACGAGCCTTCCTCAGGAAACCTTGGGCTTTCGGCGGATCAGATTCTCACTGATCTTTTCGTTACTCATACCGGCATTCTCACTTGTATGCTGTCCAGCGCTCCTTACGGTACACCTTCAACCTACATACAACGCTCCCCTACCCCAGATGCAAAGCATC